>JBPCPX010000049.1:0-13373 GCA_050998695.1 Actinomycetota bacterium
GCGGAGACGACCCGAAACCCGGAAGGTCGAGGGCGAGCACGCGACCCAGCCCGGACAGCGGCTCTCCGACCTGCACCCAAGACAGATGGGATGCACCCAGGCCGTGGAGCAGGACGAACGTGGTCTCCGAGGGTCCGTCCCACTCGCGGTAGGTCACCGGTCCGTCGAGGTCGACGCTTCGCAGCTCCGGCAGGTTCATGAGCGAAGCGTAATCGCCTGCGATGATTCGCTCATGGACGCCACTGGCGACCTCCGATCCCTGCTGGTCTCCCGGCACTACCTGATCCTTGCGAGAGCGGACGACGAGACGCGATTCATGGGTTATCTGCGTCTCGCGGCTTCGGGAGCCAGCCTCCCATTGTGGACTTGGTCGGCGACACGCGGTCTCGCGCGCGATGGGCAGAGCGCTCAACCCAACACCACGAGCGCGGCCGGCGCGATCGGGTTCATCGCAGAGATCGATGGCCCCGGCGTCTTCGTCTTCCACGACGTGGGACATGTGCTAGAGGATCACGCCACCCTGCGGGCGTTCAAGGAGCAGGCGCTTGAGGCGATCCAGGCCCAGACGCTCGTCCTCACGGGCGCGGACATCGTTGTGCCCGAGGAGCTCCGCGGACTCGCCCTGCTTTGGACGCTCGAGCCACCCTCGGACACCGAGGTGTACCGCCTGGTGTCGGAGACGATGGAGGAACTCCGGACCCGTCACTTCGCGGAGATCGACCTCCCGCAGGAGCGAGCACGAGAATTGGCGGAGAGTCTCAAGGGGTTGTCGCTGCCCGAGGCGCAGCGACTCATCCTTCGAGCGACGCTCGAAGACGGTCGCCTCGGCGCCGAAGACATCCCTCGGATGCGAGAGGCGAAGGCCGAACTCCTGGCCGAGGACGGCGTCCTGTCGCTTGTACCGACACAGGACGGTGGGCTCGATCACGTCGGAGGCCTCGAGAACCTCAAAGGATGGCTGACTCTCCGCGGTCGTGGATTCTCCCCAGAGGCGAAGAGCTATGGGCTCGACCCGCCCCGCGGCGTGCTGCGGATCGGGGTTCCCGGGTGCGGTAAGTCACTGGTGGCCAAGACGCTGGCGCGGACTTGGGGGATGCCGCTCGTCGCGCTCGACCCTGGTGCGATCTTCGGGTCCTTCGTTGGCGAATCCGAAGTCCGGCTCCGGCGGGCGCTGAACGCGATCGAATCGATGGCGCCGGTGGTCGTATGGGTGGATGAGATCGAGAAGGGGTTCGCCGCGTCCGCGTCCGCCCGTGACGGCGGGGTCAGCCAGCGCGTGCTCGGCGGCTTCCTCCGGTGGCTGCAGGAGAGGCACGGCGACGTCTTCCTCGTCGCGACGTGCAACGACGTGGAGAGTCTTCCGCCCGAGTTGTTGCGCCGCGGCCGGTTCGACGAGACGTTCTTCGTGGACCTTCCCGGACCGGCGGAGCGCCAGGCGATCCTGCGACTCCACCTTGCGCGCCGCCACCGTGACCCTGGCTCCTTCGATCTGGCGACGCTGGTCACGCTGACCGACGGATTCTCCGGAGCGGAGCTGGAGGGGATCGTGGTCGGGGCGCTGTACAGGGCGTTCGCTTCGGCCAGAGAGCTCGAGGATGGGTTCCTTCGGGAAGAGGCCTCCGAGACCGTCCCCCTCTCGCGGACCCGCGCGGAAGACATCGCTCGGCTCCGGGCATGGAGCCAAGGGCGGTCGGTGCTCGCAGATAGGGCCGTGGGGAGCGCCGAGGGTTGACCGTGGGTCAATCTGTGGCGTCGGAAATGATGCGCGCTCGTTTGGCGTTGAAACACCTGGGTAAGGACAGCCGGAATGAACCGGCAATCCGTGCGCGGCAGGGTGTTTTCACAAGACCGCCACACCGATCCGGCTTTACACAGGAGAACGGGCCCCCTACCATGGGAACCAGCGACCGGAGTGGACATCTAGTCACGTTTGCCTACGTGGTCGCGCTGTCGGACAACAGAGAAGACGGATACGACCCCCGCACAGCGGGTACGGACCGAGTGAGGAGCGTGATACGAAGTGCCTGAGCCGGCGCGTCCCTTGGGGACCGACGACGCGGACGACCTGCGCCTCTACCTCGAGGCTGCGGCTCGAGAGCCGTTGCTTACCAAAGAGGAAGAGGTCGAGCTCGCCATGACGATCGAGGCGGGCAAGGAGGCGGAAGACCGCCTACGTGCCGGCCGTCTCCGGTCGGAGAAGAGCATCGCGAAGGCCCGCCGCGACATGCGGACGGCGGAGGCCGCGCGCCAGCGTTTCATCATGGCGAACCTCCGGCTGGTCGTTTCGGTGGCCCGCAAGTACCAGGGCCAGGGCCTCCCCCTCCTCGACCTGATCCAGGAGGGGAACATCGGCCTCATGCGCGCCGTCGAGCTGTTCGACTGGCGCCGGGGCTTCAAGTTCTCGACCTACGCGACGTGGTGGATCCGCCAGGGCATCACCCGGGCGATCGCCGACCGTTCGCGCTCGATCCGCCTGCCCGTCCACATCCACGACCGGCTGCGCAAGCTCAACCGCACGAGGTTCCAGTTCGCGCAGTCGATGGGTCGGGAGCCCTCCCGCGAGGAGCTCGCGAAGGCTCTGGACACCACGGTGGACGAGATCGACGACCTGACGGAGATGGGCCGGCGCGAGCCACTGTCTCTCCAGTCGCCGGTCGGCGAGGACACCGAGCTGGGTGACCTGATCGAGGAGATCGATTCCGAGGCAGGTTTCGCCGAGGTCGAGGACCAGCTGCTCCGCGAGGAGATCGGCGGTGCGGTCGACAAGGTGCTCGACGAGCGCGAGCGGCACGTCGTGGCTCTCCGGTATGGGCTCGAGAACGGGCAGCCGCTCTCCCTGCGGGAGACCGGCAAGGTGCTCGGACTCTCGGGCGAGCGGGTGCGTCTCATCGAGCGCGAGGCGCTACGGAAGCTTCGCGACTCCAACCTGATCACCGGCGTGGCGCTCGGCGGCTGAACGCCGCCGGCGTCGTTCGGTTCTTAGAGGGCCGCGGCCTCGCGCTTGACCTGGATCTGATTGCTGACATCGGTGACGCCGCGCGTGTCCCACGCGTCGTCGCCGGCGGCGCGCTTCGCGACCGTGGTCAACGCGGTCCCGGTCAAGATCACGACGCCCTTCGTCACGTCGACGTCGATGTCGTACTGGTCCTCGTAGGGGCCGGTCCGGATGTGATCGAGGAGCTCTTGCTTGATGTCGCTGTCGGATCGTTCATCCGTGGACTCGTCGGCGTACCACTCGTAGTAGTAGCGGTTCTCCGGATATGCCCAGGGGCTCATCACGCGCTATCACCTCCGCGACCGGTCCCTACCCTCGATGCGCTCGAGCTAATCACGGGCGATGCGGACGGGATCGCCCGCCAGCATCCGAGCCGCCACGAGCTGCTGTGTCAGCCCTTCCCGAACTCGCTCGAGGAAGACGTCGATGTCCTCCTGTCGGGACACGTCACCCGTCGGCTCGATCGGCTCGCCGAAGGTGAAACCGAGACGAGGTCGCCACGGACGCCCCCAGTCCCTGCCCGACTTGGGCCAGCGACGGTGTGTCCCCCAGATCCCCACCGGGATCACGGGCGCGCCCGTCGGAAGCGCGATACGAGCGATCCCGCTGCGGATGCGCTGCAGCTCCCCCGGGTCCGGGTTGACCGCCCCTTCCGGCGCGATCGCGGCGAGCGCGCCGCGTCGGATCGTCTCGATCGCCTCGTCCAGGGCACCGGTATCGCTTCCCCCGCGGTGGATGGGGATCTGGCGATACCGGCGGAGGAACCAGCCGTTCACCGGCACGTCGAACGCCTCGGCGGCGACGAGGAAGCGCACCGCGCGTCGACGCCGCCATGCGACCTCGATCGCCAGGCAGGGTCCGTCTAGCACGCTGACATGCACGAACGCCAGGATCGCCGGTCCTGCGAACGGGACGTGGTGGATCCCCACAACGCGGACCCGGAACAAAGCGCGCTCGATCGGAACGACCAGAGGGATGCCGAACCGCCACCAGACGTTCAGATCGCCGCGAGGAGTTTCCGTCGCTGTACCGATCATGCGTCGAACACCACGACGGAGCGGATCACCTCGCCGGCCAGCATGGCGCGGAACGCCTCGTCGAGCTCATCCAGGCCGATCTCCCTGCTGACCATGCCGTCGAGGTCGAGCCGCCCGTCGAGCGCCCAACGCGCCATCTCCGGGAAGTCCTCCGAGGGGATCGGATCGCCGCCGTCGGTGATGAGGAGCGACGTCTTCCGCGGGTACGCAGCGTCCTCGCTCCCGTTCCACGCGAGGGTGACCTCCGCTGGGATGGGCGGCACTCCGATCGCGACCGCGACGCCCGCGTAGTCGAGCATCGCCACGGCCTGCGAGACCACGTGCGGCACACCGGTCGCCTCGAACGCGAAGTCGACGCCGTCGCCTCCTGTGAGTTCGCGAACCGCCTCGACGGCGTCGACATCCGACGCGTCGACGGTATCCGTCGCTCCGAACCGCTTCGCCCACTCCAGCTTGGGCGCGGCGAGGTCGATGGCGACCAGCCGCTCGGCACCGGCGATCCTCGCGCCTTGCAGCGCCGCGAGGCCGATGCCGC
This sequence comes from Actinomycetota bacterium, assembly GCA_050998695.1. Classification (GTDB taxonomy): domain Bacteria; phylum Actinomycetota; class UBA4738; order UBA4738; family HRBIN12; genus JAJNBA01. The sequence goes on from JBPCPX010000049.1 coordinate 4,568, forward strand.
CGAGACCGATCACCGCGGCCCGCGCGCCGGGCCACACCTTCGCCGTCTGTGTCGCGGCGCCGACGCCGGTGGAGACGCCGCACCCGAGGAGGCATCCGCTCCGGAGCGGTAGTTCGACGGGCATCGGGATCGCTTGTGCCGCATGCACGACGGTGTGCGTGGCAAGGGTCCCGAGCGAGAGCGTCCCCGCGAGCGGGGCGGCATCCCGCGCTCGGTGGGCGCGCGGGGGTTGCGTCCACGCGGGCGAGAAACGGCGCGGGACCCCGCTCCGGCAGGGACCGCACGACCCGCACGGCACCGCCCAGGAAAGCACGACCGGATCGCCGACGGTCGGTGTCTGCACACCCTCGCCGACCTCCTCGACGATGCCGCCGCCTTCGTGACCGAGCAACATCGGGAAGGGGGCTCCCCAGTTCCCGTGCTCCATCGCCCAGAGATCCGAGTGACAGACGCCGCTCGCCACAAGCCGCACGAGCACCTCACCGGGACCTGGAGGGTCGATCTGGAGTTGCTCGATGTGGACGCCGGACCCGGCCGCGTCCACCACGGCGCCGATCGCCTCTCGCGACACACCTACTCCCTTCGGCTGAGCGGCTCATGCTAGCGTCGGCGTCACCCATGGACGTTCAGGCGCTCCGCGACCGCACCGATGCTCGCCGCTCCGAGTTCCTCGAGACGCTCGAGGCGATGGTCAACGTCGACTGTGGCTCCTACTCGCCGGATGGTGTGAACCGGATCGCCGACATGTGCCAGTTGCGGTTCGAGGAGCACGGTTGGGAGGTCGAACGTCGCCCGCACGACGGTTCTCTGAGACTCGGCGACCTCCTGATCGGGAGGCTTCGAGGCACGGGTGGACCGAACGTCCTGCTGGTCGGGCATATGGACACGGTCTTCGACGACGGCACGGTGGCCGAGCGCCCGTTCCAGGTCGACGGCGACATCGCTCGCGGTCCGGGCGTGTCCGACATGAAGGCGGGGCTTCTCGCCGGATTCTTCGCGACGGAGGTGCTGCAGGACGTCGGCTTCGATGGTTTCGGCACGATCACGTACGTCTGCAACCCCGACGAGGAGATCGGTTCGCCCTTCTCGGGGCCGGTCATCCGGGAGCTCGCTCCTTCGCACGACGCCGCGTTGGTGCTCGAGGGTGCGCGGGCGAACGGCGACATCGTCTCGGCTCGGAAGGGGATCACCGATTTCGCGATCAACATCGTGGGTCGAGCGGCGCACGCCGGCGTGGAGCCGGAGAAGGGGCGGAACGCGGTTCTGCAAGCGGCGCACACGATCCTCGCACTGGAAGGGCTGAACGGACGGTGGCCCGGGGTGACGTCGAACGTGGGCGTGGTTCGGGGCGGCACGCGATCGAACGTCGTCGCCGAACGGTGCGAGCTCCAGGTCGACCTCCGTTCGTTTGAGCTCGCAACGTTGGAGGAAGCCGAGGCGGAGGTCGCACGGATCTGCGCCGACGTGGCGGTCCCGGACGTGCAGATCACGATCGACACGCACGGTTGGCACCGACCGATGGAGAAGGGCGAGGGTGGGCGGCGCCTCGTCGACATCGCCGTGGGCGCCGCCTCGGAGCTCGGGTTCGATCTCCATGACGCGGCGACCGGCGGCGCCTCCGATGCGAACACCACGAGTTCGGCCGGAACGCCCACGATCGACGGCCTGGGGCCTGTCGGCGGCGACGATCACGGGCCCGCCGAGTGGGTGGATCTCACGAGCGTCGTCCCTCGGACGGCGTTGCTCGCGGCGATCATCTCGCGCGTGTGACCTGATGACGGGAGCGCCGGATCAGGAGCTGGACCCCGCGGCGTACCGAGCGATGGTCGAAGACGCTCCGGCGATCCTCTACCTCGACCGGCCGGACGAGCTCTCCACCAACCTCTACACGAGTCCGCAGATCGTCGATCTGCTCGGCTACAGCGTCGAGGAGTGGATGCGTGACGCCGAGCTGTGGGTCCGCTGTTTGCACCCGGCGGATCGGGAACGGGTGGTGCAGGAGCATCGGGCCTCCAACGCCGATCGCGAGCGATTCCTGTCCGAGTACCGGATCCTCGCGAAGGACGGTCGCGAGGTATGGATCCGCGACGAGGCCGTGCCCGTGGACGCCGAAGACGGCACGGTCCTGTACTGGCGGGGCGTGATGGTGGACATCACGGCGCAGAAGCAGGCCGAGGACAGGCTCCGGGCGAGCCTCGACGAGGTGAAGCGCATGGTGGCGCAGCGGCGCGACCTCGCACAGCGACTCGAGAACGCCCAGGAGGAGGAGCGCCGCAGGATCGCCGCCGACATCCACGACGACCCGATCCAGGTGATGAGCGCGGTCGACATGCGTCTGCAGCTGCTGCTCGACCGCCCTGAGCGTGTCGATGCGCACGAGCTCGGCGAGCTCGCGGAGGAGCTTCGATCCTCCATCGATCGCCTCCGGAACCTCCTGTTCGAGCTGCGGCCGGTCGCGCTCGATCTCGAAGGGCTGACCCCCGCGATCGGGATGTACCTGGAGCACGTGGCCAAAGACACCGGATGGACCTGGGAGGTGATCGACGAGCTCGATCACGAGCCCGTCCCTGAGGCTCGGGTCGCGTTCTATCGGATCGCCCAAGAGGCGGTGGCCAACGTCAGGAAGCACGCGAACGCGACGCACGTCGAGGTCCGGCTGTCGTCCGTAAACGGGGGACTCCTTCTCCGGATCACGGATGACGGCGAAGGGTTCGATCCATCCGAGACGCCTCGGCCCGGCCACCTCGGGCTCGCCACCGTCACCGAACGGGCCGAGCTCGCCGGCGGGTGGTGCCGCATCGAGAGCGAGCCGACCCGAGGCTCGATCCTCGAGTGCTGGATGCCTCTCGGCGCGCCGGCAGAGACCGACTGATTCCCCAGATGGGCCGCTGGCGCCTAGACCGGTCGGGGGGGGATCGCGGCGACGGGGATGGTGTGCGAATGTGATATCGGGTTGCGCCGAGCACCCTTGTCGCCGATCCTGCATTCGACCCGGTTCACGCCTTTCGTCCGCTCGGCGGTCGACGCGACGAGGTCGTGCAGGTCCGGGTGAAGATGGCCGTCGAGCAGCGCGGTTCCGTTCTTCACGCGGACCGAGAACGAGGGGGCCCCTCGCGTACGAGAGTCTTTGGCGAGAGCCGCGCGGAGCCGACCCTCTGTCATGACGTCATCCTGGTCGGCCGCGGAGGGGGGGATCGCGCGCCATACGAAGCCGGCCCATCGGCCCAGTTCGCGTCGGTTCTTCCACGCCCACAACCCGGCGGTCACTCGCGTGACAGGAAGCAATCTCCACAGTGCTGCCATCGTCTCGGACCCACTCCTTCCCAGGGTTACTCATCCCGTACCCGCTGGCGCGAGCTCTGAACCCATGTTTCCCCTCCGATCGTCCCGGGTAGCGGCGAAGTAACGGCCGATCGCAACCGTCGGCCGTGCATCCCCAGGGAGGTGGACCCATGTTGGAGATGTGGACGTACCGCACCACGGTGGTGCTCGAACCCGCCGTGGATCTCACTGGCTTCAAGGTGGAAGCCCAGGACGGCAGCATCGGGAAGATCGACGAGTCGACCGCCGATGCCGGCAAGAGCCACGTTGTCGTGGACACCGGTCCGTGGATCTTCGGTCGGAAGGTCATCCTTCCGGCGCAGACGATCGAGCGGATCGACCTGGAAGATCGGGTCGTGTTCGTGGATCGGACCAAGGAAGAGATCAAGAACGCGCCCGAGTTCGACCCCGAGCGTGGGATCGACCCCACGTATCAGGACGAGCTCGGTCGCTACTACGGGCAGTACTACCGCTAGCCGCCCGTGAGCGGGAGGGACCCGGAGGGCCGAGGGCCCTCTGGGTCCTCGCCGTTTCGCAGTGAGGGAAAGCTCGTCTCGATCGAGAGGACGTCAGGGCGATCGATCCGCGGTTCGAGTCGCCGCAGCTCGGGTTGCCCAGAGCATGACATCGTCCGCCTCGAGCGGTACCGGGACCGTCGGTGATCTCCAGCGGAGCTCCGCGAACATCCGCTGGTAAGCGGCGTGGAACGGGAAGATCAGCGTCTGCACGAACGCCGTCGACAGCCGACGGTTCGAGGTGAGCGCTCGCGCCCGCAACCTGATGACGCGTGGGGAACCGGAGGGCGTCCACGTGTAGCCCCCGATCTCGAATCCCGAGGACCGCACTTTCTCGAATAGGACTTCGGGCTCGTCTCGGCGCATGTGACCACATGCATCGTCGAGCGGGGACCACATCGATGCATGGACCGGGGTCGACATGATCAGCATGCCGTCGGGACGACTGACCCGAGCGATCTCGTGGATGAGGCCGGTGTCATCATCGACATGTTCGAGGACCTCGAAGGCGAGCACCGCGTCGAAGGATCCGTCGGGGAACGGGAGCGTTTCGCCCGCGGGCACGGTCCGGCCCCCGCGCGCCGCGAGGCGGTTCAGGGCGTGGGCCGAAGCATCGATGAAGGTGGACGAGGCGACGGGGGCGGTCGGCCGGAGCCCGGGCCCGATCTCCAGGACCGAGCCATCGTCGACGCGAGGCGCGAGCCAGTTCCAGACATGCGGCCTGACCTGCACCACGCGGCGAGAGCCACTCCAGTGATCGTCTGCCGCGCGCTTGCCGGGGGAAGGACCACGCCGTTCGTCGGGTGTGTCGAGTTCTCGCACCGAAGCTCCATCGCCGGGTCTCGCGCCGGATCGGCGCCTCTTCGTGCTGGTGGTTCGTGAAGCGGGAGCATACCCGCCTCCGCCCAACCTCTCGTTGAGGCGCGAGGTGTTGCTGAGCGGAGGCGGACGGGAATCGAACCCGCCAGAGAGCTCGTCGCCCTCTCGTCGGTTTTGAAGACCGCGGGGCCCACCAGGAACCCAGACGCCTCCACGTCCGAGGATAGCGGCGCCCGGCAGAGGGAGATCGACTTCGGTTGAGCACATCTCGCGCGCTCCTCCTCAACGTCGGGTGCGCGCCGTACGATGATTGTCCCGATGGACGCGGCATTCTTCGACCTGGACAAGACCGTCATCTCACGGTCGAGCACGCTCGCGCTTTCGCGGCCGCTGTACCGGGCGGGGATGGTCTCGCGCGGACAACTCCTCCGCGGCGCGTACGCACAGCTCGTCTACCTGCTCGTGGGGGCCGACGAGGGCAAGATGGAGCGACTCAAGGAGGGCATGCTCCAGCTCACCAAGGGTTGGGACCGGACACAGGTGGAACGGCTGGTCGAGGACGTGATCCTTGACGTGATCGATCCCTACGTCTACGCGGAAGCGCTGGACCTCATGGAGCTCCATCGCTCCGAGGGCAGGCGCATCTACATCGTCTCGTCCTCGCCGGAAGAGGTCGTGCGGCCGCTCGCACGTCACTTCGGCGTGTCAGGGGTGATCGCGACGAGGGCGGCGGTCGGCGCGGACGGTCGGTACACGGGTGACCTCGAGTTCTACGCCTACGGCGAAGGCAAGGCCGAGGCGGTCAGGGCCGTGGCGAAGCGGACGGGGATCGACCTCTCGCGGTCGTTCGCGTACAGCGACTCCGCCACCGATCTGCCGCTCCTCGAGGCGGTCGGGAACCCGGTCGCCGTGAATCCGGACAAGGAGCTCAGGAAGGCGGCGGAGGAACATGGGTGGCCCATCCGCGACTTCCACCAGCCTGTGCGGTTGCGCACCAGGATCGCCTCGGCGGCGGGTCCGAGAGCCAGCGTCGCGGCCGCGCTCGCGGCGGCCGGCATCGCGGCAGTGCTCGTCTGGGTGGTCTTCCGTTCGCGCGCCGCCGGCCGCCGCGCCGCAGCCACCTCGTGAGGTTCGCGCGTCTCGCGCTCCTCCTCGCTTGCCTCGTCGCCGCATGCGACGGGAGCACGATGCAGGCCCCGCCGCCCCTAGACCCCCCACCGGTGGAGTCCAGCCAGGGCGGCGACGCCTGCTCGGAGACGGAGAGCGAAGGAGCCGCGGTGTCGAGGTTCTCGACGGATGGGTCGTGTTTGCCCGGCGACGTCATGATCCTGTACCGCTGCTCGCCGACGGGGGTACCGGTCCTTCGGGTCTCATCCGTCGCGGGGCCGGCCCAGTTCCTCGGAGGGCCGTTCGCGGTGGCGGTGGAGACTCTTCCGGCGAACGTGCGCCTGGCGGGTGAGAGCCACGACGCGGAGGTCTTGATCGCCGATCCCCCTTCGCCGATCCCGCCGCCGGCATCCGCGGCGAACCCGCCATTCGAAGGCAGCCCCGAGCCACGGACGGAGCCGCTCGTGTACGTCCGCCGCGCCGGCGTGACGGAGCGATGGCTCCGGCTCGACGGCCGCCGGTCGCGGAACGACCCGCCGATCGTGTGGGTGATCGGCGATTCGATCCTGGACGGCGGTCGCGATGCGGTCGAGGCGGGATTGTCCGAGTGGAGCGTGACGCTCGACGCCGCGGTGGGGCGGCCGTCCTCCTCAGGCGTCGCGCTCGCGACCGATGCGGCCGAGCAGGATGCCGACGTCGTGGTGATGGAGCTCGGCACCAACGACTCGGCGCCGGACGCCTTCCGCGACTCTCTGGTCGAGACGCTCGATGTCCTCAGGACGACCCCGTTCGTGATCTGGCAGACCGCGAAGGGCCCTGCGGAAGGAACTATCATCCCCGCAGTCAACGAGACGATCCGAGAGGTGGTGCCGACCTACCCGAACGTCGCGATCGCCGACTGGGAGGCGTTCGTGCCCGAGGACGCGCTGCAGGAGGACGGGATCCATCCCGACGATGGCTTCGAGCGCCTGGAGTCCGAGCTGGTACTTCCCTTGCTCGCCGAGTGGCGAGCCACCCTCACCAACGGAGGAGCGACGTCGTGCGGACGCGAGGTCGTCCGCGAGGCGGCATGAGCCCGGTCCGAACGTGAGAGAGCGGGAGGAGCAGGTATCAAGCGTCTCGTCTGCATCTTGCTCGGGCCGCCGGACCTGACGTGGCCCGGGGGCCTGAGCATGCCTCCCGCGGCAAGACTCGCGCGTGGGTTCTGCTCCCCCCGCAGCTACCTCTCGATAGCGTCTCGACCGTACACCCGCCGAACGAGAGTCCGCAAACGGGGTCAGGAGCCGGACGCCGCGGGATGCTCCAGCAGGTCGGCGAGTCGCTCGGCGCGGTCGGCTGCCTCTAGGGGCATGCCGGAGGACACGGCGCGCGCGATGAGGAGAAGCTCTCGCTCGACAGTGGGAGCCATGCGGCCGGGCCTACGCTGGACCACCGAGTCGAGGCGGCCGACCGCGTGCTCCAGGCGCCGCATCACGGCCACCTCGGGGCTCTTCCGGTCCCGGTACTCCGTGAGCGAGACGATCTCTCCCATGGGCCCATGATGAAGGCAGCCTCTGACATGCCTGGGAGATCTGGCGTCTAGGCCACCCGAACCGAGTTGACCGGCGCCAGCAGCTCTCGCACGGTGAACCAGGAAGCCCCGGCATCCCCGGACCCGAACACGTCTCCCGACGTGGCTCCGAAGTAGAGGCTGAGCCCCGACCCCTCACCTTCGTGACCGAACGCCTGCCGCAGGATCGTGAGGTAAGCCCCGTCCTGGGGGAGCCCGTCGCTCAGAGAGGTCCAGCTCTCTCCGGCATCGTGGGTCCCGAACACGCGAACTCGTCCGTCCACGGTGACGCGATCTGTGTCGGCGACCAGGGGGATCACGAACGCCGTGTCAGGGTCCCCCGGATCTATCACCATCGGGAACCCGAAGTCCGACGGGAGCCCTTCCGCGATCGAGGTCCACGACTCGCCCGTGTCGTCGCTCCGGTAGACGCCGCCGTGGAACTGCATGAAGAGCCGCTCGGGGCGCTGGGGTGCCCGATGCATGTTGTGCACGCAGAGGTCGATCGTGTCCCCCTGCGACTCCTCGGGGACGTAGCGGGGTATGAGGCCGGCGTTGCCGTGACGCCACGTCTCCCCAGCGTCGTCGCTGAGCCATACCCCGACCGCCGAGATGCCGATCGCGAGTCGCATGGGATCACCCGGCCACGTGGCGATCGAATGCAGACAGAGCCCCCCGGCCCCCGGTTGCCACGAGCTCCGGGTCGGCTGATCCCACATGGCACGGTTCAGCTCCCACGTGAGACCGCCGTCGGTCGAGGCGAACAGCGCAGCAGGGGCGACGCCCGCGTACATGAGGCCGTCCGCTTCGCCCGGCCGGATCGACCATATCCGTTCGAGTGACCAGTCGTCGCCCTCGGGGAACGCGATCCCGGTCGCCTGCTCCCAGTCGTCCCCGCCCGGATCCGTCGTGTGCATCACCCGCGGCCCGTAATGTCCGGACGTCACGGACGCGAAGTACCGTCCTGAGCGCGGATCGCGGACCGCGAACTCCACCACATCACCCGGGAACGCGCGCGTGGCCACCTCGAACGGCTTCTCCGCGCCCGGATCTCCTTCGAGCACGAACAGGCCCTTCTTCGTCCCCACCAACAGCTCGGTCATCTCGAACCTCCCGATATCGACGGGAGGACGTGCAACGTCGCGTCTTGCGCGACCGGCGCGTCCTCCCTCACGCGTTCCCCGTCCACGAAGACGTTGACGTGGAGCCGAACTCTCCCGTGCTCGTCCAGGACCCAGCCGGTGATCCTCGGGTGCTGCCGCTCGAGTTCGCGGAGGACGTCGCCGACCGACGAGCCGTCGATCGTGACCTCCCGGCAGCCCCCGGCCAGGTCTTTGAGCGGTGCCCGCAGCTTGACGATCGCCATGGCTCTCTCCTATGTCAAGCGGCGTCGCTGAAGCAAGCTTCAGCAGCCGTGTCAGCGTCGACCAGGAGAGCCCGGAAGACGACGTCGGATAGTTTGCGCTTGAGCGCGCGGATGGCTTCCATCTTCGTG
>JBPCPX010000056.1:0-20500 GCA_050998695.1 Actinomycetota bacterium
GAGTCCCACCCCCGGAGCCTCTATTCCCGCAGGTCAGATGCCCTATCCGGACGCCGGCGGCCTCAGGCGCTCAACCGGCATCCCGTCTGAATCCCGTCCCAGGATCTCCAGGCGCGCGGCGAGGTCGTCGAGATCCGCGTCGAAGATGTGCCCGTAGACCGTCAGCGTGAACGCAGCAGCATGCATCTCGGGCAATGCGAGCACCGGGACACGACCGATCCGGCGCTCCTGCGGATGATCTTGAAGGTGCGGGACCATCTGCAGTGGAGGTACTGGTACGTGGTGTGCGGCGCCTGCGAGCCGAATGGCAGGTGCCGTACAACGCCGCGGAGAGGACCGGGTGACGACGAGCCCGCTGCCGCGCCGACCGATCGAACGGTGGTGGGCGTGGACCAAGCGGGAGCCGTTGGCTGACCGAGCTCCGCCTGAGCGTTCTCGGCTCACCGAGACGGCCCGGACCCTTCACCCGGGCGTCGAAGGCAGGGAGGGTGGGGACCGGCCCCTTCTCCTCAGCGTGGACCGCACAGATTTCTGGGGACGGCGGCGCGCGCTCCCGCGCAGGCAGCCTCCACGACCGGCCGGGCGGGTCCTTCTACCTCTGAGGTGGTCGCATGACTAACTCCGACAACCCGCGGCTTTGAGGGGTCCGATTCGGCGTCTGGGGCTAGGCGTCGTACTGGCCTCCGAGCTCTGCGGCCTGGGGCTTACCTTTGAGCCCGGCTTCTTGAAAGATCGCCGGGACATCGGGGTCGGAGACGAAGTTCTGCCAGCCCTCCACATCCCAGTCGAAGAGAACCCAAACCCGGTCGTCCTCATTGGGATCGCGAAAGACGGTCGAACCCTTGGACCCGTGCTGCTTCCGCTTCTCAGCTCCCTTGGTCGAGAAGATCTTCAAGAACCGGTCGAAATCCTCGACCTTCGCCGTTGCCAGGATCATCTCTCTCCCCCCTTGTGCAAGTGCCGTCGTACTCCTGAGACATCTCCCGCGCATCGTCGCCTACGACATGCCTGGGGCGCAACCCGGCCGCCTTCTTCTGGACCACGCCCGAGGCAGCCGCGCGCATGGCGCCGGGTGATGAGCTCAAGCCCCTGGGCTTGTTCGCAGGCGAGGGGCCCGGAGCCCGGGAGGCGTCGGCGACTCGCATCACCGTGGTTCTAATTGACTTCGCGCTCCTGCGTCTGGTCGACTTCGCGTCGGACATCGTCCGCCCTCCCGCACGCGCCCTATTATGCTGCACAATTGTGGGTTCGAGTCCCACCCCCGGAGCTTTCTTGCCACTCAGCGTGCGCTGATGACATCGTTTCCGTCGCGGGAAAGCCTGATCATGTCCCCGGCCGCAGGATGAACAGCAAGACGGCGACGGCCCCGGCGATCAGGGTGACGATGAGGACGGTGCGTACGAGGGGGCTCATTCGAAGGAACTCTACTCCGCGACGCCACGCGGCCTGCCCCAGCGACCAGCTAGCCGCCAGAGAGGAAGACGAAACCAAAGAGCACCACACTCGGGTCATCTCGGGTCATCCCGCGGGATGGGTGTGGGCGTTTAGGACCGCCCGAGCGGGGGCAATCTCTCCGCGAAGTCGGCCGCAGGTTGCCGGGAGTCCTCGTTGACGATCGAAGGAACCTGCCCCCGGCTTCGACGAAACAGGGGGCTGTGCATCGGCCTCCTTCACATCACGAACTGGAGAGGGGCTCGGGTCCCGACCTGAGCCCCTTTCCTATGACTGGCCTCAGAAATGAGGATCCGCCGGGGCCCGAGGCCCCAGCGGCTCCTCGGTCAGCAAGATCGCCACACGGCGTCCATGAAATCGGAATCGACCCGACCCGCTAGCGTCCCGGGTGCTCGTACCCCTCGAGCGCTACAAATGTCGGCGGCCACAGGCCCACGAATATCGCGAGGCGCTCGGCCGTCTCCCGATTCCCGCCTCGGCGGAAGAACCACATCCCGAGACTCAGGAAGATCGACGCACCCGCTGCGATGTACGCCATCCCAGAGGTGATGCCGACGTTCCTGATGACGCGCATCGGGGCCGGGATGTCTTCCCTCCCCTCGGTGAGGTCCAGTAGGTCGTTCTTGGCTTGCGATGCTGTGTCCCTTACCGATTTCGCCGTCTCCTGAACCTTCGAGCTCGTGCCTTCCATCTTTCCCTCCACGGTTGTGTGTTCCTTCGACGTACCCACCCGCTCAACCCGATTAACCGAACACGGGGGAATCTCCGCTCCGAACGTCAAAGACCGGCACGACGACCATCGTGAGGGGGTGCTACGCGGTCCGGCTCTCGAGGATGGATTGGACGCTGCGGTCGCGGGGTAGGGCGCCGACATGATGGTGGACAGGAAGAAGAGGACAGTCCGCCCGATCACCGCGCCCGCCGTGATGCTCGGCGTGGGGTTGGGTGGCTTGTTCGACGGGATCGTGCTGCATCAGATCCTGCAGTGGCACCACATGCTGACCTCGCAGGGGGATTTCCCCGCCGCAACGGTGCGGGGCCTAGAGGTCAACACCTTGTGGGACGGCCTATTCCATGCCACCACATACGTGTTCATCGTCGTGGGTCTCTTCTTGCTCTGGGACAGAGCCCGAGCAGGCGGAGTGGAATGGTCGTGGAAGGGACTCCTCGGCTGGATGTTGGTCGGCTGGGGTCTTTTCAACCTGGTCGAGGGTCTGATCGACCACCACATCCTCCAGATCCACCACGTTCGGACGGGCCCGAACGAGCTGATGTGGGACCTTGCATTCCTCGCTCTCGGCGTGGTGCTTCTAGTGAGTGGGTGGACCTTGGCGCGTTCGGACGATCGCTCGTAAGCCACGCTGCCCAACAGATACGACCACGTTGACTCGGTGCTACTACGCCCGTGAGGCTCATCGGTCTCTCAAGCAGCTCGGTGTCCTAGGAGGCTTAGGATGCCGGCGATGGCTGACGAAGGTGGAACGAGTCAGGTGACGTCATCTCGGCTCACCGAGGAGGTGCCGATTGGATCCCAAGGAACCGCCCCCCACGAACGAGGATCGTGCGACGATCGACCCAGACCCGCCTGGCGTCGATCCGGATCGCAAGGAACGGCGACCCAACAAGCCGGAAGGAGGTCCGGAGTCTGAGTCTGCTCCCGACTCGCCCGAAGGAGAGGTGGCGTCCCACTCCGAGTAGCGGTCCCGATCGACTTCGCAGCTGAACTGGCTGGAGAGCCTGGGTCCCCGCGTGCCCTCCCGAGCCGGACTGGGTCGACGCACCGGCTCGCGTACTTCGCGGAGACTTCAAGTACTTCCGTAGAGACGCTCCCGCGCCACACGCCGGGCGTTCGGCATCACGTCGCCGCAACGGAAGTGGCGTGACACGGGGGTCAACTGCACAGCTAGCCCTCGGCCCGAAGTGGGGCATCGAGGGAAGCCTGACAGCGGGGACAGATGTACACGACCCTCCCTGGCCCGTCTCCCTGCATGAACGACCGGATCGGTGTGCCGCAACGACGGCAAGGTCTCCCGCGGCGGCCGTACACCCAGAGTTCGTGGCCCCGCCGAGGGTCGTCGGTCGTCACGCGAAGTCCGCCCGCGCGGTTCCGTTCCATCGACGACTTCATCAGGTCAACGAGCTGAGCGGGATCGCTCAGGGAGCCGACGGGGGTCCTCGGATCGGTGCCGGCCAGGAAGCACACCTCCGATCGATAGACGTTCCCGGGTCCCGCCATCACCGACTGGTCGATGAGGGCGTCGCCCACCTCTCGCCCCGGCGACGCGGTGAGCCTGCGGGTCGCTTCCGCGGCGTCCCAGTCCGGCCCGAGCACGTCGGGGCCGAGACCGCGCAGCTCGTCCTGCTCGGCCGACGTCCGGAGCACCTCGAGACGCCGCAGTCGATGGCCGACGGCGACGTGGCGATCCGTCTCGAGCACGGCGCGCACCTCGAACGCACGTCCTCGCCAGCCCTCACCCGGCGAGTAGAGGCGCCACGCGCCGTCCATCCCGAGATGCGAGTGGACGGAAAGGTCGCCGTCCGTACGCATCAGGAGGTGCTTCCCTCGCGAGACCACTTCACGGACGGCTCGACCCGACAGGTCGGCGGTCGCGAAGCGCGGCACGCGAAGATCCGTGCGCGTGAGGAGCTGCCCCGCGAGCGCCTCGTGCAGCCGGACCGCGGTCGCGAGCACGGTGTCCCCTTCTGCCATCAGGAGGTCACCCGATCTCCCACGTGACCAGGGCATGTGTGGAGCCGTGGGGGAGCGGGTACATGGACGGTAGGAAAAAGACGGTAGGACAACCGGAACAGGGGGAGGTGACCAAACATGATCTGGACCATCCTGGCTGTGATCGGATTGATCGCCGTCCTCATGTGGCTGTTCTAGCAGAGCGGCGACCAGCGGAAACACCTGCGATCCCGTCCCGGAAGTGCGCCGAGCCCCCTCAGCGTGCCGGGCGGGATCGCTCGCGTTCGGGCCTGGGGAGAGCTATCTGGTGAGGCGCTGATCCGGCTGGTGCACCAAGGGATCGACGGCCCGACTGAACCTGTTCGCGTTCCGCTCGAAGTCGTGCCGGCGCCGATAGTCCGTGGGGCTCATCCCCATGTGCCGTCGGAACGTCGTGGTGAAGTGGCTCGGGCTGTGGAAGCCGACACGGTGCAGGATCTGCGTGACGGTGAGCTCGGATTCGAGGAGGAGCTGGGCCGCTCGCTGGATCCGGAGCGAGATCAGATACCGGTAGGGAGGCATGCCCACCATCGCCGTGAACTGCCTCGTGAAGTAGTACGGGCTGAGGGAGGCGTGCGCCGCGATCGCGTTCAGGTCGACGTCGTACGCGAGGTTCTGGGCAAGGAACACCTGAACCTCGTGGATCTTGCGTTGAAGGTGCGGGCTCGGGAGCCCTTCGGCGATCACCGTCATACGGCCCTCATAGCCCAATCATGGACTTCTGTAGAAGCGTACGTCTGAGATCGCTCCGGTGGCTTTCGGAATCCTGCCGTCGTCTCACCCACGGCAGAGCTAGACCATCTTCTCCGGCACGACGATGTCGTCGTACTCCTCCTCCGTGAGATAGCCGAGCGCGAGCGCGGCTTCCTTGAGCGTGGTGCCCTCACGGTGCGCCTTCTTCGCGATCTCCGCCGCCTTGTCGTAGCCGATCTTGGGAGCGAGAGCGGTCACGAGCATCAACGAGCGGTGCAGGAGCTCCTCGATCCGCTCGCGGTTCGGCTCGAGTCCCTCGACGCAGAACTCCCGGAAGGTGCCGCACACGTCGGCGAGGAGCCGCGTCGAATGCAGCAGATTCCGGATCATCACGGGCTTGAAGACGTTGAGCTCGAAGTTGCCCTGCGAGCCGGCGACCTTGATCGCCGTGTCGTTGCCGAACACCTGCGTCACCACCATCGTCATGGCCTCGCTCTGCGTGGGGTTCACCTTCCCCGGCATGATCGAGGAGCCCGGTTCGTTCTCGGGCAGGAGAAGTTCGCCGATGCCGGCGCGCGGACCCGAGCCGAGCAACCGGATGTCGTTCGCGATCTTCATCAGGGAAGCGGCGAGGGTCGCGAGCGCGCCGCTCGTGTGGACGATCGCGTCGTTGGCCGCGAGGGCCGCGAAGAGGTTGGACGCCTGCACGAACGGCAGGTCGGAGAGCTCCGCGATCTTCGCCGCGCAAGCGTCGCCGAAGCCTTCGGGCGCGTTCAGACCGGTGCCCACCGCGGTCCCGCCGATCGCGAGCTCGTAAAGGTGGGGGAGCGTCTGCTCGATCCGCTCGATGTCGTCGTCGAGCTGCGCGACGTAGCCGGAGAACTCCTGTCCGAGCGTGAGCGGGACGGCGTCCTGGAGGTGCGTCCTGCCGATCTTGACGATGTCCGCCCACGCGATCGCCTTCGCGTCGAGGGCGTCGCGGAGCGCCCGGACGGCGGGGAGAACCCGCTCGAGGAGCTGCTGCGCCGCCGCGATGTGCATCGCCGTCGGGAACGTGTCGTTGGAGGACTGCGACATGTTGACATGGTCGTTCGGGTGGATCGGGACCTTGGAGCCGGTCTCGCCGCCGCCCAGCTCGATCGCACGGTTCGAGATGACCTCGTTCACGTTCATGTTCGTCTGGGTGCCGGAGCCCGTTTGCCACACGAACAGAGGGAAATGGTCGTCCAGTGAGCCGTCGAGGATCTCGTCGGCGGCGGCGACGATCAGGTCGGCCAGGTTCCTGTCGAGGAGGCCGAGGTCGGCGTTCACCATCGCGGCCGTCTTCTTCAGCAGCGCGAGCGCCCGGACGACCTCCATCGGCATCCGATCGGCGGCGGGGTCGCCGATCGAGAAGTGGTGCAGCGAGCGCTGCGTCTGGGCGCCCCAGTAGCGGTCGGCCGGGACCTCGATGGGCCCGATCGAGTCGGTCTCGGTGCGGGTCTCGGTCATCGCTCAGGCCATCCTCCCACAGCTTCACTGGCGATTCGGGCGGCCTTCGACCGGGTACGAGCCCTTCGAAGAGGACAAGGAGGAACCGATGGATACATGGGTATGGGTCGTGGTGATCGTCGGGATCATCGCGGCGGCGGCCCTGATCTGGTTCTTGGTCCGACAGGCCAGATCCCGTGAGCTACAGCGTGATTTCGGCCCCGAGTATGACCGGACGATGTCTCGAGCCGGTGACCGAGGCCTCGCGGAGTCCGACCTGCGGGAGCGGCGCGAGCGGGTGGATGCCCTCGACGTCCGGCCGCTCTCGAGGTCTGACCACGACCGGTTCGCGACCGAGTGGACGAAGGTGCAGGCGGAGTTCGTGGATGCGCCCGCCGAGGCCGTGTCGGACGCGGACTCGCTGATCCAGCAGGTGATGGCGGCGCGCGGCTACCCGGTGGAGGACTTCGACCGCCGAGCCGCGGACATCTCCGTCGAGCACCCCGAGGTCGTCGAGAACTACCGATCGGCGCACTCGATCGCTGTGAAGGAGGCTCGCGAGGAGGCCCACGGGGACACCGAGGCGCTCCGCAAGGCGATGGTCTACTACCGGTCGTTGTTCGACGAGCTGCTGGTGGTCGACGACGGCGAGGATCGGCGCGATTAGGGCGAGGAGACCCGCTCGTCACTTCGGTGAGCGACGGTGTCGCCAGACCCAGAGTCCGACCAACAGGACGACCACACCGAGACCGACCCAGCCGATGCTCGAGAGGATCCGATCGATCGTTTCCACGTGATTCCCCACGAAGTACCCGAGCAGCGTGACGGCCGTCGACCACACCACGATCGTGGGGATCGTGTAGAGGAAGAATCTGCGCGGGGGAACCCGGGAAGCTCCGGCGATGAACGGGATGAAGCCCGCGGCGCCGGTGACGAACCGGCCCACGACGATCGTCTTTCCGGCATTCGTCTCGATCGATCTCTCCGCCTGGTCGATCCGCTTCTGGAAGCGCCCGAGGATCGGGGCGTTCCGTAGCCATGAGTCGCCGTAGCGACGGCCCAGGAGATAGCCCGTCGTCTCTCCTAGGATGCCGAAGAACGCCCCGGTCGCGATCACCCCGGCGAGCGCGAGCTCACCCTGGGCGGCGTAGACGCCTCCGACGGCGAGGATCACGTCGCCCGGCACCACCAGCCCCGTGAACGCCGCGGATTCGAAGAACATCGCCGCCGAGACGATCACGTAGCCGAACGTGCCGAAGAACGGCCGAACCCAATCGATGAGCTCCGTGACCAGGGCGAGGTACATGGCGAGAGCATTACCCAAGAGCGCCCCGGGTACTCGGATGAGGCGGTATCCGGTTGGACGGGCGCCGAGGTGGGAATGGGGAAACGGACCAGCGAGGGGGAACCATTGCGCACCGCCACGACCGTTCCCGAGACCCATCGTCAGGATGCCGGCGACGCCGGCGACCAGCTGAGGAAGACCGGGACCGTGCACCTTCTGCGCGACGCGGCGATCCGTTTCCGCGTGGTCGACGGGACCTCATACGCGAGGGCGCTCGGCCACTCGTCCGTCCTCACCCTCATCCCCGCCGTGATCGCCGTGATCGGGCTCGTGACCACGTTCGACATGCCCGGTTTCAAGGGCGTGCTCGAGGATGCCGCGAAGTCCTTCGCGCCGGGCCCGGCGGGCAGCATCCTGACGGAGGCGCTCGCGAAGGCCAAGCCCTCGTCCGGCACGACCGCCCTGATCGCCGGTTTCGCGGGGATGCTCATCTCCGGGACCGTCGGGATGACCCACCTCGAGCGGGCGGCGAATCGGATCTACGGGGTGGACGAGCACCGAAGCGCTCGGCAGCGATACGGCCTCGCCTTCGCGCTGGCCGCCACGGTCGGCGTCATGCTGATGGCGGGTCTCGCCGTGATCGTCGCCGGCGGTTCGGTCGGGGAGGCGACGAACGGGGCCGCTGCGTCACAAGGTTCCGGTCTCTGGTCGTTCATCCGGTGGCCCGTCGGCGTGGCCCTGGTCGCCATCGCGATGACGGTCATCTTCAAGGTGGTGCCCAATCGGCGTCAGCCGGGCTTCTCCTGGTTGCTGTGGGGGACGGCGGTCTCCGTCGTCGTGTGGGTGCTCGCGACGATCCTGCTGGGCTTCTTCTACGAGCACGCGACGCTGCTCGGTGGCTCGTACGGGCCGCTCCTGGGGATCATCGCGCTCCTGGTCTGGGGCTACGCGTCGGGCATCGCGGTGCTCATCGGGCTCGCCTGCGCCGCGCAGCTCGAGGCCGAGCGGGCGGGGAAGCGGAAGCCGACGGCAGCGGCGTAGACTCCCCTCTACCTGCAGTGATGTAGAGCGGGGCGGTAGCTCAGTCGGTCAGAGCAGCGGACTCATAATCCGTCGGTCGCAGGTTCGAGCCCTGCCCGCCCCACCATACAAACCGCAGGTCAACGCTCATGTGGGGATCCCCGTGATCTTCCGTGCACCGCTGACAGTCCGCAGAAAATCCGCGGGAGTCCGTGCCCGGAGTCCATCGAGCGCACCCGAGAGGGCGTCGAGCTCGTCAGGGAACAGGTGCGCGTATCGGTCGAGGGTTAGGGTGGCACTGCGGTGCCCGAGCTGTTGCTGAACGACCTTGACGCCAGCTCCCGACGAAATCATGAGCGACGCCGCCGTATGCCGGAGATCGTGGACCCGGAGCCTTGGTGGAATGAGCCCGACGTCAGTTGCAGTCGGAGTGAACGTGCGACGGTTCCAGTTGGTCACCGGGACGGGCCATCGGCGGCGTCGGGGAAGGCGAGCCCCGACCGAGAAACCGTGCCACACCTCTAATCTCGTTGGACTCAGACTCGCTCCACCCGCTCCCATACGGCCGAGGTGAAGTGCTGGCCTGTGCCGAAGTCGTACCCATCGGCCGGATCGATCGAGCCCGTGATCTTCACGCGCCACACGCCTCCGCACCCGGGGCAGCTCCAGAGCGGCCCGATGTCGAGCGGTTGGCGGCCTTGCGGCACCGGCAAACGTGGTCCTGGTCGTCCATGGGGGGTTTCCCCCTTTCCCGGGCTCCCCTCCCGAGAGACCCGATTCGGTGATTCCCCCTCCCGGACGGTCTAGCCGAGCGCAAGTTAGCACGAGGCTCCGACATGACCCCGACTGTCCGTTTCCCCCCCGGCTTCCCAACGAGGCGTTGCGGAGGGCTCAACCGAGTGACGTGAGCCACACTAGGGAACGGTTGTTCGGGCAGGTAGCTGGCGCTGCGCGACATCTGACTACACAGCCCGCAACGTAGGAGCATGGGTTGAGGGCCTAGTCCTCCTCACAGAGGGTGGGGGTTCAAATCCCCCCTCCGACACGAATGTGATGTCTCGGGACATCGTTCACACGTGTCCCGGGACATCCTTCCACGTTCACCTCGATCCCATCGGCTGGTAGTCGCGGCTCGGGTCGAGCACGAGCTCACGCAGCAGCTCTCCATCGTCGGACACGATCCGCACTTCGAGCCCGGAGACGAGCATCATCACCCGAGTCCCAGCGTGCCGGCGCCCGACCTTGATGTGGTGCAGGCGGGAATCGTGTCGGAGGGTGACGCCGCCGCCTCGATCGATCCGATCCCTGCGAACGCGGCAGTGGGCAGGGATCGACACGCCCGTCGGCACTGCTTTCGGCCTGGCCGCGTAGGCCTCGGCCGGCGTGCGACGCCCGATCGCTCGGTGTGGCCGCACCTCGTTGTAGTAGGTGCGGAACACGTCCAGCTGGGACTGCAGCTCGGCGATCGTCCGTGCCCGGGGTTGCTTGCGGAGCCAGCGCTTCAGCGTCTGGTGGAACCGCTCCACCTTCCCGCAGGTCTGCGGGTGGTAGGGGGAGGAGTGGAGGAGCCGGATCCCCAACAGGTCGCACTCCACCTCGATCGCGCACCGCCCTCCGCCACGGGGACCGGCGGTGAACACCGCCCCGTTGAGTTCCCAACCGATGTCAAGCCCCGGAGAGGGCTCTAGCGTGGTCCCGGGACGGGCCGGTCGACGGGGCGCGTAGCGACCCCTGGTTTCGCCGGTCCGTTCCCTCGCTCCCTTCGTGTCTGCCACCCGCCCGGCGCTTGGCGCGGAGTTCGCTCGGGACCGTGTAGCGCTCCCGGACGATGCGCCTGCCCTCGGCGGCGTCCACCACGGTGCCATCCACGTCACGGATGACGTAGTGCTCACCGGCTCGCCAGCACGAGACGATCCGCGTGAGCAAGGCGGCGGCGACGTGACACAGCGCCGAGGTGTGATGCTTGCCTGCCTCGGCCATCAACCGATGGTAGCGAGCCGCGAGGCTCGGGTCGCAGCGCCGGGCCTGGTCGGCGGCCATGAAGATCGCTTCCCGCAGGCACGCGTCGCCCCGCTTGGTCGGGCCGCCGTGGCGCCCGGTGGTGCCGGATGCCTCGAGAGAGGGGACGAGCCCGCTGAACGAACGAACCCCGGCAAGGGTCCGGAAGCGGTTGGGGTCACCGAGGCGTCCGAGGATCTGGCCACCGAGCACACGGCCAACGCCCGGCACCGAGATGAGGATCCCGGTCGGGTCGGCCTCGGCGAGGAAGATCGCGATCCGCTCGTCGAGGTCCTTCAGCTCCTCACCGAGGCGAAGCGCAAGCCGTGCCTCGATCGCGATGTCGTCGGCGAGCTCTGTGAATTCGAGGTCGTCCTCCCAAAGGGCAAGGGTCTCCGTCGCCGCCTCGAGCAGCGCCTCGGCCTCCTGCTCGCCCCACCTCCCGCGCGAATGGCGGTGGAGGAACCGAGCGACTCGAGCCTTGCCGAGCCGCTTGACCGTGTGCGGGCACGCGTAGCCGGCCGCGAGGAACCGCAGCGGCGTCTTGTTCGACAGATCGGCCCCGAACACCCCGAGCCAGGAAGGGCCGAGGATCTCGAGCATCGCGTCGAGACGAGCCAGGCTCTGGCTCCGACGCTTCGTGAGCGTCTGGTGCAGCCTCGTTGCGCGTCGGAGCCGATCACCCGGTCCGAGCCCATGCTCCTCGTGCAGACCCTCTGGATGCAGCAGCGGCAGGCGCGCGAGCATCCGAGAGTCCAACCGGTCGGTCTTCGTGTGCTTGGCGTAGTAGGCGCGCAGGTCCGCCGATCGCTCCGGCGGCACGAGCACCACGCGGGCGCCACGTCGACGGAACCATGCCGCCAGGGGCACCCAGGCGTTTCGGGTCGGCTCCATGACGACCGTGACATCACCGGGCTCCGTTCCCTCGGGCAGCATCGCCCACAGGTGCTCGAGGTCGCCGACGCTCGTTCGGAAGCGCCGACCCGTGAACACGAACTCGCCCCGTTCATCCGCGAGGCTCGCCTGGTGGGGAGCCCGGCAGGCGATGTCGATCCCCAGTCGTAGTTGCATGCTCCTCCCTTCTCGTTCGCACGTCCCGGCATCGACCGCCGAACGGGGAGGCGCTGCACCGGACATTCACTAACAGGGATCCGGACCACCCACGGCCCGGTCACCGGGTTCCCAACAGGGCACACCACCCCCGGCGGTGGCCCCGTCCACCTCGTGATCAACAGGCAAGGAGTCGCGTGGTGCGCTCCGGTCGGTCATCAACGACGGTGGACGGGCGCCGGTCCTCCCGATCCTCATGCCGCCGGCCGAGCGATCCAAGGACCTGAGGGAGACGACTCAGGTTGAATGTCGGTGAGCAGCGACGCCGGGAGGCCGCAGGCACCTGCGGCTCCGTGGAACGAACCCACGACGTCGGCCGCCTTGAATACCCCCCGTGCGGCGGAAGCGACGAGGACCCGCGAGTGGTCGTCGAGCACGTTGAGGATCTCGACGTCGGTCCCGTCCGCCAGGCGCCAGTGGGTGATGTCTGCCTGCCAGCGTTCGTTCGGCATCGCGGCCTCGAACCGACAGAACGAGGACCTCGGTCGCTTCTGCGGCTGCGGCGTGACGAAGCCCCGACGCGATAGCACCCGCCAGATCGTCGAGACCGCCGGGGCGCGACCGTGGCGCCGTTCGAGGTGGAAGGCGATCGTGTGAGCGCCGGCATCGTGGCCTTCTTCCACCAGGTGCTTGCGGAGCTCGACGATCTCGTCCTCCAGGGTCTCTGGGATCCGATGCGGGCTCCCGCGCGGACGCCGGGACCGTGGCTCGAGACCGGCATCACCTTCGGCCTGGAACCGCAGGCAGAGCTCGTGGACCCACCGCCTCGAGACCCCGTAGTCCCGGCCGACCTCGGCCTTGGAACGCCCTTCGACCAGGACCGCCGTGACCACCAACAACGCCAGCGACATCCCCCACCCCCTTGATCTGAGGTGTGAACGATGTCGCGAGACAGGTGGGAACTATGTCCTGGAACCAGACACCCCCTCCGACACGAACCGGACGTACACCTCCGAGATCCGCCTCTACCACCACTCTTCGTTTGCTTGGCTCGTACGTGAGGGCCAGTCCAAGACTCTCGTAGAGAGCGGCCTTCTTCGCGGGCTCAGCCGCCTCCAGGACGCCAACGAGATCGCCGAGGCTGTCCACCATCGCCCGGATGTCGTCTTCGGTAAGCGCGGCCGCTGGACGGCGCCGGCGGACTTCCTCCTCGGCCGCGCTTCGTTCCGCTTGGACCTCACTGATCCAGTTGGCGACGACTGTCGGGTCGGTTCCTGCCTCGAGGGCCCCCCGGTAGCGGAAGAGCCGGGCGTCACAGTCGACGAGCACCTGTCGGGCGGTGGCTGCGCGGTCGTCGTCGTCGGCGACGAGCGGCTCCTGACCCTCGGCGAATGCCCGACACGTCTCGTCCAGCCGGTCGGGCTCAAAGATCCCCAAGATCCACTCATCGAGCGGCGGGACGACTTGGTCTTCGCGGAGGTACACGGTCGGCGGATGCTTGGCTCGACGGGGAAGCGCGTACTCCATGGGGTAGCGGCAGCGGTAGTAGGCCTGTTCGTGGTTCCAGCTCCCCTGCATCCGGCGGTCGCACAGCCCGCATCGAAGGAGGCCACGCAGCAGGTAGGGCCGCGGCGTCCGGCGGGGCTTGCGGATCGTGGTGCGTCCGTTCGCGGCTCTCCGTGCGCGCGCTGCCTCGAACACCTCCTGGGTGATCAACGGCTCGTGCGCGACACCTGGGGAGCGCACCCATGCGTCCTCGTCGTTCCAGCGCAGCCTGGTCCTGTGGCCCGCCGCAACATCCTCGACATCGACCAGGACCTCGTCGCGGCGCTGGCGGCCCCAGACCGCGACACCCGTGTATCGAGGGTTGATCAGGATCGCCCGGATGGCGCTCTTGCTCCAGCCCTCGCCGCTCCGGTGAGCATTGCGAGCCCGGTCGTAGGCGGAGGGGGACAGGACTCCGTCGCGGGTCAGGTTGTCGGCGATCGCGAACAGGCCCTTGCCGGAGACGTACTCCTGGAAGATCCGGACGACGACGGGCGCCGTGACCGGGTCGGGCTCCAGCCGGTGGATCCGGATGCCGAGGGCAGCCTTCCCGGGCATGGGGTGGGGACCCGCGTCGGCGAGGCAGTATCCGTACGGCGGCCGGCCGCCCAAGAACCGGCCCTGGGTCGCCGCCTGGGCGGCCATCGCGTTTCGCACCCTCGTCCGGATGCGGGAGCGCTCGCCCTTGCTCATGCCGCCGAACAGCGTCATGACCATGTCGTGAGCCTCGGAGCCAGGATCTACGCGGCCGCCGACCTCGGGGACCCACAGCTCGACGCCGTAGTGCTCGAACAGCGGGAAGGTCAGGGCAAACTGCGCGCCGTAGAACGCGCGCTGCGGCTCCCCGATCGCTACGGCCTCGAAGC
The DNA here is from genome assembly GCA_050998695.1 of Actinomycetota bacterium. Lineage (GTDB taxonomy): Bacteria > Actinomycetota > UBA4738 > UBA4738 > HRBIN12 > JAJNBA01. The sequence continues at coordinate 14,108 of JBPCPX010000056.1, forward strand.
CTCGGTCGGGGGAGCGCAGAAGCTCTAGGAGCCTGGAGGCCTCGGGCCGGCGCTTCCAGGGGAGGGATCGGGACTGCCCGACGTCGAAGAACTCCGCCACGACCGCGCCGCCTGCTGGTTCGAGGAGCTCCAGAGCCCGACGGAGCTGCCACGCCCGCGAGGACGCGGGGTCCTGCTGGTCCTCGGTCGAGACCCGTCCGTAGAAGGCGAAGGGCTTCACGATCTCGTCATGCTACGCAGGAGGGGTGTCATCTCCGGTTCTCCCGCTCGCCGGCATCGATCAGGATCTCCAGCAGGATCCTCGCCGCTCGCGGCGTGAGGCGAAGTGGTTCCATCGGTGCGAGCACCCCAAGACCGCCGCCGCGGTCCGCTGCTCGGGGCTGCGCTCCCAGCCGGCGGGACGGCAGCTTGTGAGATGAGGAAGATGGTGACTTCCGAGGTGCGGATGCACGTTCAGGTCTCACTCATCGATCGGGGCTCCGATACGTCGAGGCCACCTTCCGAAACGTGCCTCCCCGATCCCTCCCCGCTGGCGCCCAGGGCACCACGCCTGCCGGAGCGACCGTGCGCCGTGTGCGGGGGAGTGAGCGGGGAGACCGCACGTTGAGCCTCCCTCGCTGCGTCTGGACGCGGGATCCGTGCCGTGGGAACTTCCGAATCTCCCGCGCCAGAAGGTCGTCCGCGCCCGGCGTTGGTCTTCTTCGCACAGCCTCAGGCCGCCGACAAGGGTTTGCGGCGGGCTCGAGACGGTCGACATCCAGGTGACCGTCCCGATGCAGGCGCACACAGCTCCTGCCGCCGACAAGTGGGGAAAACCTGTAAGCGTTCCCGCGAGCGGTCCGTCGAGCGATCCCGCGAGCGTTACCCCGAGCGGTCATGACCGCTCTACCCAGACTCGCGCGAACCCGCAGGTAAAAGGGTATGAGAGGCCGAGCGGTGATCGGTCAGACTCACGTCCTGTGCGCGTGTATGCACGCGCACCGTACGTTCGAGTATTCACCTGCAACTGGCCGAGTAAGACTTCTCCTCTACGACTAGGTCCACCAACGCGTGGCGTCATCTGCTTTCGCCAGAAACGAGTTCACTCTCCCGCCATGGCGTTGAGGAACTCTCCCGCCAAAGCTGCGCACGACTCTCGGATCGACCCGAAGCTCAGGCGGCGGTTCCTCGCCGGTCAGCCATCGTACGTCAGCCGGGCTCCCGATCGTCGTAGCCCAAGAACGTAGTACGAACCGAGGACTTGACGCGACCCTCGGCGGGGGTGATGGTCTCGACAACTGCTTTCTTGGTTCTTGACCGCTCGAACCGGAGGAGGAAGCGATGAAATCCAAGCTCTGGCTGCGTATGACCCTTTCCCTCGCGATCCTCGCATCCGGCCTGGTTCTTGCCGTTGCTGCGAACGCTCACTCGTGCTCTCCCGATGCAGATCCCCCGGTGGATATTGGCAACTACGTCCGCGGCCATGGTGAGGTCGACTGTACCGGGAATCAGCCAGCCGACGTACTCACTGTCAGGCTCTGGAGGCGCTGTACCGGATGCCCGGATGACCAGTGGGGAGAGGCGCAGGACGGCTATCCGCCCAATCTTCCAGGCTACGTTTACAGTGCCACGGTGACAGCGTGTGAAGCCGCAGATCCTCCCGATGATTTCCTAACAGAAGTTCGAACCGCCAACATGCACGGAGCTTCGGCCGACGCGATCTCCGGCGGGAGCAATCTGGACTGCTGAGAGGACATCGGGTAGGCCAACACGAAGACGACGTGCAGGTGAGCCCCGTCCTCGAGCTCACTGGGGTTACGTTCGCCTATCGGCGCGTCGTCGCAGTCGCGGGGATCGACTGGTCCTTGGAGGCGCCTATCGTCGTGGGGGTACTCGGGCCGAACGGCGCAGGCAAGACCACACTCATCCGGCTGCTCGCTTCGGTCCTATCGCCCCAGAGCGGATCGATCTCAGTTTCAGGCAACTCCTTGGAGGACCGAGACACTCGACGCAAGTTTCGGGCGTCACTCGGCTATCTCCCACAGGACTTCGGATTTTGGCCAGGCTTTACGGTGCGCGAGTGCGTGGCCTACGCTGCGTGGCTACGGGGCCTGGCGCCCTCGCGGGCAAACGAGCGAACACGCGACGCGATCGACGCGATGAATCTCTCGGAACTCGCCGAACGGCGGATGCGATCGCTCTCGGGTGGCCAGAAGCGTCGCGTCGGCCTGGCACAAGCGATCGTGAATGCACCGGAGGTCCTACTCCTGGACGAACCCACGGCCGGCCTCGACCCCGAGCAGCGCCTCCACTTCCGGCAACTGATGCGTTCGATCGGCTCCAGCGGGATCGTGCTGATCTCCACACACCTCGTGGAAGATGTCGCGAGCGTTTGCGACAGCGTGGCAGTGATGGACGCGGGTCGGATCCTGTTCACTGGCTCCCCCAGCGAGATGAAGGCTAAGGGCGCGCGTCAGCCCACGCCCGGCGCGTCGGAGTTCGAGCAGGGGTACCTTTCGATCCTCGGCGCGAGTGACAATTGAGCTCCACAACCTCTTCCATCGTAAGGATCCGAATCAGACGCGGCGGAGGCGTCCTCTTCCTGCCTTTGGCATTGCTGGTCGCCTTCTGGCTTGTGGATGAGCTGCGGAATAGGGCGGTGCCGCTGTGGATTGACGTGGGAAACAGCCTGGAGACATCGCTCCTCTATCTGGGGCCGATCGTAGCTAGCGCGACTGCGTTCCAATCCGTTCGTGAGGGGAGGGGTGCTCTGCGAGAACTGCTGGACTCTACCCCACGGGCCGATGTCATGAGATCCCTGGTGCTGGTGCTCGGTGAGCTGGTCTGGGGCATAGCCGTCCTCCTGGTGGTCACGCTTTGGTTGCTCGTGGTCACCGGGCTTCGAGCCTCGTATGGCGGCCCGGATACAGAGTTGATCGCCGCCGGATTCGGTGCGGTCGCAGCGTTTGCATCCATCGGATTCTTGGCGGGTCGTCTCCTTCCGTCCTTTGTGACGCCCCCGCTCGTTGGCCTCGGCGCATATCTGGGGATATGGCTCACCGGAGTGGGGGAGACGCCATTTCGTCTCTTGTCTCCGCTTATCGACGGTGAACCCACCCCCTTGTTGCCCTTTCCGCCAAGTGTAGGTCTCTTGCAGACCTCGTGGTTTCTCTGTCTCGCCGTGGTCGCTTTCGGGATAGGGATCCTATGGCGCGAGGCATCAGCGGGTGTCTCGGTTGTCACCCTGATCGCCGGAGCTCTGGCCCTACTTTCAGCCGTTGGTCTCGTAGCCCGCGGCCAAGTCTTCGTCGATTCGGTCGGGGTGAACTACGCATCCGTCTGCCGATCGAGGTCCGGCATCGATGTCTGCATACATCCTGCCTACGCGTCGGTCGCAGACCAAGCGGCCGTCGTTGCCGCGCGGACGCTTCGCCCGATCAAGGAAGCCACTGGGTGGCCGACACGGACGCTACAGGTTGGCCTCATGGCCGATGCACACAGGATCGAGCAACTTGAACCCACAACTCTCGGATTCACGACATCTCCTGTTGGGGCTGAGGGATTCGAAGAAACCGGATTCAGTCAAGGGTTGGCCTTCGCCGCTCTAGGGTTCGATAAGTGCGACCGTCTCGACCCTGACGATCCGGTCCGCGTAGGTCTTGCCATATGGCTCATCGAGAGGGCGGACCCTGGAAGCGCGCCGATCGAGGGGCTGCCGATGACCGAATGGCTGAACGATCAACCTCCGACAATCATCGATACCTGGCTGGAGACGTACCTGGGTCCTCTCAGGGCCTGCGATGACGTAGCTCTCCCGTCCCTTGGCTAGAGTGTGCGCCTTTTCCTGAAGCTTCATCGCGCTCTGCCCCTCCTGCTGGGCCTGATTGGTCTTGCCTCGATAGCCCCAATGCTGCGAGCACTCGCGATTCGGATTGACGCCCCGACACCCACACTTCCAGAGATCGTCGTTCTTCCGACGTTGATGGCGAGCCTGGTAGGTGAGGCTTTGTCCACCCCGATGGTGGAGCTTGAGGGTTCTGCCCCTCGGGGACAGAGGATCCTTGTCCTCTCCTACGGACTTGCTGTGGCTGCGTTGTCGGCGGTGGCACTGAGCATCGTATTCGGCACTGATGAGGGATATGGCTGGCCCAGCGTTGCAAGGAGCATAATCGGCCAGAGCGGCGCCGCCCTAGGCTCGGCTGCCCTGTTGGGAGGAGCGAGGGCGTTCGTGCTTCCGATGGCCATCGGCGTAGGAGTTGCAACCGCCGCTGGGGTCCTGGGCACAGGTGGAATGGGCGCCTGGATGCTCGCGGGCGATGGCGACGTTGTCGCATGGGTGATAGCCGTGAGCTTGCTCCTCATAGGAAGCTTGCTCGTGTGGTTTCGGTCTCCGATCCCACGCTGATCGAAGCAGAGCTGAGCCATCCTGCAGTCATCGTCCATCAAACGGGAATCTCTCCGGTCAGCACGAGGCGTCGGGGTAAGGTTCGGAACGGTCCTCCGACACGACAGAGCAAGCAAGGTCCTCAGCCTAAGGCGTCACCGTCGCCAGGATCTCTCGCCACCGGGTGACGATCAGACCATGCGCCTCATCCGCGTAGAACGTCGTCTGACAATCTGCTATCCGGCTGGCCATCACCTCCACGTGCGAACGTGGGATGTAGGGGTCTTGATCGCCATGCCACAGATAGACCTCCGCCTTTACTTCCGCCAGGCTGAATCCCCAGGGGTTGCGTTCGACGACTTCATCCCAGCCGTACCCGTCGAGCCCAGGCCGAACCGCCTCCCGGATCGCCTCGAGGTACATGGCGCGTACCTCGGTATCCGCGAGCATCTTCTGGTCCGGCTCGGGCCTAGGGAAATCGAGGAACATCTCCGGGCTCTCCAACAACCAGCCGGCACCTTCTGCCACGGCTTTAACTGCTTGGATCGGATCATGTCGGGCGAGTCTCACCAGCTCGCGTTCCTTCTCCTCAAGGTCCTCCAGTGCCGGCGCGACCTCGTCCAACGGCACCACGGTGCTGGCCAGGCCGACGCCGCTGACCCGAGCCGGGAGCTTGACCGCGCAAGCCAAGGCGTAGGGACCACCGGATGACGTTCCCACCACCCCGAAGCGATCGATGTCGAGCGCGTCGGCGAGTTCTGCGACGTCATCAGCCCAGTCCAGCATCGCTCGCCGCGGGTGCAGGTCTGAGCGTCCGTAACCAGGGCGGTCAGCAGTAAGGAGCCGCACGCCGCTCGAGGCTGTAACCGACGCGCTGGGGCAGAAGAGCCGCGAGCCCGGTGATCCATGAAACAGGAAAAGTGGCGTACCCCCGGAGTCTCCCCATTCGGCGTAGGCGAGCGCGCGGCCATCGCGGAGCTGGATGGTTCCCTCTTGCGGAGAGCGGGAATCGAGGCTTGGCAAATCCTGTTCCCTTCGACTCTTCGGGCGCCTCGATTCTGCCGCTGCCTCCACCGGGAGGCAAGGCGAAGGTGGCAGCCAGCGAGCGGCGCGAGGACGAACTTCACGAGCGCGGTCAGGGCGAAGGCGAACGCGAGCGAGGCGGCCGCTCGCGACGGAAGACCAAGATCCCTCCGCACGATCGTGTAGAGGGACACCGTCGTGATCCCCGCGATCACGGCCCCGATGAGCGCGAGGGATGCGACCGGTGGTTGGTCCCCGCCGGACCCGGGGAAGAGCGCGATGGCCGTGAGCGCCAAAGCGAAGGCGACGACCAGCGTGATCCACGAGGAGCGCGGCAGCCGGACGGCTCGATGGTCGGGTCGTGGCGGGACGGGGCGCTCGACTCCCACGGCCGAACCGTACCCCTTGGAGACTTCGGACCACGTACGCTTCGGTCATGGACATCTCGAGAGCCTCGGAGGAACCTTCGAACGAGGAGACGACGGCAGATCCACCGGCGAGGTCTGGCCCGCTCGACGCTCACCGTCGAAGACGGAACGGATATCGGCGTGATCCACTTCTCACCGGATGCCCGACGACGGATACGGAGAGGGGTTCTGAGCGCGCGCCGGTTGCGTGATGCGGCGCGAGAGCTCTTCGCGCTTCCGCCGGAGGAGTTCGTCGCGGCCCGGGACCGCCTGGCCGCCGAGCTGAAGGACGCGGGGAAGACGGACGAGGCGGCCGAGGTGAAGAAGCTCCGCCGTCCGAGCATCGTCGCGTGGGCGGTGAACGCAGCCTCGCGCGAGCGGCCCGAGGAAGTGGCCGCGCTGCGGGAGGCCGGTCAGGCGCTGCGGCGAGCGCAGCGGAAAGCGCTCTCGGGCGGAGGCGGCGAGGACCTCCGCCGCGCGACGGACGATCGCCGTGCCCTGATCCAGTCGCTCGCGGACGTGGGTGTGGCGGCGAGCGGGGGGGGGGGAGGGGCGCAACGCGACGAGACAGCCCCCAAGTTCGAAGCGGCGGCGGTCGAA
>JBPCPX010000081.1:0-9033 GCA_050998695.1 Actinomycetota bacterium
CTTTCGCAGTCATCATTGGGTCGTTCTCCTTTTTGGTTTCGGCGCCTGTGGGTCTCCTCCGGAGGGGGGTCCTGGCTGTCGCCGGCTTCGACCTCCACGCCGCCGAGGACGTCGACCTCGCGTTCGAGGTCGACGTGCGGGACGCCGAGGCGATCGAGGATGCCGTCGCTCGGACCGAGGATCAGCTCGGTCCGGTCGAGTACCTGATGACCGCGGCCGGCGTCTACGAGCTCTTCCCGTTGGGAGGGATCGGACCCGACCGATGGCGTCGCATGATGGCCATCCACATCGACGGGACGGCGAACACCTGCCGAAGCGTCTACCCCCGGATGAAGGAGCGGGGACGCGGATCGATCGTCACGATCGGCAGCGAGCTCGGCCTGATGGGGGACCCTGAGGCCGCGCATTACGCGGCCGCGAAGGGGGCGATCCACGGCTTCTCCAAGAGCCTCGCGATGGAAGGCGTGGCACACGGGATCCGAGTGAACTGCGTCGCGCCGGGCCCGGCCGACACACCGCTGCTGAAGCAGGAGATGCGCTCGCCGGAATACGTCAACTCGCTGGTGCTCGGGCGGATCGTCAAGCCGGAGGAAGTCGCGGACACCGTCGCGTTCCTGATGCTCGAGCAGCACAACTTCGTGGGTGCCGTGCTCTCCCCCAACGCGGGGGCGGTGGTCTGACGATGCGGTACGAGGGCATCGACGGCCGGGTCGCGCTCGTGACCGGCGCCGGCCAGGGGATGGGCCGGGCGATCGCGGAGCGGCTCGCCACCGAGGGAGCGAAGGTGGCTGCCAACGACCTCAACCCCGAGACGGCCGCGGCGACCGCCGAGGCGGTCGGCGGGATCGCGATCCCCTTCGACGTCTCGGAGCCGGACTCCGTCGAGGCGGGCCTCGCGGACGTCGAGAGTCGGCTCGGTCCCGTCGAGCTCCTCGTGGCTAATCACGCGTTCATGACGATGGCGCCGTTCGAGGAGGAGTCATCGGAGAACTGGCGTCGCATCCTGGATGTGAACCTGTTCGGCACGGGGATGTTGATCGAACGTTGCGCCCCGGGGATGGCGGAGCGGGGGTTCGGCAGGATCGTCGTGATCGCCTCCGAGTGGGGCGTGATCGGCTGGCCCAATGCGACGGCCTACGCGGCTTCGAAGGGCGGTCTGATCAGCCTGGTGAAGAGCGCTGCCCGCGCCGTCGGCGCCAGGGGCGTATCGGTGAACGCGATCGCGCCCGGCGTGACCGACACGCCTCAGCTGGACGTGGACGCGCTGGACGCAGGCGTGTCTCACGAGGAGATCGCGAGGCGATACGGCGAGGACATCCCACTCGGCCGGGTCGGCAGACCCGAGGAGATCGGGGCGACGGTGGCGTTCCTGTGCTCGACCAACGCAGAGGCGTTCGTCGGTCAGGTCCTGCATCCGAACGGAGGCTCGACCCGGGTCTGGGGGATCTGATGGCGGGAGCCGTCCTCGTCACCGGCGGGTTCGGGTACGTCGGTCGGCACCTCGTTTCCGCGCTGGCGGAACGCGGCGAAAGCGTCGTCAGCTACAACCGTGACTACGCGGAAGGCCCGCCGCCCGGCGTGGAGTTCGTGCAGGGAGAGCTCTACGACATCCCGCGGCTCGTCCACACGTTCTCACGTCACGAGGTCGACCGTGTGATCCATACGGCGGCGATGTCGCACCCCGACCTTTCGATCGAGCTGCCGATCACGACGTTTGCCGCCAACGTCGAGGGAACGCTGCATCTCTTCGAGGCCGCCCGGATGGCGGGCGTGAAGCGCATCGTGAACTTCTCGTCCGAATGCGCCTACGGCAACGTCGATGGTCCGGTCACGGAGGACTCGGCTCTGCATCCCACGACGCCTTACGGCGTGACGAAGGTCACGACGGAGCTTCTGAGCGGCGTCTACAACGACCTCTACGGGCGGGACATCATCTCGCTGCGCGTGACCGAGGTGTACGGGCCCGGGAACAAGATGCCGGAGATCCTGCGGGACATCATCCGTCCGGCGCTCGACGGGCAGCCGTTCGTGATGGAAGGGGGCGGCGACCACGGATTCCATTTCGTACACGTCCGGGACGTGGCTCGTGCGGCGATCCTCGCAGCCGACTGCATCCGGCGCGAACGCTCCGTCTTCAACATCACCGGAGGGTCACAGGTCACGCTGAGTCAGGCGGGAGAGATGATCGGTGAGCTGATCCCGGGTACACGCATCGAGATCGGTCCCGGCTTCTGGCACCTGGACCGACAGGGTCCTTGGGACATCAGCGCCGCGGCTCGAGATCTGGGGTTCAAGCCGGAGTATCCGCTGGAGCGAGGGCTTCCCGAGTACGTGGAGTGGCTCCGGGAGCACGAGTACTGAGCCGAGCCGTCAGTCGTCCTTGCCGTTCCCCTCGTCGCCGCCGTTGTTCTTGCCCTTGCCCTTCCCCTTCCCGTTGCCACCGTCAGAGTCCTCCTCGCCGCCGCCATCCTCGACCGGAGTCGGGCTTGGCGCTTCCGACTCCGAAGGAGACGCCGGCAGGAGTCGGAGCTGGAGCTCTACGGCTTGGGCGGACTCGAGGATCTCCAGGGCCCATCCCTCCTCGATCCTTCCTCGTTCGAGCTGGGATGTCACCGAGGCGACCATGTTCCGGAGCCTGGCGAGCGCCAGTCCCGGCTTCCCCGCCTCCGCGAGCTCTCGGATCGAGGCCACTCGGTCCTGCTGCGTCGCCGCGAACCTTGCCCGAGTGTCGTTCTCCCCGCACGAGCTCACCAGGATCGCAACGATGCCGAGGGTGATGACCACGCGCCTCATGGCCGGACGGACTCCTCGAGGCGGGTCAGGGCGTCCTCGAGCGGGACCGGCAGGGATGAGGCGCCCGAACCGGGAGGCGGCGTGCCGGAGCCGGAGAACGCGACGATCGCGAAGACGGTGATGAGGATCACCGCCAAGATCGCGCCCGCGACGATCAGGACGGTCCTCGACGGGCGGCGCCACCGTTGCGGTCGCGACGCCGGTGCCTGCACCGGGAGTCGAGCCGTCTGCTCGACGCGAGGGACGAGCACGGTCTCACTCCCGTCCGGCTCGGGCTCTTCGTCGGTCGGTGGCAGAGGGGTCGTCACCGGCGCGACGATCGTGGCCGTGACATCGTCGGGCTCCTCGGCGTCCTCCCCGAGGAGCGCGGCCGCCATCGCCTCGGCGCTCTCGTAGCGCTCGGCCGGATCCCGCTGCATGGCACGTTCGATGACGGCGACGATCGTCGGGTCGGCATCCGGGAAGACCGCCGCGGGCGGCTCGTACGCCCCGTCGCGGATCGCGGTGGCCAAGGCGAACGGGTCGTCGCCCTCGAACGGCCTGCGGCCGCAGAGCGCTTCGTACATCAGCACCCCGACCGCGTACAGGTCGGCCGCGGGTCCCGCCTGCTCTCCTTCGATGCGTTCCGGTGCGAGGTAGGAGGGGCTCCCGAGCAGCTCGCCCGTGCCCGTGAGGGTCTCGTCCGCGTGGACCCACTTGGCGATGCCGAAGTCGGCCACCTTCCATGTGCCCACGCCCGCGTCGAGGATGTTCCCCGGCTTCACATCGCGGTGGACGATCCCGAGCTCGTGTGCCGCCGCCAACGCGCGTAACACCTGCATGCCCACGTCCCGAACGCGCTCGGCGGGCATCGGTCCGTCGGCGAGCTCGTCCCCCAATGTGCGGCCGGAGAGCCGCTCCATCACGACGAACGGCCGACCGTCCTGCTCACCGGTGTCGAGCACCCCCACGACGTGCGGGTGGGTCAGACGCGCGGCGAGCCGGGCCTCCGCCACGACTCGCTCGCGCATGCCGTCCTGCTCTGCGAGGTCCGAGCGGAGCAGCTTGAGCGCGACCTCTCTGTCGAGGCGCAGATCATGGGCTGCGAAGACTTCCCCCATGCCACCCTGACCGATCCGCTCGCCCAGCCGGTAGCGGCCTCCGATGGTCTCTATCTGATCCGTGGGGGACACCAGCACAGCTTTCCCTCAGAAGCACTTGCCTACACATCTTCCGGCGGTGACGGCCCTCGATGGAACCGCAGCCGAGGGCTGAACCCAAGAGAAACGGAGGAGCCGGCCAGTCGATACCATCACCCAGTGGTCATCGCCCAGTGGCCATCACCAAGAGTGCTAAGAACCAGCTCGAAGGAGGTCGGTGACCGTGGAACGGATCAGCCACTGGATCGGCGGGAAGGTCGTTCCCGGCGAGTCCGGAAGGACCGGCCCCGTCTTCAACCCGGCGACGGGTGAGCAGACCCACGAGGTGGAGTTCGCGAGCACCGAGGAGGTCGGTCAAGCCGTCGCGGCGGCGGCCGAAGCGTTCCCCGCGTGGCGAGCAACATCCCTCTCCAAGCGTGCCGAGGCGATGTTCCGGATCCGCGAGCTGCTGGACGATCGCAAGGCCGAGGTCGCGGCCGCGATCACGGCGCAGCACGGCAAGGTGCTCTCCGACGCGATGGGCGAAGTACAGCGTGGCCTCGAGAACGTGGAGTTCGCCTGCGGGATCCCCAACCTGCTGAAGGGGGGATTCACGGAGCAGGCCTCGACGGGGGTCGACGTCTACTCGATCCGCCAGCCGCTCGGCGTGGTAGCGGGCATCACGCCGTTCAACTTCCCGGCGATGGTGCCGCTCTGGATGCTGACGAACGCGATCGCCTGCGGGAACACGTTCGTCCTGAAGCCGTCCGAGAAAGACCCCGGCGCGTCCCTCCTGTTGGCCGAGCTCCTCCGCGACGCCGGCGTTCCCGACGGCGTCTTCAACGTCGTTCACGGCGACAAGGTCGCCGTGGACGCGATCCTCGACCATCCCGACATCAAGGCGGTGTCGTTCGTCGGCTCGACGCCGATCGCGAAGTACATCTACGAGCACGGGACCCAGGCGGGCAAGCGCGTCCAGGCGCTCGGGGGCGCGAAGAACCACATGATCGTCCTGCCCGACGCCGACCTGGACATGGCGGCCGACGCCGCCGTCTCCGCCGGATACGGCAGCGCCGGTGAGCGCTGCATGGCGATCTCCGCCGTCGTCGCCGTCGGCGGGATCGCCGAAGAGCTCGTGACGAAGATCGCCGAGCGGCTCCCCAAGGTGACCGTCGGACCCGGTTCCGATCCCGAGTCGGAGATGGGACCGCTGGTCACGCGCGAGCATCGGGACAAGGTCGCCGGCTATCTGGACTCCTCGGCCGAACAGGGTGCGACCGTGGTCACGGACGGACGGAAGGACGCCGCCTTCGAGGGCGACGGGTTCTTCCTCGGCGTTTCACTGATCGATCACGTCACCGAGGAGATGGATGCCTACCGCGACGAGATCTTCGGCCCCGTCCTCTCGGTCCTGCGTGTCGACACCTACGACGAGGCGGTTCGGATGGTGAACGAGAATCCGTACGGCAACGGGGTCGCGATCTTCACTCGCGACGGCGGCGCGGTCCGGCAGTTCCAGTTCGAGGTGAACGTCGGGATGGTCGGCGTGAACGTCCCGATCCCGGTACCGGTCGCCTACTACTCGTTCGGAGGCTGGAAGTCCTCGTTGTTCGGTGACAACCACATGTACGGTCCCGAGGGCATCCAGTTCTACACACGGGGCAAGGTCGTCACGGCACGTTGGCCGGATCCTGCGACATCCGCCGTCGACCTGGGCTTCCCGAGGACACGCTGACGGTTCACGAAAGGACGTGTTGATGATCACCGACAGAGACGAGTTGTTGAAGCGAGAGGAAGCGGCCTGGGCCGAGTTCGTTGCCGAGGTCGGGCGGGTGCCGGAGCATCGCCGCTCCGATGGTGGCGTGGTGCCCGGTTGGTCCGTGAACGACCTCGTGTTCCACAACGGGAAGTGGGCCGGGGTGGCTGCGGAGAAGCTGGGAGCCCTCGCCGGCTCCGGTTCCGTGGGTGAGGAGGAACCCGACGAGGTCTGGGAGGGCAAGAACGCGCTCTGGGCCGCGGAGTCGAAGTCGATGCTCTATCAGGAGGCGATGGCGCGCGCGCTCGAGGATCGCGAGCGAGCCCGTGCGGCCCTTCTCGCCCTCTCCGAAGTCACCGACGAGGCTGCGTCGTGGTTCACGGAAGAGACGTTCGACCACTACCAGGAGCACACCGAGGAGATCAGCCGCTTCGCCGACGGTCTAGAAGGGCCTCCTCAGGAGTCGTAACGCATGAACCAGATGTGCGGTCCTCCGCCGGGCGCGTCGGCATCCGAGATCGTCCGGAACCCTCGGCGCTCGTAGTAGCTGACGTTCACCGGCCTGCCCGTCTCGAGGAACGCCGGCACGCCATCACGTTCGGCGAACGTCAGGCCGTGCTGGACGAGTGCCGTACCTACGCCACCACGTCGGTGCTCTGTGTCGACCGCGATGTGGTCCAGGTACCAGAACGGCTCGTCAGGGAAGTTGTCGGCGATCCACTCCCACATGTCGGCGTGACGGGCTCCCACTGCAGGAAGGGTCGGTCGCATCGATCGGTCGATCTCCATCATGACCTCGTCGCTGCCCGGAGGGATCCACGCCGCGACTCCGAGACCGTCGCCCGCTTCCCAGAGCCAGCCCAGTTCCGCGGTCTGCTCGTCGAACCCTTGGAAGAAGTTCGTGATCGGCTCGAGCTCGCTTCCGCCGAACGGCCAAACCAGCATCGGATCGTCGAGGAACGCCCGTCCGAGCAATGTCGTGAGGTGGGGAACTCGTTCCGGCGTTGCTCGGACGATGGGAACGGACATCGGCAGAGCCTATCGACCCTGCGCTGCTCGGCGTATCGTCTGACAGTGAGCAGATCGAGGGAGGAACGACCCCTCACGGTCGCCGCGGTGTGGACGGGTCGAGTTGTCGCGTGTTTCTTCCTGATCCTCGGGTCGTTGGTGTTCGTCACATTCCTGGAGACGGGCAAGCTGGTGTGGCTCGTCCTCTCCGTCATGGGCGTGGGCGGTGCGCTCCTCTACATCGTTGGCGTTGAGCGCTCGAGGCGCCCCACCTCGAGATGGGTGCAGCTCGTGGGCTGGCTGATGATGACGGCGTTCTCTCTCATCCCGACCAGCCTCTTGTTCCTCCCCTTGATCGTCGTGCTGTGCGCGCAGCCGGCGCTCCTCCTCCGGTTCCAGAGGTCCTGGTACGGCGGTCACGCGCCCCTTGACCAACAGACGCGATAGAGCCTCGCGGCCCGCGCCGTCGCCTATCCTTGCGTTCCGTCCATCGGAGGTCACCACATGCTCGAACAGCAGGAGACGATCAGGGAGCGCGAGGGCCATTGGAAGCCTCGGCCCACGCTCAGCGGGACCGATTACACCAGCCCCGAGGTCTGGGAGGAAGAGCGCGAGCGGATCTGGTTCGGTGACTGGGTCTGCATCGGACGGGCCGAGGAGGTGGCGAACCCGGGCGACTACCTCGTGCGGGAACTCGCCGGCGAGTCGATCTTCGTCACCAGGAACGCGAACGGCGAGCTCCACGGCTTCTACAACGTGTGCTCCCATCGAGGGACGAAGTTCCTCGATGACGAGCCGGCTACCGGGAACGTGCGCAAGGCGTTCGTCTGCCCGTACCACTCGTGGACGTACGACCTCGACGGCCGGCTGATCGGGACGCCCAACGTCAAGGAGAACGAGCACTTCGACAGAGGCGAGTATCCGCTGCACGGCTTCCCGGTGGACACCTACGCGGGGTTCCTCTTTGCGAGCCTCGCCCGCGAACCGAGGAGCCTGGTCGAATCCCTTCGCGACGGTGTCGAGAGCGTGACCTCGTTCGACCGATTCGGGATGGACGAGCTCCGGGTCGGCGTGCGCATCGTTTACGAGGTCGCCGCCAACTGGAAGATCATCGTCGAGAACTACAACGAGTGCCTCCACTGCCCGGTGATCCATCCCGAGCTCGTGCAGGTGGTCCCGTTGTTCCGATTCGGAGAGGTGTGGGACGGCGAGACTCGCGACGGCGGCAACGAGATGATGGACGGCGCCCGATCCTTCACGATGACCGGCCGTTCGGAGCTCCCTCCGTTCCCGGGCCTCCTTGAGGAGGACCTCACGCGCTACTACGGCGCGTACCAGTTCCCCAACCTGTTGCTGAACATCCACCCGGACTGTGCGATGTACTACATCGGCTACCCGAAGGGGCCCAACCACACGAGCGTGGTCTCGGAGTACCTCTTCCGTCCCGAGACGATCGCCGATCCCGATCTGTTCAAGCCCGAGCCGACCGTCGAGCTCTGGGACCTCATCTCGAAGCAAGACTGGGAAGTGTGCGAGCGGGCCCAGATCGGGGTCGGGTCCCGAGCGTTCACGACGGGCGTGTATCCGCGTCAGGATCGCTACCTGTTCGCGTTCAACGAGATGTACCGGACCAGGATGGGCCGTCCGAAGCTGGGCGGAGCCCCCGTGACCTGAACAGGGTGAGCTGAAGGGACGGAGCGATGGCGATCAAGCGGATGAACCACGCGGTCCTCTACGTCCGGGACGCGGAGAAGACCTACGAGTTCTACCGAGACGTGTTCGGGTTCCGCGTCGTGATGGAGATACCGGGAGCCAAGTTCCTCCAAGCGCCGGACTCGGAGAACGACCACGACCTGGGCCTCTTCAGCATCGGGGAAGGGGCCGGGCCGTCAACCGCGGGCCGTTCCACGGTTGGGCTGTATCACATCGCCTGGGAGGTCCAGACCCTCGGGGACCTCCGGGATATCAGGCAGAAGCTCCAGGAGGCGGGCGCCCTCACGGGGGCAACCGACCACAGCACGACGAAGGCTCTCTACGGTCGCGATCCCGACGGTTTGGAGTTCGAGGTCTGTTGGATCGTGCCGAAGGAGCTCCAGACGCCCGAGATCGAGGACGAGCGGGCGCGGATGCGACCCCTCGACATCGAGTCCGAGATCGAGCGGTTCGGCCTCCAGACGGTCGGCGGGGTTTGAGCGAAGGCGCCATCCCGTAGCCGGTGCTACCGTCGAGACATGAGCCCGTCCGACCTGCAGCCCACGGACCTGATCGACATCGACCACCTCCTCTCCGACGAGGAGAAGCAGATCCGCAGCGTCGCCCGCGAATGGGTGCAGCGCCGGATCCTTCCCGAGGTCGAGG
>JBPCPX010000093.1:0-15161 GCA_050998695.1 Actinomycetota bacterium
TGCACGAGATCGGTCGGACGGTGGCCGATTGGGAGGGCGGGACGCGGATCGGCGAGTCACTGAAGACGCTGCTGGACGGATGGAGCCAACGGGCAGCTCTACGCGGAGCGGTCGTGGTGCTGTGCAGCGACGGGTTGGAGCGAGGCGATCCGGAGGTGCTGCGGGCGCAGATGGCACGGTTGCGGCGGCTCTCGCACAAGGTGGTGTGGGTGAACCCATTGAAGGGGTCACCGCGCTATGAGCCGCTGGCCCGGGGGATGGCAGCGGCGCTGCCTTCCGTCGATGTATTCCTCTCGGGCCACAACCTCGAGAGCCTCTCGGAACTGTCTCGAACGCTCGCCAGCTAGCGGCGGTGCTGTGATTCGATGCCTTTGTAGTTGGCGATGCCTTGGAGCTCGTGCTCGATCTCGACGAGATCGGCCTGATCGCGCATGACGACGTCGATCGGCTTGTACGCCGACGGGTGTTCGTCGAGCAATGCCTGCGCGCTCGCGTGCTGCCACGCACTGACCCCCATCACCTCGGCGAAGGTCTCGATCGACAGCTGCTTCCTCGCCTGCCGACGGGACATCCGTCTGCCGGCACCGTGCGCGCACGACTCGTACGACGCCGGGTTCCCCAGCCCACGGACCACGTACGAGCGCTGCCCCATCGCCCCCGGGATCAGTCCGCGGTCGCCGACGCGCGCACGGATCGCGCCCTTCCGGGTCACCCAGAGCTCACGCCCCCCGTGTCGCTCGCGCTCCGTGAAGTTGTGGTGGCAGTTCACCTCGTCCGCGGTGGCGACGTCGCGGCCGAGGACGGTCTCGAGCGCGCGGTGGGTCGAGTCCAACATCAGCCGCCGATTCTCGCGCGCGAACGCCTGCGACCAGCGGAGGTCCCGGATGTACGCGTCGAACTCCCGTGTGCCCTCCTGAAGCCATGCGAGCTCGGGATCCTCGAGCCGCGTTCCGAGCCCCTCGTGCAGCTTCCTCGCCGTCTTCGTGTGCATCGTCGCGAGCCTGTTTCCGCCGCCCCGCGACCCCGAGTGCAGGAGGATCCACACCCGATCGCTCTCGTCCGTGGCGAGCTCGATGAAGTGGTTCCCGGACCCGAGCGTGCCGAGCTGCGCCGCGGCCCGCTCCGGGTTGTCGAGCGTCGGAGGCGGCTCGTGCTCCGCGAACCAGGTTCGCGCGTCGTCGGACGGTTCGCCGTGCCAACGGCCGAGCCCGGCGGGGACGGTCGCCTCCATGGCGGAGACCCATGCATCCAACCCGTCCGGCAGGACCTCCTGCGCGAGATCCAACCGCCGAGCCGCCATCCCGCAGCCGATGTCGACCCCCACGGCGGACGGGATCACCGCGCTCTCGGTGGGGATCACGGAGCCGATCGTGGCGCCCTTCCCGAGGTGCGCGTCGGGCATCAGCGCCAGGTGCCCGGCCAGGACCGGAAGGCGGGCGGTCGTCGCGGCCTGGGCGCGCGTGAGCTCGTCGAGCTCGCTCGCCCACGACAGCACGTTCGGCGCGATCTTCTCGGGCATGCGGCGAACGTATCGGATCGGGCGTTTCGTACCCTTTCGGTGATGGCGGCCGACGACGAGCTGATCCGGGCCTACGACGATGAGCTCGGACCCGAACCGATGCGCTCCAACCGTGGCTTCTGGATCATCGCGGGGACGTTGCTGGTGGGCGGCCTGTTCCTGCTCGTGGAGATCTTCGCGAACAGGCCGCTCGCGAACTCGATCGGGCACGCGCAGGACACGCTCCGCCGGGCGCAGGCAGCCGCGGAGATCGTGCGCAGCCGCACGGCGTCGTTCCGGGAAGCCGATGCCGACGCGCTGGGGGAGGATGTCCCCGAGTTGTCGTTCCGGCCGGAGGAAGAATCGTCCGTCGGCCTGGACGACGTGAGCGTGTCTGCTTCCGAGTCCGTCTGGGCGGCGGCCGTCCAGGCGCGGTCGGGCGCGTGCTTCTACATCCGCCTCGGCGTGGGCGAAGACCCTCGCTACGGGGCGGGAACCGAGTGCACGGGCCGGGCGGCCCTCCTCGCGGCCGATCCTCGCTGGTAGCTCAGTGCCTCCGTGCGGCGGAGTCGAGCACCTCGATCGGGTGCAGGACGTCGGCCTGCGCGCCGATCCTTCGCAGGCCGGCGAGAAGCTGCATCGTGCAGCCGGGGTTGCCGGAGGCAACCACGGCCGCCCCCGTCGAGGCGACCGCTTCGGCCTTCTCGCGCATCAGGCGATCGGACATCTCCGGCTCGGTGACGTTGTAGATCCCGGCGGCGCCGCAGCAGCGGTCGCCGTTCGGGATCTCGACGAGCTCGAGGTTGCCGATCCTGCCCAGCAGTTCGCGCGGCTGATCGTGGATCCCCTGGGCACGCAGCGCGTGACACGCATCGTGGTAGGCGACGCGGGTGGGCTGCGAAAGCGAGCCCGCGTCGCCTGTGACGCCCTCTCCGTGAAGGAACTCCATCACGTCGCGAACGGGGAGATCCGCCCCCTCGACCAGCTCGGCGTACGACTGCATGTGCGCGCCGCAACCGGCGGCGTTCACGACGACGTGATCCACCGAAGCGAACGCTGCCGCGTTCTTCTTCGCGAGCCTCCGCGCCGTCTCGAGGTGTCCGTTGTGCGCGGCCAGCGCCCCGCAACACGTCTGCGCGCGCGGCACGACGACACGCCAGCCGTTCCTCGCGAGCACCCGGATCGTGGCGCGGTTCACCCTCCGGAACCACCGGTCCTGCACGCAGCCGGAGAGCAATGCCACGGTTCCACGCGGGTCGCCCGCCGGCGATGTGACGCGGGGGAGTCGGCTGAACGGCTCGCCGCCTCCTCGAGGGATCAACGCCCGGACCCGTGTCGGGAGGAAGGGTCGCGCGAGCGGAGCGAGCACGCCCGTCAGCCACGTGAGCCTCTTCGACGGAAGCACCACGTCCAGGCCGAGCCAGCGAAGGAACCTTGTGCGCCGTGAACGGAGTGGCTCGATCTGCGTGCGGGCCGCCTCCATCATCCGACCGAAGGGCACGTGCGACGGACAGACGTCCTCGCACGCACGGCACACGAGACACAGGTCCATGAAGCGCGAGAACGTCTCGTCGGGCGCCGCGCGGCCCTCGTGGACGGCACGCATCGCGGTGATCCGGCCGCGCGGCGACGCCGACTCCTCCCCGGTCAGTCGATAGGTGGGGCAGTGCGGCAAGCACAACCCGCACGCGACGCAGGCGTTCAGGTCTGCGAGGGTCGGCGCCTCACCCGGTATCCACCCGGGTTCGCGATCGACCTCCGGTCCGATGAACCGGACGCCGCCGGGAAGATCCGTGCCGAGCGGCTTCGTGTCCATGTCCCCACATCATCTCGCGATGGGCTCGACATCGGGCAGGCCGCGCTCGCGGTCGAACGGCAGCGCGACGGTGGGATCCTCGCCGTCGATCTCTCGCGCCAGCCGATGGCCCTTCCGGCGGAGGTCGACCATCCCTCGCCAGTAGCCATCTTTGGAGAATCGGACGTACTCGGACCGAGACCTCCGAGCGGACCCATCGTCACGTCGGCGACACCCATCGACAAGAGCTCCGCCCGCGAGGAGCCGAGCAGTGTGGCGGCCGCGAGGTTCGCCTCGACGTAGTGACCGTCCGTGTCGGCGACGAGCACGGCGTCCGCCAGTTGATCCAAGAGCTCAGAGTCGAGCGACGCGGGCGACGCGCGAACCGCCGGATAGCTGCAGCGCGCCTTCGCTAGGCTCCGTGCGATGGAAGAGGGCAGACAACGGCGGTTCGGCCGGACGAGTGAAACGGACGTAGATCTCCTCACCTATAGCGGTTACCTGAAGCTGCCCGAGCTCATGTCGCTCCAGCAGCTGCTGTCGGATCCTCCGGTCCACGACGAGCTCCTGTTCATCGTGGTCCACCAGGCGTACGAGCTGTGGTTCAAGCAGAGCCTGTTCGAGCTGGAGTCGGTTCGCGATCGCCTCTTCGACGGGGATACGGAGCGCGCTCGCCACTATCTGAAGCGCGTGCACGCGATCGAACGCGTCCTGATCGAACACATCGAGGTGCTCGAAACGATGTCCCCGCAGGATTTCCTCGCGTTCCGTGACCACCTCGCGCCGGCGTCCGGATTCCAGTCCGCGCAGTTCCGGGAGCTCGAATGCATCAGTGGGCTGAAGGACGAGCGGCTCCTCCAAGATCTCGCCGCCTCGCCCGAGGAGCGTGATCGTCTCAAGCGGCGACTCGCCGAGCCGACCCTCTGGGACGGCTTCTGTGCGCTCTTGGAGTCCAATGGCCTGCCGATGCCCGCGGACGACGACGAGCAGCGGTCCGCTTCATTGGTCGCGATGGCGCGGGAGCAACAGGAGCTGTTCGCGGTCTCGGAGGCATTGCTCGACCACGACGAGAACGTCGCTCGCTGGCGCTCGCTCCACGTCCTGATGGTGGAACGTGAGATCGGAGCGAAGCGGGGGACGGGCGGCTCCTCGGGCGTCGGGTACCTCCGCACCACGCTGGACAAGCGGTTCTTCCCGGAGCTCTGGGGGCTCCGCGGCAACCTCTGATCGGGTCCCTCGCCCGGAGGGCCGCCTCGGTGTACCGTCCGAGACCGACCATGCGATGGACCCGGTTCGTGCTCGCGGCTGCGCTCTTCGCCGGCGCGTGCACGCAGCCGGCGACCGACGACGAGACTCCGACGCCATCGGTTGGCACGACAGGATCCCAGTCCGTCGTGACCACCGGCGCTCGGATGCCGGACGGCACGCCGTTGCCCCCGGGATGCACCGGCGGCGCCGGTGCATCCCATACCGTCGCCTTCGTCGCCGAGGGCCGGGCGTGGGCGCTCGACCCCGACGAGGGCGATCTGGCATGTCTGTTCCCGGTGGAGGACGCCGGTCCGTTCGCCTGGGGCCCGCAGGGCGATCGGGTGCTCCTGAACCGGTTCGAGATCCGCGGTGTCGGCGGCGACGCCCCGGATCTCCCGGCGATCGACACCTCGTTGCGCGCCTTCGACTGGGGGCATCCGCTCGGCCTCGCGGTGGTGTTCGCGGACGCGAAGGGCATCCCGGGGAAGCGCTTCGTCGATGACGGCCGCCTGATCCGGCTCGTCTCACTTCCCCCGGGGACGTATCTCCAGGTCGCGTATCACCCCAGCGGTCTCGCGCTGGCGTTCGTGGTGGAGACGATCGAGGGACAAGAGATCTGGCTGTCGACGAACGAAGGGACGGATCCGCAGCGACTCATCTTCTCCGAGCGCGGGACCGAGTTCACCTCGCTCGCGTTCTCACCGAACGGGCGGACCTTGTGGTGGACGGCCCAGCACGAGGAGGGCTACCCGGAGCTCCACTTCATGAAGCTCGAGAGCCGGACCGGATTCGGTACGGCATGGCGCGGCACGGAGGGGAGTGTCTCGGGCGGTCTCCGGCTCGCCCCCTCGGGGACCCTCCAGGCAGTCACCGAAAGCAAGGCCTGCGAGGAGCGCATGGCCCTGGTCTTGAGCCGGGGCGAGACGAGAACCGCCATGCCGGGCGAGACGCGACCCACCGAGGCGCTGGGATGGCTCGATCGGACCACCCTTCTGGTCGCCGCCGGGGGCTGTGGCGAAGCCATGGATCTGTTCGCGGTCGACGGTCTCGGTCTCGACGCGCCGGCCGCACTGGTTCTCGACGTCGAGATCGCGGCGCCGCGAACCCAGGTGGCGAACCCGCCCCGGGAGGTCCCCGCTCCCAGCCCCGATGAGGAGCCGCCGCCGGAGGGAGTGGGCTGATAGCGCCCGCGGGGCGGCCGGTCGGCCGCCGGAAGCGACCGCGGCGAACTTGACGGGCTTCCACTCGGGGCGTAGACCGAGAGCAGCGAGCGGAAGGGGAACCGTGCCGACTGATCTTGGTGTCACCGTCGAGGATCGTCCCGGAGGGTTGGCGGACATCGCAGAGGCGCTGGGTAACGCCGGCATCAACATCGAGGGCCTCTGCGGTGTCGGACTGGGCGATCGCGGCGTGATCCATCTCCTGGTGGAGGACGGCGCCGCCGCGCGGGCCGCTCTCGAAGGCGCCGGACTGACCGTCGAGACCGAGTCCTCGGCGATCGTGAGCGAGGTGTCGGAGGGCGCAGGAACGCCGGGCACGATGGGCAAGATGGCGCGCGCGGTGGCAGATGCAGGGATCAACATGCAGGCCGTGTATCTCGCGACGAACAACCGAGCCGTTGCCGTCACCGATGACAACGAAAGAGCGCGGGCTGCGCTCGGGATGTAGGAGAGGGTGATCAGATGGCCACGGATCTGACCGTAGTGCTCGATGACCGTGCGGGCCAGCTCGCCCACATGGGTGAGGCGTTGGGCGACGCAGGGGTCAACATCGAGGGGATCTGTGCGACGACCGACGACGGGGTCGGTGTCGTGCACGTCTTGGTGGAGAACGCGATGGTGGCGCAGAACGCGTTGATCCTCGCCGACATCAAGGTGGAGGGCGAGGCCGACGCCGTCGTCATCGACCTGACGGACGAGGATGTCGCCAGGCCGGGCACCCTCGGGCGAGTTGCCGGCAAGGTGGCGACCGCCGGGATCAACATCTCGATCGCGTATCTCGCGACCGGCGATCGAGCGGTGCTCGTGACGAGCGACAACGAGAAGGCCCGAGAAGCTCTCCAGGCGTAGCGGCCCCAGTGGCGGGCACCTGATCCGGAGGGATCAGGAGCCGACCCCGGAGCGCTCGGACGAGCGCTCCGCTCCCTCGAACCGCAGAAGCATCAACGAGTGCGCGACGAGGTTCAACGCCTCGCGGCGCACCACCCGCGCGTGACCCGGCCGCGCGGTATCGAGGACCTCGTGCCAAAGCCCGCTTCCCTCGAGGCGCGGGAGCGTGACCTTCCTCGACCGGGAGCCACCGTTCAGCAGCAGCAGGACGGTGTCGCCTCGGATCAAGCGGCCACGTTCGTCACGCTCATCCGTCGCCCGCCCCGGGATCAGCATCCCGAGGATGCGGTTCTCGGGATCGGACCAGTCTTCGTCGGTCATCTCCACGCCGTCGGCGCGGACCCACATCACGTCCTTGTGCCGCCCGCCGTTGAGCATCCCGTTGAAGAACGAGCGCCGCCGCAAGACCGGATTCGACCGGAAGATCTTCAGCGTCTCCCGCGTGAACGCGAGCATGTCCAGATCGCGGCGCTCCCAATCGAACCAGCTCAGTTCATCGTCCTGGCAGTAGGCGTTGTTGTTCCCGCGCTGGGAGCGTCCGAGCTCGTCGCCGCCGAGCAGCATCCGCACGCCTTGTGAGAAGACGAGCGTGGCCATCAGGTTGCGCTTCATGCGCTGTCGTATCTCGACGATCTCCGGCTGGTCGGTCGGACCCTCGTCACCCCAGTTGGAGGAGAAGTTCTCGTCGGTTCCGTCCTTGTTGCTTTCGCCGTTCGGCTCGTTGTGCTTCTCGGCGTAGGTCACGAGATCTCGGAGGGTGAAGCCATCATGCGCGGTCACGAAGTTGACCGAGGCGTAGGTGTTGCGGCCGCTCGCCTCGTACAGGTCGCTGGAGCCAGACAGCCGGAACGCGAGCTCCGGAAGCTGACCAGGATCGCCGCGCCAGAACCTCCGCACGCAGTCGCGGTACTTGCCGTTCCACTCGGCCCAGCCGACCGGGAAGTTGCCCACCTGGTACCCGCCGGGTCCGACATCCCAGGGCTCGGCGATCAGCTTCACCTGCGAGAGCACCGGGTCCTGCTGGATGATGTCGAAGAACGTCCCGAGGCGGTTCACCTCGTACAGCTCCCGGGCCAGGACCGGCGCCAGGTCGAACCGGAAGCCGTCCACATGCATCTCCAGCACCCAGTGTCGGAGGCTGTCCATGATCAGCTGGATCGCCCGCGGGTGCAGCATGTTGAGGCTGTTCCCGGTCCCGGAGAAGTCGATGTAGTAGCGGGCATCATCGGGTGACAGGCGATAGAAGGCCTTGTTGTCGATCCCTCGGAGGGACAGGGTCGGCCCGAGGTGGTTGCCTTCGGCCGTGTGGTTGTAGACGACGTCGAGGATCACCTCGATGCCGGCGCGGTGCAACGTCTTCACCATCGACTTGAACTCGTAAACCTGCTGACCGACCGTGCGCGTCGCGTAGCCGTGATGTGGAGCGAAGAACCCGATGGAGTTGTATCCCCAGTAGTTGGACAGCCCGCGCTCGACCAGGACCCGGTCGTCGACGAACTGGTGCACGGGCATGAGCTCCACCGCGGTGACCCCGAGCGACCGCAGGTGTTCGAGGACAGGATCGTGCGCGAGCGCGAGGTACGTGCCCCTGATCTCGGGCGGGATCGACGGATGGAGCTTCGTGAATCCTCGGACGTGGGTCTCGTAGACCACCGTGCGGTTCCACGGCGTCTCGGGGCGTCGATCCTCCCCCCATGTGAACGCGGGGTCGATCACGACGCACTTCGGCATCGAGCCTGCGCTGTCGCGCTCATCGAACGAGAGATCCTCCTCGGGACGGCCGATCTCATAGCCGTACACGGCGTCGTGCCACCGGACGGGCCCGCTGATCGCCCGCGCGTACGGATCCAGGAGGAGCTTGTGGGGGTTGAACCGATGACCCTCACGCGGCTCGTATGGCCCGTGCACGCGGTAGCCGTAGAGGCCACCCGGCCGCACATCGGGGAGGTAGGCGTGCCAGAGCAGATCGGTCCGATTCGTGAGCGGGATCCGCTCGGCCTCCACGGCGTCGTCCGGCCGGTCGTAGAGGCAGAGGTCGACGCCCGTGGCGTGCTCGGTGAAGATCGAGAAGTTCACACCCTCGCCGTCCCACGTGGCTCCCTGCGGGTACGGGGTCCCCGGCCACACCCGGATCGTCACGAGGCCCGAACCCCTCCGTGCCGTTCGGTTCCGGGCCGGAAGAACAGGCAGGCCAGTGGGGGGAGCACGATCTGCGCGCTGTGCGGTCGACCGTGCCACGGCGTCGGCTCCGCCATCACGCGCCCCAGGTTCCCCATGCCCGAGCCTCCGTAGCTCTCCGCATCGCTGTTCAAGGCCTCGTGCCACACGCCTCCGTCCGACAGCCCGATGCGGAAGCGATCGTGCGGCATCGGGGTGAGGTTGAGCACGACCACGACCACGTCCCGCTCGGACGGACCTCGCCGGAGGAAGCACAGCGTCCCTCCTTCGGCATCCGAGGCGTCGATCCACTCGGATCCGCGGGGGTCCGCGTCGAACGCGTGCAGCGCGGGCTCGACTCGATGCAACGCGTTGAGATCGCGCACCCAGCGGGCGATGCCGGCGTGCCGAGGATCGTCGAGGAGGGACCACTCGACGCTCGCGTCGTGGTCCCACTCGCCCGACTGACCGAGTTCGTCGCCCATGAACAGGAGCTTCTTGCCGGTCTGCGCCCACTGGTAGCCGAACAACAGCCGGAGGTTGGCGAACCGCTGCCAATCGTCGCCCGGCATCTTGCCGAGGAGGGAGCCCTTCCCGTGGACGACCTCGTCGTGAGAGAGCGGCAACACGAAGTTCTCCGAGTACGCGTACACCTCTCGGAAGGTGAGCTCGTTGTGGTGATAACGCCGGTGGATCGGCTCGCGGCGGAGGTGCAGCAGCGTGTCGTGCATCCAGCCCATGTCCCATTTGAACCCGAAGCCGAGCCCGCCCACGTCGGTCGGACGCGACACCATCGGCCAGGCGGTGGATTCCTCCGCGAAGGTCTGGATGCCCTGGTGCTCCCGGTACACGTCCTCGTTCAGCCGCTGGAGGAACGAGACCGCCTCGAGGTTCTCGCGACCACCGTGGACGTTGGGCAGCCACTCACCTTCCTTCCGGGAGTAGTCGAGGTAGAGCATCGAGGCGACGGCATCCACGCGCAGCCCGTCCGCGTGATAGGTGCGGAGCCAGTGGTCGGCGCTGGAGAGCAGGAAGCTCCTGACCTCGTTGCGCCCGTAGTTGAAGATCAGCGTGTGCCAGTCCGGGTGGTACCCGCGGCGGGGATCCGCGTGCTCGTACAGGTGCGTCCCGTCGAAGTACGCGAGGCCGTGCTCGTCCGCGGGGAAGTGGGAAGGCACCCAGTCCAGGATCACCCCGAGGCCCCGCTGGTGCAGATGGTCGATCAGGAACATCAGGTCTTGCGGCGTGCCGAACCTGCCCGTGGGCGCGAAGTATCCGGTGGTCTGATATCCCCACGAGCCGTAGAACGGATGCTCCATGATCGGCAGGAGCTCCACATGGGTGAAACCGAGGTCGAGTGCGTGCTCGGCGAGTTGAGGCGCGACGTCCCGATAGCCGAGCCAGCCCCCATCCTCGCCGCGGCGCCACGAACCGAGGTGGACCTCGTAGATCGACATCGGCGCCGACACCTCGTTCCGCGGGGCGCGGCCGGCGAGCCACTCGTCGTCGGCCCAGTCGTAGGAGAGATCCCACATGACGGAACCTGTCTTGGGCGGCGTCTCCGAGCGGAACGCGAACGGGTCGGCCTTGTCGACGCGATAGCCGGCGTGGCGTGAGCGGATGTGGAACTTGTAGGTCTGGCCGAGCAGCGTTCCTTGGACATCGCCCGACCAGATGCCGGAGGTACGGACAGGCTCGAGAGGATGTGACTCGGGGTCCCAGCCGTTGAAGTCGCCGATCACCGAGACCCGTTCGGCGTTCGGGGCCCAGACGGCGAAGGATGCACCGTCGTCGCGCACATGGGCGCCGAGCTTCGTTGCGAGCCGGCCGTGCGTTCCCTCCGCGAAGAGGTGGAGGTCGTCCGCGGTCAGTTCCTGCTCCATGGTGACCTCGTTCACGACTCTCTGGTTCTTCCGGTCACGCCGGTCCTCCGGTCTCTCCGCTCACGCCGGCCCCTCCGCTTCGTCGAGCCTGGTGGATGCGTTCGAGCGTCGATGCGGTGTCCGGGCGGGCTTTGATCTCATCGAGCGTCCACGGATACCGGCGACGCCAGTTCAGCCGTTCCGGTCCGGTGCCCGGCACGTTCTGCGGGTCGGCCTCCAGCAACAGGTCGCCGAGCGAGGCCATCACGATGGCTGCCCGACTCGCGGCCAGCCGCTCGAGCGATGCCTCCAGCGACGAGCGAGGGTCCTCGCCGTCGGGGTCGGCCAGCAGCCCGGGGAGCGACGCGGGGAGCGCTCCGCGCACCTGGCGTCGCGCCTCCAGGATCAGCTCCGCCTGTGAGTGGTCGATCAGGCCGAGCTCCTCTCGGAGCGGGACGTCGGTGCCGCGCCAGAAGCCTGCCCACGTGGGCATGTCGTGGGTGTTCAGGGCGGCCACGGACTCGGCCGGCGGCTCGGGGAGGCCGGCACCGCCGGCCTCCCGTTGCGCGACGTAGGTCCGCAAGAGCCCGCGCGCCTTCATCGCGGGACGGACGTAGCCGGGGACGGTCCCGAGGTCCTCACCCACGACCACGGCTCCGGTGTCGTTCGCGGCGATCGAGAGCAGGGCGTACCACTCCTGCGCTCGATACCGGACGTAGACGCCGTCTCTGGCCGAGGCTCCTCGCGGCACCCAATAGAGCCGGTGCAGCCCGATCACGTGATCGATGCGGGCGACCGCGGCGTAGCGGAACAGGGTGCGGAACACCTCGTCGTGGTAGCGGTAGCCGGCTTCACGTGCGCCGTGGGGATGGGGCGGAGGCGCCCCCCAGTCCTGGCCCTGGGACCAGAACGCGTCCGGAGGGGCGCCGGCTGCGACGCCCGGCGCGAATGAGTTGCGTTCGCGCCAGACGTCGTAGCCGGCGCCGTTCACCCCGATCGGGAGGTCGAGCATCAGGCCGCCGGCCGCGCTCGCGCCCCCGGCGGCCTCCGAGAGCTGCTGGGAGGCCACCCACTGGACGAACAGGTGGTAGCGCGCGCGGTCGTCGTCGAGTGCCGAACCGGAGAGCGAGCCTTCGCGTTCGATCCGTGGCCACGCGCCCCACCAGGCGCCGCGTCGCTCGACCTCCGCGCGGAACCGCGCGTAGTCGGCGGCGCGCGGGTTCGCGGCGAACTCCATCAGGCCTTCCGGGGGGTTCCCCCGGAAGGCCTGCTGAGCGAGGGGGTCGAGAACCCGTCGCTTCGCGGCGGCGACGGCCGGGTGGTCCGTGAGCTCGTTCTTGCGGAGCCTGGCGATCTGCTCGCGGAACGACGGGTCCTCCAGCGCTTCGCGGGCTTCCTCGCACGCATCCAGACCAGGCGCCCGGCCCACGTCGATGTACGTCTCGTTCCAGAAGAGGCGGCTGGCCGGCGAATAGGGACTCGGCTCGACCATCGGCTCGTCGAGGAACTGCGCGAACAGAGGGAGCGTCGCCGCCACCGACCCGCCCAGATCGTCGATCCACCCTCGGAACGCGGCCAGCTCGGAGAAGCTCCCGACCCCCCAGTCGTCCTCCGCGCGGAGCGCGTAGAGAGGTGCGAAGGAACCCCACCATCGCCCGTCGGGCTGCGGGCACGTGCGTGGCGCCGACAGGACGAGGGCTCGGACCGGCCCCTCGCCCGTCTCGACCCAGAGGGAGTGTCGCCCCGCCGGAAGTCGATGACCGATCGCCAGTCGCACCGGTCCGGATCCGTCCTCGGTCGGACCATTCGGAACCGCCGTCCCCGCTTCCCACCGGGCCGGCTCCTCGCCTTCGGACGTGAGCGCGAACCGTGTCTCCCGGCCCCGTTCCGATGCCGGCGCCCGCATCTCGACGCCGGACAGCCGCCCACCCCATGCGACGATCACGGGCTCGAGGCGACGTCGGGCGAGGTCGTGCTTGCGAGCCCGCAACGCCTCGGCCGCGTCACCGAGCGATCCCACGGGCGCCCCCATCGCCCGGAGCACGGCGATCGTGCTGTCGACGCCCGCCTGCACGCGCGTGCCGAAGACGTTCTTGTAGCTCTCCTGCACGCCGTACAGGCGGGCAAGCTCTCGAAGCGCTC
Source organism: Actinomycetota bacterium (assembly GCA_050998695.1). Classification (GTDB taxonomy): domain Bacteria; phylum Actinomycetota; class UBA4738; order UBA4738; family HRBIN12; genus JAJNBA01. The sequence continues at coordinate 12,811 of JBPCPX010000093.1, forward strand.
GCCGCTCGTCGCTCACGGGCCTTCGTCCAGCAGGTCGAGCACGCCGCGGACCGGGACCGGGAGCCAATCGGGCCGGTTGTCGAGCTCGTACGCGATCTCGTAGACGGCCTTGTCGAGCAACAGCGCGTGCAGGATCCGGCGCGTCTCCTCTTCCGTCTCCGGCAGCAGGGGGCTGTCGCCCACGACCTCGAAGTAGTGATCCAGGAACGTCGCCGAGACCCAGTGGCTCCAGGATCGCGCCCAGTCCGCCAGGGACTCCCTTTCCTCGAGAGAGAGGTCCTCGACCCATGGCGACCGCATCGCGGTCTTGGTGGCGTAGTCGAACGACCTGAGCATCCCGGCGACGTCACGGAGCGGGGAGCGCTTGATCCTCCGCTCGCTGAGCGGTCTCGCGGGTTCGCCTTCGAAATCGATGACGATGAAGTCGCGGCCGGTCCACAGGACCTGGCCCAGGTGATAGTCGCCGTGGACCCGGATCCGTTGCCCGCTGATGCGGTCGCCGGTGACGATGGAATAGCGAGCGAAGAGCTCGTCCTGGCGAGCGAGCAGCTCTTCTACCTCGGGCCCGACCTCGTGCACGCCCAGCCGCCGGAGAGTGGTCACCGCCTGCGAGCGCATCGATTGGTAGAGCGAGCGCTGGTACATGCGCGTGATCGGCTCGGGCGCGAACACTGGATCGTCGGCGCGCGATCCGAGCGCGAGGTGGAGCTGCGCCGTGCGGCGACCGAGCAGCCAGGCAGAACCGAGGAACGGCCCGACCAGATCGTAGGTGAGGAGCGACGGGAGCTCGCCGACCATGTCCATCACCGGGCGCTCGACGCGGGGGGTGGGCTGATCGGCCGGACGTGCCAGCGCCCGTTCGAAGGACTCCTGGATCGCGTCGAGGGAGTACGCCCAGGCGTCGCCTTCGTTCTGTACGTATCCCTGGAGGATCGCGACCGTCGATCCACTCCCGTCGTCGGGAACCTCGATCGCCCCGGCGGTGGGCGCGGCATGGCGGAAGATCGTGCGATCGGTCAGGAAGCGACCCACTTCGAGCTCCGGGTTGATCCCCTCCTCGAGACGCCTGAACAATTTCAGGATGAGCCGGTCGCCGAAGGTGACCGAGGTGTTGCTCTGATCGCCCCAGCTGAACTGCGGCTCGAGCGGTCCCTGTCCGCGGAGTCGCGCGAACCCTTCGGCGCGGGTACCGACGAGGCGGCGGCGCTGGCCGCGCGCCACCCGTCTGCGTTCGATCATCTTCAGGAGCGCGACGGTCAGCGCCGCGTCCCGGAGCCCGTCCACGAGCAGCCAGGCCCCGTCGGGCGTCTCGACCCTCGCCACGACGAACTCGGGCCCGATGTCTTCGCCTTCGCGCTTGCCCGCGAGCGGGAGAGCGTAGGTGGCGGGTTCGCCCTCGGTGAAGGTCACGTCGACGAGGGCGATCAGGCCGCGCATACCGTCGCGGTCGTTGCTCTGGACGCGGATGGTGTCCGCGATGGTCACGGTCGAGATCTTCCTGCCCTTCGCGCCGAACCATCGCTGCCGGACGAGGAACCGAGGCAGCGATCGCTCCAGGGCGCTCCGCTCCGGCCCCTCCAGGACCGAGTCCCACGAGCCCATCGACCTGAGCGTGGGCACGGGCGATGTCGCGATCTCCTCCTCCCGTTCGTCGGCCTGGAGGCGGAACCAGAAGTAGCCGTACGGCCCCAGCGTGATGAAGTAGGGGAACTGCCCGATCCGAGGGAACTGGGTCGGCCCGAACAGCTCGACGGGGACCTGGCCGTCGAAGCGCGAGAGGTCCAGCTCCACGAACTGCGCGCTCCGAGAGAGGTTGGCGACCACCAGCGTGCGGTCCTCGCCGAACGTGCGGAGGAACGCCACCACCTTGCGGTTCTCGGGGTAGAGGAACTCGATGTCGCCGCGTGAGAGCGACGGCGATCGGCGGGCCGCCCCGATGAGCCGCCGCATCCACCACAGCAGCGACGACGGATTGTTCTGCTGGGCCTCGACGTTGACGGCCGAGGGGTGGTGCTCGGGGTCGGCGACGAGGGGCAGGTACAGACGCTGGGGGTTGGCCGCCGAGAACCCCGCGTTGCGATCCTGGTTCCACTGCATCGGCGTCCGGACGCCGTTGCGGTCGCCCAGGTAGATGTTGTCGCCCATACCGATCTCGTCGCCGTAGTAGATGACCGGTGTCCCCGGCAGGGAGAAAAGGAGGGCGTTCATCAGCTCGATCCGGCGACGGTCGTTGCCGAGCAACGGAGCGAGACGCCGCCGGATCCCGAGGTTGACCCGTGCCTGCGGGTCCTCCGCGTACACCCGATACATGTAGTCCCGCTCCTCGTCGGTCACCATCTCGAGGGTCAGCT
>JBPCPX010000109.1:0-7626 GCA_050998695.1 Actinomycetota bacterium
TCTTCTGCATCTGGAGCATCGCCTTCATGGCCCGCTCGGCCCGGCCGGGGTCGGGGTCGCCCAGCAGCTCGTGCAGGCGCGTGGGGACGATCTGCCAGGACAGGCCGTACCGGTCCTTGAGCCACCCGCACTGGCTCTCCTCGCCGCCGTCGGTGAGGGCCTTCCAGAAGTGGTCGACCTCGTCTTGCGAATCGCAGCTCACGTGGAACGAGGTCGCCTCGGTGAACGCGAACTCGGGGCCGCCGTTCAGCGCCGTGAACTCGAGTCCCTCGAGCACGAACGACGCGGTAATCGCCGTGCCGGGCGTGCCCGGTCCGGCCTCGCCGTAGCGAGAGACACCCAGGACCTTCGAATCCTGAGACCCACCGGGGTGGCTGTTGAACACGTCGACGTAGAACTCGGCGGCCTCTTCGGCCTTGTCGTCGAACCAGAGGAACGGGGTGATCTTCTGCAGGTCGGTCTCTCCTTCTTCTCGGGTGAAGCGTTGCCTCGTCTGTTTCTCAGACCTCGGGCGGCGCGTCGGCGACCTGACGGACCTCGGGAGGCTCGTGAGTGACGTTCACGACCCTAGAGGCGATCTCGATGGCACGGGCCGCGTCGGCGACGTCGACGAGCCAGTAGCCCGCGAGCGATTCCTTCGCCTCGGCAACCGGCCCGTCGGCCGAACGATCGACGGCGCGCCCGGGACAGAGCGTCGAGTTCTACCGTGGCGATAGGTCCGCGAGACTAGCCGCGCTGGTCGACGAGAACCTCGAAGCGCTCGACGCCCACGATCTCCGAGCCCGAGCCCTCCGCGATCTCACTTCGTAGCTTGTTGGCAGCTTCTTCGCTCTCACGCATCGCCTGTTCATCTTCCCAGAACGTGATGGCGATGCCCTTGCCACTCTGGCGATCTCCGATGACGAGAATCCCCTTCTCTCCCGGCAACCGGACCGGGATCGCAGCTTCGGCCTCCTCGGCTAAGCGGTCGATACCATCCGCCGACGCCTGCAACGTGGTCATCCGTGCGTACAACGCCGCCACCTCCTGACAGGAATCCGCGTGGCCTCGCAGTGTAGGCAGCTCCGCTTCGTCTGTCGAACTCGAGGGGGCGATACCCCAAAAGGTGGAGCTCAGCCACGGGGGAACGGACGGTCTCGGGACTGTTGATACATCGACGGTAGGTAGCCGAGTGCCGTGGCTGTCCACTGTTGCTAACGTACTTTCGTCTCGGCGTAGGGGCCGTCCGTCACGACGGGGGCACGTTCTCGAGAGCGAACGGTCTTCCCTTGGCTCGGGTCGGCGAGTCCCTGCCCGTCGACGAGCTCACCGACCTTGACCAGGTCGTCGTTGACCTCGTCCATGAACGCGATCGTCTCCCTGATCCATCCGGGAGTCTTAACCTCCATCATGGTGGCCTGGTCGCCCAGCATCAGGATCATGTACCTCATCTGACACTCCCCTTCTTCCCCGCGCCCCCGAGTGGGCGCTCTCACGACTGGGTCGGAGCGGGCGCCTCGTTCTCGACATCCCGGCAGAAAGAGTGACGGTACGCGGTCCGGCGCGTTTGGATGCCGAGCGCGAAGGGAATCCTCCCCGAGGCTTCGGGGTCTCGGCTCCGGAGCGAAGGTGAACAGAGCGGGCCCGTGGGGAAGCGGGCCCGCTCGTTCGCGTTCCGGGGACGGTCAGCGTCTAGCAGTCGTAATACATGTGGAACTCGTGCGGGTGCGGTCGGAGCCGGATCGCGTCCACCTCGTGGGCCCGCTTGTACTCGATCCAGGTGTCGATCACGTCCTGGGTGAAGACCCCGCCTTCCAGCAGCCACTGGTGGTCGGCCTCGAGCGTGTCGAGGACCTCCTCCAGGGAGCCCGGGACCTGCTTCACGGACGCCTTCTCCTCGGGCGGCAGGTCGTAGAGGTCCTTGTCCATCGGCTCCGGCGGCTCGATCTTGTTCTTGATCCCGTCGATGCCCGCCAGCAGCATCGCGCTGAAGGCGAGATAGGGGTTGCACGCCGCGTCCGGCGTCCGGAATTCGAGGCGCTTGGTGGCCGGGAGCCGGGAGAAGACCGGGATCCGCACGCAGGCCGAGCGGTTCCGCTGCGAGTACACGAGGTTGATCGGCGCCTCGTAACCGGGGACCAGCCGGCGGTAGGAGTTCGTCGTCGGGTTGGTGAACGCGAGCAGCGCCGGCGCGTGCTGGAGCAGGCCGCCGATGTACCAGCGAGCCATGTCCGAGATGCCGGCGTAGCCCACCTCGTCCCAGAACAGGTTCTCGTCGTCCTTCCAGAGGCTCTGGTGGGTGTGCATCCCGGAGCCGTTGTCCTGGAAGATCGGCTTCGGCATGAACGTGACGGTCTTGCCCGCGGCCCACGCCGTGTTCTTGACGACGTACTTGTACTTCATGACGTTGTCGGCGGTCTTCAGCAGCGGGCCGTAGCGCATGTCGATCTCGGCCTGACCGGCCGTGCCGACCTCGTGATGGTGGACCTCGATCTTCACGCCGACCTGCTCGAGGTTCAGCACCATCTGTGAGCGGAGGTCCTGGTAGTGGTCCATCGGCGGCACGGGGAAGTAGCCCTCCTTGTAGCGGGGCTTGTAGCCCAGGTTGGGGGTGTCATCGGCGTTGCGCTCCCGCCCGGAGTTCCACACACCCTCCGCCGCATCGATGTGGTAGTAGCCCTCGTGCTGGTTCTGGTCGAACCGGATCGAGTCGAAGATGTAGAACTCGGCCTCCGGCCCCCAGTTCGAGAGGTCGGCGATGCCCGTCTGCTTCAGGTACAGCTCGGCCTTGCGAGCGATGTAGCGGGGGTCGCGCGAGTACCACTCGCCCGTGACCGGGTCCTTCACGTAGCAATGGATGTTCAGCGTGGTGTGCTTCGTGAACGGGTCGAGGTAGGCCGTCTCCGGGTCGGGGACGAGGAGCATGTCCGATTCCTGGATCTCCTGGAAACCGCGGATCGAAGAGCCGTCGAATCCGAGACCGTCCTCGAAGACCCCCTCGGTGAGCTCGGAGACGGGAACCGAGAAGTGCTGGGTGAGGCCGGGAAGGTCACAGAACCTCAGGTCGACGATCTGGACGTCGCGCTCTTTCGCGAGTGCGACGACCTCTTTCGGCGTGGTCACGTGCGCTGCACCCCCTGTGCTGGTCGGCTGCGGCAGGCTTGGCTGTCGCAGCCAACAGTAGGGGAGCATCGGGAGGGTGCTGTTTCCCCGGCGTTAACTCTGCGTGAACTCAGGTCCGAGATGGCTCGAGCCGACGACCGAGGGCGGTGGGTCCCGCCCCGGGCGCCGGCCCGGGCTGCGAGCAGGACCGGAGCCGCGACCGAGGGGATGAGGCGTCCCGAGGGGAAAGGGACTGAGCCGGCTCCGCGCCCTGCTCTTGTTGTGTTCCCATCATCGACACGCAGAGGCGCTCGGCGCAGAGCCCGTGCGAGTCATTTCCGCGTGCGCTGCGTGGCTAGGTCTTCCGCGGCGGCGGAGGCCGGAAGGCTTCCCCCGAGGCGGCGGGTCACCGCCGGTTGCCGACGAGCGGTGCCTCAGGCGTCCGGCTCGGCGGCTCGGTATCCCACGCTGCGCACGGTCTCGATCAGGGACTCGTGCTCGGGTCCCAGCTTCGCGCGGAGGCGCCGGACGTGGACGTCGACGGTGCGAGTCCCTCCGTAGAAGTCGTAGCCCCACACCTCGCGCAGCAGCGAGGGCCGCGTGAAGGCGCGGCCCGGGTGCTGCGCGAGGAACCGGAGGAGCTCGAACTCCTTGAAGGTGAGGTCGAGCGGCCGCCCGGAGACGGTCACGCGGAGGGTCTCGGTGTCGATCGAGATCGCACCGAGACGGATCACGGTTCCGTCGCCCGCCCCGGCGCGCCGCCGGAGCATCGCCAGACGCACCCGCAGCTCGGCCGCCGGCGCGCCGGGGTACACCAGCTCGTCCGCGACCTCGTGCCAGGGGTAGCGCTCCAACTGATCGCGCTCGAGGACGACGACCGCCGGGACCCGAGCATCGCGGGCCCGGAGCTCGGTCAGGACCGACCACGCCTGTGGGGCGTTCTCCCCGGCGTCGACGAGGATGCTCTCGGGCTCGAGCTCCAGGACGTGTGCGAGGGACGCCATCGAGAGGGCCTCGAGCTTCAGATCCGGGGCGACCTCGAGCAGGGCCGGGAGGGCCACCTGGGGCGATCGGTCGCTGAGCAACGCAAGGAAGGGCATCGTCGGATCCTCCTTCGCCTCCGCACGATAACGGCTCGGCATCGGCCTCGGTACTCTTGACCTGCGATGACGATGATCAGGGTGAGGCTTTTCGCCGCCCTCCGCGAGCTCGCCGGAGCCTCGGAGGTGGAGGCCGAGGGGAAGAGCGCCGGGGACGTGATCGACGCCCTCTCATCGCGCTACGGAGAACGCTTCACCCAGATCGCCGCCGTGGGCTCGGTGGTCGTGAACGGCGAACGTGCTTCGCGCTCGACCCCGGTCGCTGCCGGAGACGAAGTCGCCCTGCTCCCTCCCGTCTCCGGCGGCGGAACCCGGAAGCGAAACCCGCGCGACTGAGGCATACTGCCTCATGCGTTTCCATCGAGTCCTCCTCATCGTCAATCCCGTGGCACGCACCTATTCCCGGCCGGTCCTCGCAGTGATCGAGAAGGCACTGTCGGCGGACTTCCGGCTCGAGGTCGCAGAGACCAAGGGACGCGGTCACGCGCGCGAGCTGGCCGCGCAGGCCGCATCCGAAGGCGTGCACATGGTCGCGGTCCTGTCGGGTGACGGGACGATCAACGAGACCGTCAACGCGTTGGCCGGGAGCGAGACGGCGCTCGCCCCGCTCCCCGGCGGCGCGACCAACATCCTGGTGCGAGCGCTCGGGTTGCCGCTCGATCCCGTCGAGGCGACCGGCATGCTGATCTCGAAGGCGCTCGACGACGAAGCGTTCAAGCTGAACCTCGGACGCGCGGACGGTCGCTACTTCGCCGTGAACTGCGGCGCCGGCGTCGACGCCGCCGCGATGAAACGCCTCGACAACAAGTTCCCCAAGACGAAGGAGAAGTTCGACCGCGTCGCGTTCCGGGTGGTCGCCTGGGAGCTGATGGTCGGTTACGCCGGCCGCCGGCCGGACCTCCGTCTGTCGGTCGACGGGGGAGAGCCGACGCCCTCGCTCTCGGTGATGGTGGGGCGGACCGACCCGTACACCTATTACAAGGGCGTCGGGCTCCGGATGACGCCGGACGCGTCGCTGGACAAGGGCCTCGACGTGCTGTCGGTCCGGAAGCTCGCGCGCCGGAGCATCCCGAGGATCGCCTGGCAGGTGTTCGGGTCGGCGCGGCACGTGCTGGGCCGCGACATCGACTACATCCACGACGCCTCCAGCGTGGTGGTGACGTCGGACAAGCCGTTCCCCGCGCAGGTGGACGGCGACGCGCACGGCGAGCATCGTCGGCTCGAGATGACCCTGGCGCCCGAGGCGCTCTGGGTCGTCGCCTGAGAGACCGGCGGATTCAGGAAGCTGACGGGGCTGCGTCACCCTGGCGCGCGGTCTCCTCGACGTGGATCCCGCACTCCCACTTGGCGATCCCGGCCCATCGTCCCGCGCGCTCCGGTTCCCCCGCGAACCGGAGCCGCGTGCACGGCGCGCACCCGATCGATGAGTACCCCAGGTCGTAGAGCGGGTTGTGCGGAAGGTCGTGCTCCTTCAGGTAGCGCCACACCTGCGGCTTGGTCCAGTTCGCCATCGGGTTGATCTTCACGATGTCGTTCCCGGGCTCCAGCGAGTAGCGCTCCACGATCGGGGTCTCCGCGCGGGTCGGCGAGGAATCCCGTCGCACCGATGTCACCCACGCGTCCAGTCCTCTGAGCGCCTCGAACATCGGGCGGACCTTGTTGATCTCGCAGCACATCTCCGGGGTGCTCTCGAAGAGCCGCGCCCCGAACTCGGCCTCCTGGCGCTCGTTGGAGTACTCGCCCACGAGGTCCCGGACGTTGAGCCCGAGCCGCTCCGTCAGCTGCTGCTTGAACGCGAGCGTCTCCGCGAACTGGAACCCGGTCTCCAGGAACAGGATCGGCACGTCCGGTCGGATCCGGGTGGCCATGTGGATCACGACGGTGCCCTCGGTCTGGAACGCGGAGGCGATCGCGATCTGCTCCAGGCCGCTCTTCTCGAGGGCCCACGCCAGGATGTCGCTCGGCTGTGAGCCCTCGAGGTCGAGGTTCAAAGCAGCGATCTCGTCATCGGAAAGAAGGGTCTGCATGGGCACCGGACGCCTCGGTCGGAGCCCCAAGTCTACCCCTCGGGGTACTGGAGACGCGCCTCGGAAAGGCTGCGTAGCTGGTCAACCCGTATCCTGGGGTCATGTCCACTATCGACCCGCACGGGGGAACACTCGTGCAGCTCCTCGCGGAGGGTTCCGGAGCGGACGCGCTCCGTGACGAGGCCCGCAACCTCCCCAAGCTCGTCGTCTCCGAGCGCGAGCTCTCCGACCTCGAGATGCTCGCGGTCGGCGCGCTCTCACCTCTCACGGGGTTCCAGGGCGAGGCCGACTACCACTCGGTGCTCGAGACGATGCACCTCCAGAACGGCCTGCCATGGTCGATCCCCGTCACGCTGTCCGTGGACGAAGACGGTGCCCACCGGCTCGGCGGCGCCGAGGCGGTGGCGCTCATCGCCTCCGAGGGGAACGAGCCGCTGGCGGTCCTCCGGATCTCCGAGATCTTCAAGCGCGACCGGTCGAAGGAAGCCGCCTCGGTGTTCCAGACCGAGGACGTCGAGCACCCCGGCGTGAAGGCGCTGCATGAGGCCGGAGATCGCTGCGTGGGGGGCACACTCGAAGTGATCGCCCTGCCTCCCCACGACGACTTCACGCAGTACCGGCTGAAGCCCGCAGAGACCCGCGCGGAGTTCGACCGTCGCGGGTGGCGGACCGTCGTGGGCTTCCAGACGAGGAACCCGATCCATCGGGCGCACGAGTACATCCAGAAGTGCGCGCTCGAGATCGTGGACGGTCTGCTGGTGCACCCCCTGGTGGGCGCGACCAAGGCCGACGACGTGCCGCCCGACGTACGGATGCGCTGTTATGAGGCGTTGTTCGAGGGCTACTACCCGAAGGACCGTGCGATGGTCTCGGTGTTCCCGGCGGCGATGCGGTACGCGGGCCCGAAGGAGGCGATCTGGCACGCGATCTGCCGGAAGAACTACGGCTGCACCCACTTCATCGTCGGGCGCGACCACGCCGGCGTCGGTGACTACTACGGGACCTACGACGCGCAGAAGATCTTCGAGCGGTTCGAGCCGGGCGAGCTGGAGATCACGCCGCTCATGTTCGAGCACTCCTTCTGGTGTAACCGCTGCGAGGGGATGGCGTCGCCCAAGACGTGTCCCCACGACGAGAGCGAGCGCGTCTCGCTGTCGGGCACCAAGGTGCGCGACATGCTGCGGGCCGGCGAGAGGCCGCCCCAGGAGTTCTCACGGCCGGAGGTCGCCGAGATCTTGATCGCGGCGATGCGAGGCGAGAGCTAGTTACCCCTCGGACGTCAGATCGCCGGCGAGCAGGCCCATCGCCAGCAGGTCGACACGATCACCGTGCAAGAAGACCAACTCCCCTCGGAGCCCCTTGTGCGCGAACCCCACCCTCTCGTCCTCCTAGAGCGCCTGCGAGTTTTTCGCGTTCAA
>JBPCPX010000136.1:0-5725 GCA_050998695.1 Actinomycetota bacterium
GGATCACGTCGGGTCGATCATCCTCGAGGAACGCGAGCGCGGCCCGACCGGTGGTGACCACGCCGACGGCTTCCATGCCGGCATCGTCCAGCGCCGATCTGATCGCCTCCGCGAACAAGATGTGATCATCGACGATCAGGATGCGAACCGTTGGAGTTCCTCCCTGTCCACGGGCAGCAACATGCGGAACGTCGCGCCCACCTCTTCGGAATCCACCCAGACGCGTCCCCCGTGCGCCTCCACGACTCGGCGTGTGATGAAGAGGCCGAGTCCGCTACCGGAGCCGGCGCGCGACCCCGCCCCGCCACGAACGAACGGGTCGAAGATGATCTCTCGCTCCGCGACCGGGATCCCGGGGCCTTGGTCGCCGACGCTGACCCGCACGGCGCCTTCCTCCTCCTCGACCTGCACGGTCACGACGCCGTCCGGATCCGAGTACAGCACCGCGTTCCGAACCAGATTCACGACCGCGGCCCGAAGGTGCGTAGGATCTGCCAGCGCCATCACCGGCGGCTGCGCGACGACCTCGACGGTGCCCCCGTGCAGGAGTCGATAGGTCGTCACGGCGTCCTGCACCAACTGCGCCACGTCGACGGAGCGTGGATCCAGGTCTCGTCCTCCCACGGCCCAGCCGAGGATCCCCTCCGTATCCGCGGCGAGCTGTTCGAGCTCGCGGAGCGAGAGCCGGAGCAGCTCGTCGTCCCGGAGGGCGCTCCGTCCCGCGACGACCTCGAGAGCGGCCTTGATCCCAAGGATGGGTGTCCGAAGCTCATGAGCCGTCCAGGCCAGTCCCACGTCCATCCGCGATGTCCGTTGGTCCTCCCTCGCGGACCTGGACAGCAATGGCAGCGTGTCGTCGAGGAGTGCGCCGACCATCTCGACCCGGCGTTCCACGAGGGGCTCATCGTTCGCCACGAACATGGTTGCATCCCCCGCGTCCCGAACCGTGACGTGTCCGGCCCCAACGGCATCGGCGAATCGCCCTCGCACCTCGGCCCGTTCGAGCAGCGTCGCCCTCGTCCAAGGAAGGACGGTGCCCATACGCTCATCGAGCTGCTTGCCTTTCTGAGCGTTCAGTCCCGCGACGGCCGTGAGTGTTCGAGGACCCTGGCCGTCGCCCCACCAGATCGCGACGGGCACGCGGAACTCGCGCCACAGCGCGCCGGCGACGATGTCGAGAGCGACCTTCGGCCCATCCGCCTGTAGGAGGTCTCGACCGACATCCGCAACGCCCTGCAGCGCCTCCAGTTCCTGTTCCAAGCCTCGTCGCTCGGCGAGGCCCGCGAGCACACCCGCGAGTTGGCACGCCACGGCCGCGAGGGTGCCGGATCGATCCCGTATGGCGTCCCGCCCGGCCTGGATCTCGAGGACCCCCAACGAGTTCTCCCGGCAGACCAGGGGGAAGAACGCGACCCTCAGGTCCGCCGCCCTCCGCAAGTCGAGGTGCGAGTACGCCCTCGTCTGGAAGGCCACGCGCCGGGCCGTCGTCTGTGCCCGGTCGAGTTGGGCGCGCTCACCCTCGCGCCAGACGGTGCGAAGGCGGCCGGCCGCGTCGGGTCTGAGGATCTGTGCGGCCGTCTCGGGCCCGATGGTCTCGCGGATCCATCCAGTGGCGCATGCAGCGGCGTCGTCGGCGTGGCGCGCCGAAGCCAGTGCGTAGGAAAGGCTTTCAACCGCGGTCGATGCAGTGGCATCGCCACGCCGACGAGCGTCCGTCCTCAAATCCGCTCCCCTTCATCCAGCCGACCGGTCACCTGTACCCCCCCGACGGGTGACCGAATCTCCAAACGTACTCCGAACCCCTAGGTCCCCCGGATGGGGGCACCGCGCCCTAGAAAACGTCCACCATTCAGCGTAGCCAGAACGGCGTAGGGCAACAGTACAACGCGGAAGGCGTTCTTTGCAAAGCCCCTTCGGCAAAGATGATGAAGGAGTTTTCCAAGGCCGAATGAGCTCGATCCTGCCGTTATGGCGGGAATGTTCTCGCGCATCGGCTCGAGCCGCAAGCCACGGAGCGCGTCCGACGGTGTGTGCTTCGGCGAATCACGCTTCTTGGGCAGGAAACTTACGTTGCAGAGCCCCTGCGCATCGGATAGCGAGCGTCGACACTGCGGTTTACAGTAGCCGCGCCCCCCGAGATCGACGACGTTGAGGACTGGGAAAAACATGGTACCCATGGCGCTGGAGATCGGGCGGGCGCTTCGCCGCGCGCGGCTCGCGCGCGGGATGACGCTCAAAGACCTGGCGGATGCGTCCGCCGACAGGTTCCGGCCGACGTCGGTCGCGGGCTATGAGCGCGGCGAGCGGAAGATCTCCCTGGCGCGATTCTGTGATCTGTGTCGGTTACTGGACGTACCCCCCGAGCGGGTCCTGGGCGAGATCCTCCGAGCCGTCGAAGGCCGCTGGGAGCCCGAGATCGATCTGACGAAGCTCGAGGGCATCCGAACCCCGGAGAGTGACCTGATCTCGGGCTTCATCCGTCAGGTGCTCTCCCAGCGGGGGGAACGAGAGGTCGAGACGATCGTCCTGCGGGCCGGGGACGTCGAGGTGCTCGCATCCGCAGCGGGGCGCAGGCCGGACGAGCTCATCGACCTCGTGAGCTCGGCTCGCGCATCGGCGCCGGATCTCGATCGGGACGTTCAGCCCGATGAGGCAGGCTGAAAGCCCCTGAGGTGGTCGACCGTCCGCGCGAGCCCTGAGGAGAGATCCGTTCGGGGGCTCCACCCAAGCACCGAAGCCGCGAGGGAGTTATCGAGCGCGATCCGGCGCAGCTCCCCGTCCGGTTGCGGCCCGTACGCAGGCTCGGCCGCGCTCCCGACGATCTCCGCCAGCAACGCGTGTAGGGCGTTGACCGACGTTTCCAGACCCGTCCCGATGTTCACGATCTCGCCGGAGGCTCGATCCATCGCGGCGGCGAATGCCTCCACCGTGTCCTCGACGTAGACGTAGTCCCGTGTCTGCTCCCCGTCGCCGAAGATCGTCGGGGTCTCGCCCGCCAGCATCGAGGACGCGAAGATCGCGATCACACCCGCCTCCCCCGTCGGGTCCTGACGAGGCCCGTACACGTTACCGAGCGCCAGGGAGGTTGAATCCAGCCCGCGCTGGCGCGAGTAGAAGCTCAGGTACTCGAGCACCACCTTCTTGCTGATGCCGTAGGGAGATTCCGGATGGGCACCGTCGGCCGCGGATTCTCCGACCGGTACGCTCGCGGGCTCCCCGTACAGGGTTCCGCCCGAGGCGGCGTACACGATCTTCCGGGACCCGACCGCGGTAGCGCACCGGAGCACGTTCAGCGTACCCATGACGTTCACGCTGGCGTCATGATCGGGGTCTTCGAGCGACGGGCGGACGCCGGCCTGAGCGGCCAGGTGCATCACCACATCGGGTCGGTGCCGTGTGAACACCTCCAGGAGACCCTGCGAGCGGACGTCCATCTCGGTGAAGGTGAACTCCTCGCCCTGTTCGAGCGCTCCCGCGAGGTTCACCTCCCGGCCCGTGGCGAGGTCGTCGACGGCGACGACACGGTGACCTTCGGCCAGCAGCCGGTCGCACAGATGGGAGCCGACGAATCCTGCTCCACCGGTGACGAGGACGGGACGGTCGCTCATCGCGGCACCTTAGCAAGCGGCGCTTCGGCTTCCCGGGAGGGCCTTCGCGACCCGGGTTCCGTCCAAACCGTCCGGGGTAGTCCGCGGATATCGAAGACATGTGTTCGTTCCGGCCCAGGGAGGTGCCATCGCTCTTGCGTCGTCGTGCCACGCGTCGTGATCGTCAGGCGTCCGCCGTTCAACGCCTTGAAATCGACAAGCAGCGACTTCGCCGCCGCAGGAGGAAGGTTGAACGCATCCGGCCGCATGGGACGCGCTCGCCGGAGGTGGCGACGTCGTCGAGGACGGCGAGACCGTCTACCTGGGCGTCGACGTTGGGAGGACGGCCGCGATCGGATCGTGGCGCCGCGAGGCGGCGATCGGGTTGCGGTTCGGGCGGAGATCCTCGACGGAGACGTGCCGCTCGAGGCCGTCGAGCGCAGGCTGCTTGAGCTCAGGGCGCTACCGCGTCCGAGAGATCGCCATAGACCGTGGCGCGTTCCTTCGATCCGCCGAACTACTCGCCGCCCGCGCCATGCCGGTGGTGGAGACGCCTCATTCGCCTGAGCGGTTGTCGATCGTTCGTCGACTTTCCACCGTCTGCTCAGTGCTGGTCTGCTGATCCACGACGGTGATCGCGACGTGTGCCCACGTGCTCGCGGCGACGACGAAGGAGACCGACCGCGGGCGTCGTTACGTGAAGACGCCGCGCAGCCGAGCGTTGATCGCGATGGCCTTCGCCTGCCACCGCTGCTCGTGAACGCGTTGACGCTGCTCCATCACGAGCTCCGCGACAATCTCCCGACGGCCGCCTAGCAGGATCGCGGCCCGCCACCTCCGCTTTGGCCAAAGCTTGCCAGCGGGAGGCTTCTTGCAGCGTGGACCCCGATCCACGTGGACGGGCTGCCCCAACCTCGCCGGTAAACTGGCCACCGATCAGATCCGACCCAGGTCAGGAGGTTCTCGACCACCTTTTCTACAACCCTCTGCCTCGTGGTGGATGGCGCCGGTCATTGAGCAACCGTTTCCTAAACCGTGTGTCGCAGGTTCGAGTCTGAGCCTCGCGTGCGCCAGTGATCGCCAATGTCACCCGAAAGAGAGCGTGCTTGCCCGCTGGCTGCGCTCGCCGCTAGCGGGCGCGCCTATTATTCCTGCGACCGGAGCGTCCAAAAGGGAGTCGGGATGGAGGCGCGAGCCGAGACGTGAAGCTTGTCGGGCCGACGGACAGCGACGAGGTCTTCCTCGGAAGCATTGGGGTTCGCTTCCTGATCGACGGCGCCGAGGCAGGCGACCGCTTCGCGTTCCTCGAGCACCCGATGTCGCCGCGCGCACTCGCTGCGCCGCTGCACCGTCACTCGCGTGAGGACGAGGTCAGCTTCGTACTCGAGGGACGCATGGGCGCGCTACTCGGCGACGAAGTCGTCGAGGCTGGCCCGGGTGAGCTCGTCTTCAAGCCGCGCAACCAGTGGCACACGTTCTGGAATGCCGGTGATGAACAATGCCGGATCCTCGAGATCATCTCACCCGCGGGTTTCGAGAAGTACTTCCGCGAGCTCGCCGCGCTGGGCGGCCCGCTCCATGCGAGCCCTGAGCAGCTCGCCCAGCTCGTCCAGCGCTACGGGTTTGAGTCACGGCCGGAGACGATTCCCGAGTTGCTGCAGCGGTTCGGGCTGCGCATGGGCGAGCCACTCTCCGGCGGCTGGACGCCCTGAACCCCGTCGCGCGGTCTTCTCGGTGCTGCGTCGTCCTTCAATGAGGGCCTCCCACAGAGAGGGAGCGCGGTCAATTACATACGAGCAAGGTGCAAGTGCGCAAGGCCTCCCAAAACTCGACTACCGAATTGTGTCCATCTTCGTGCCTTCCTTCCGGTCGATCGATGCCGTCGCATTCGAGGCGTAACCCGCCGTGCCTAGGATCCGGCATTGCCCACGCAATGGCTCGCCAACCTTGATGCCCCGATTTTCGTTCGAAGGGACAGTCCTGCAATGCTTCAATCTCGGCCGGCGATGTGCTCGGTCTCGAACCACGCGCCTCCGATCCCGAGCACTGCCCGCCCGCCGCTCAGGTGGTCGAGCGTCGTCGCCTCCTTGACCACGAGCGCCGGGTGGCGAAACGTGTTCGCGCCGACCATCAAGCCG
>JBPCPX010000138.1:0-5990 GCA_050998695.1 Actinomycetota bacterium
TAGTGCCCCATCGCCCCCTGTCGGACCGAGAAGCGCTGCAGCCTGAGGAGCCGCCGGTCGAAGTCCTCATCGCCGATGCGACTCGGGGCGAGCCAGTCGAGCCCGCTGTTGTCGACCGATGTCGATATCAGGTTGACCACATCGTCGATCGACTCCATCGGCGGCCCCTGATCGAGCTCGTGCTTCGCCGTCGGGGTGAACAGGACGAGCGAGCTGCATCGCTCCGGATGTGCCGCCGCCAACAGCATCGCGACGAGGGTGCCGTCGTTCGTGCCGACGATCGCAGGTCGTGCCGAGCCCACCGCGTCGAGGACCGCGACCACGTCCTCGACCTGTGTGTCGAAGTCGGGTAGCCGGTCGAGCGGGACGGGGTCGGAGAGCCCGGTCCCTCGACGGTCGAAGTGGATCAGGCGGCCGAACGAGGCGAGCCGGCGCAGCAGCCGGGCGAAGTCCGGGAAGTCCCAGACCGCCTCGACGTGATGCACCCAGGTGTCGACGAACAGGATGTCGATCGGACCGTCCCCGACGACCTGGTACGCGATATGCACGTCCCCGATCCGAGCGAACCGGGTGTCCAGCGGTTCGGGCATGGGCGTGAGCGTAGCGTTCCGCGGAGCTCAGGTTCTCCTCTGAGAAGCCGACGACACGAGCATGGACACCGATCCGAACGAGCGGTGGGAGAGCGTCGAGTCCGGCGCCACGTTGTTGGGTCCTCGTACCGGCGGCCTCCGCGCCGCTGAGCCCGTTCGGTCCCGCTTCGCGCGCCTCGTGGGACTTCAACAGAACGATCGCACGATGAGGGGAGCGAACGGCGAGCGTGTGACCGGCTGGTGGCTCGGTCGCCTCCCCGACGGGTGGCACTCGTTCCACGACGTCCCCATCGGGGAGCTCGACGCGAACATCGACCATCTGGTAGTCGGGCCCGCGGGGGTCTTCACGATCAACACGAAGAACCTGACCGGGAAGGTGTGGGTAGGGGCGAAGAGCATCCTGCACAACCGTCGGCGAACCGACTTCCTCCCCCAAGCCTCCGCTGAGGCACGCCGCGCATCGAAGCTTCTCTCGACCGCCATCGGCCGACCGATCGAAGTCCGGGGAGTGCTCGCGATCCTCGCCGACGACTGGACGATCAAGGAGCGGCCGGCCGACGTCCACGTGGCGGCCCCGAGGGGCGCGAGGGACTGGATCCTCAAGCAGCCCGCCATGCTTCGCGCCCACGAGGTCCTCGAGCTGGCAGCTGCCGCCTCGAGGCCTGGTACCTGGGTCGAAGGTTGACCAGCTGACCTGCCACTCGGACCGGGCGGAGGGCGGCGAATACACTCGCGAACATGCAGCGGCGCACTAGTGGGCGGGGCCTCGGCGCCGTCCTGTTCACCGACATCGTCGGCTCCACGACTATCGCCGCCGAGATGGGGAACACGCGCTGGGGCGAGCTCGTCTCGCGTCATCACCGGCTGATCCGTCGAGAGATCCGTAGGTTCGGTGGTCGGGAGCAGGACACGGCCGGCGACGGGTTCTTCGTCGCGTTCGAGCGTCCGGTCGACGCGATCAGGTGCGCGGTCGCCGCCGCGAACGCCGTCCGGGAACTGGGGATCGAGATCCGAGCCGGCGTGAGCTTCGGTCAGCTCGAGATGGTCGAGGGGAAGGCGGCCGGTCTCATCGTCAACACCGCCGCCCGGGTGATGTCGGTCGCCGGCCCCGGCGAGGTGCTCGTGCCGGCAGCGACGAAGGATCTCCTGCCGGGGGCGGGGATCTCGTTCTCCGACCACGGTGTGCACCGGCTGAAGGGCATCGAGGGTGAGGTCCGGATCTTCGCCGTGAGAGACGTCGACGGCGTGGAGGTCGCGGAGCGGCTCGGCGCCGAGCAGGCGAGCGAACGTCGACGGGCGATCGTCCCGGTGACCAGCCGACGGGCCAGCGTGGTGGCGGGTGCGATCGCCGCCGCGGTGGTCGCAGTTGTCGTTGGGATCTGGGCGCTCGCCCGCGACGATGTGACCGGGCCCGGCGAAGAGGCAACCGCGTCGCGGTTCGTCGTCGAGTTCGAGGGCGGTACGGGCGAGGTGCGCCAGCGGATCCCCTACCCCCGCCCGGGGAGGCCGGAGCTCGCTCGCTTCGCCCCCTCGATGGTGGCCGGCCAGGGGGCCGTCTGGATCGAGGATCCGACGGCCTACGCACCAACGGTCCTGAGCGTGGAACCTCGGAACGGTGAGGTCCGGCCGGTGGTCGTGAGGACGGGGCTCGGTTCCTTCTCGCTCTCGCTCGCCACCGGGTTCGACGCGGTCTGGGTGGCCACGGATCAGCTCATCCAGATCAACCCGGCCACCCACGACATCCGCACCGTCCTGCAGATACCGCTGCCGGTCGGCGGGTCGGGTGGAAGCGCGCTCGCCGTCGACGGGAGGCAGCTATGGGTCGGGACGACAGGTGGTCTGCTCCTGCGGATCGACCCTGCGGGTGAGATCACGGCCGAGCGGACGGTCGCCGACAGCATCCAGCTGGTCACCGCCGGCCCGGACGGCGTCTGGGTGGTCGACCAGTTCGCGGGCACGGTCCTGCGGATCGACCCGTCGTCGCTGCGGCCGGTCGGGGACCCGGTTCTCTTCCGCGGGAGCATCGACGCGATCGACCTGCTCGGAGAGCACGTCTGGGTGCTCGACTTCGGGACCGGCCTGCTCTCGCGGATCTCGATCCTGAACGGGTCCGTGGCGCAGGTGAGCGTGCCGGCCGAGGCGACCTCGCTCGCGGCCGGGCTCGGAGCGATCTGGGTGAGTCACGACGACGGCACGATCACGAGGGTGGATCCGATCACCGTGCGAGCATCGCGCTTCGCCCGGGTCGACGGATCGGCCCGTACGCTCGCCGTGGACGAGGCCAGGGATACCGTCTGGGTGGACGTGAGAGGCTCGTCGGCCTGACGTCGGTGGCTCGACCCGGAGCCGAGCCGAACCTAAACTCCCGCCCATGCAGCGGCGCACCGGCGGGCGCGGCCTCGGCGCCGTTCTGTTCACCGACATCGTCGGTTCCACGGCGATCGCCGCCGAGATGGGCAACACGCGGTGGGGCGAGCTCGTGGCCCGACATCACCGGATCCTCCGGCGCCTGATCGGCCGCTTCGATGGCCACGAGGTCGACACCGCCGGCGACGGGTTCTTCGTCACGTTCGAACGCCCGGCCGATGCGATCCGGTGCGCGGTGGCAGCCACCGAGGCGGTCCGGGACCTCGGGATCGAGATCCGCGCCGGCGTCAGCTTCGGCGAACTCGAGACCAGGGGGCAGAAGCCGGGCGGACTCGTCGTGAACACCGCAGCGCGTGTGATGTCGGTCGGCGGTCCCGGCGAGGTGCTCGTGCCGGCGTCGGTTCGAGAGATCGTGCCCGGCGCGGGGATCACGTTCGCGGAGCACGGCGTCCATCAGCTGAAGGGGCTCGACGGCGAGTTCCGCCTGTTCGGCGTCACGGGCGTCGACGGTCATGAGGTGGTGCCGCCGCTCGAGGCAGAGGAGGCCGCCGAACGCCGAAGGGAGATCTTCCCGGCCGACGGCAGACGGTGGACGCCGCTCGTCGGGGCCGCCGCCGGTGTCCTCGTCCTGGTCGTCGGCGCATGGCTCGTCTGGGGAGGGGAGGCGGGAAAGCCCCGAGAAGCCGGCCGGGGGCTCGGGAACTCGGTGGCGAGGATCGACGCCGGGACGGGGCGGGTCGGCCGGAACGTCTCCCTCGGCCAGGGACAGAGCCGGCTCTTCCCCGACCTGCAATTCATCGATCGTCCGATGGCTGTGGGTGAGGGAGGAGTGTGGCTGTTGAGACCACCGCGCCTGCTTCACATCGACCCGATCGACGGAGACCTTCGATCCGACAGGATCCAGGTCGGTCTCGGCACGTCTCAGTCCGTTGCCGCCGGCCTCGATGCAGTATGGGTGCTCACCGACCGCACGCTCTATCGCGTGCATCCCGGGACCGATGAATCACGGCCGTTCCTCGTGCTTCCCCTCGCGCCCGGGATCGCGACGTACAGCCTGGCGCTCGACCGCCAACTCTGGGTAGGCGACAGCGACGGCACCCTCGTCCGTATGGATCCGGCAACCGGAGCGCGGGACCAGGTGGAAACCGGACTCTCCATCGGCCCGATGGTGGGCACCGCGAACGGACTGTGGGTCGCCGACATCCTCGAGGGCGCGGTGACGCGGGTCGACCGGGAGTCTCTCCGGCCGACGAGCGAACGGATCGCGATCGCCGGGAGCATCGACCAGATGGTCGGTCGCGGGGCCGAACTGTGGGTCCTGGACTCGCAGGTCGGGGTCGTCACCCAGGTGGACACCGAGTCCGGCTCGGTGAGGGGCTCCGCCCGTGTCGGTCACGACGCGACCGATCTGGCGATCGGTCTGGGCTACGTGTGGATCGGAGACCGCGACGGATCCCTGTACCGCGTGGACACGTCCACCCGCGACGTGCAGGAGTTCCCGATCGGGGCCGAAGTGCTCGCCCTCGGCGTGGATGAGGCCACCGACGAGGTGTGGGTCTTCCTCGGGAAGGCGATCGCTCCCACCGGCGGCTGATCGAACGGTGCTTCTCGCCCGGGGAGGGCCCGAATACACTCCGGCGATGCAGCGGCGCGCGGCGGGCCAGCGTCTCGGAGCCGTCCTGTTCACCGACATCGTGGGCTCGACCGCGATCGCCGCGGACATGGGCAACTCACGTTGGAGCGAGCTCGTCGCCCGGCACCACCGGATCGTCAGGCGGCAGCTGGGCCGGTTCGGCGGGCGGGAGATCGACACCGCGGGGGACGGGTTCTTCGTGACGTTCGAGCGCCCTGCCGACGCGATCCGATGCGCCGTGGCGGCCACGGAGGCCGTTCGCGAGCTCGGGATCGAGATCCGTGCCGGCGTGAGCTTCGGGGAGCTCGAGACGGGCGGGCCGAAGCCGAGCGGGCTGGTCGTCAACACCGCCGCTCGGGTGATGGCGGTGGGCGGCCCCGGCGAGGTACTGGCGCCAGTCTCCGTCGGGAGATCGTCTCGGGCGCGGGTATCACGTTCGCGGATCATGGCGTCCACCGGCTGAAGGGACTCGATGAGGAACTCCGTCTGTTCCTCGTGACGGGCGTGGACGGAACCGATGTCGCGCCGCCGCTGGACGCCGAACAGGCGGCCGATCGCCGCCGTGAGATCTTCCCCGCCGTCGCCAAGGGTGGTGCCCCGATCGCGGGGCTTGCCGGCGGTCTCGTGGCGATGATCGCGATCGCGTGGCTCCTGTTCGGGCGTGGGTCGCCCACCACCCCCGATGACGGACATCGAGGGCTGGCGGAGTCGGTCGCGAGGATCGACATGGAGACCGGACGCGTCGACGCCACCGTGTTCATCGGCGCCCCCGGCGGTGACCGGCTCGAGGATCTCAGCTTCATCGACCATCCGATCGCCGTCGGTGAAGGAGGCGTGTGGCTCCTGCGACCCCCTTCCCTCATCCACATCGATCCGCTGCACGAGGAGATCAGGTCGGGCACGATCGAGGTGGGAGCGGCCTTCGACCAGACCGTGGTGACCGGAGCCGGGTCCGTGTGGGTGCTGACGGACCGGACCGTCCACCGGATCCACCCCGGTACGGACGTACCAGAGGAGTTCTTCGTCCTGCCCGCCCCGGGCGGCGTCGTCGCCGCAAATCGCCCGAGCCTGGCGGTCGGGGACGCCGTCTGGGTCGGTGGCACGGATGGGATGGTCTTCCGGCTCGATCCCCGGACGGGAACGCGCGAGCAGCGGGATGTCGGATCGACGGTGGACGGACTCGCGGCTACCCAGCATTCGTTGTGGGTAGCCGACTCGTTCGCCGGTGAGGTGATCCCACTGGACCCGGTCTCGCTCCGTCCCGGGGGTGAGCGTGTCGAGATCGACGGGAACATCGATCAGATCGTGGGGAGTGACACCGACGTGTGGATCCTCGACCAGCAGGTGGGTGTCGTGACCCGGATCGACGCCGTCTCCGGGACGGACCGGGGGTCCGCGCG
>JBPCPX010000149.1:0-6521 GCA_050998695.1 Actinomycetota bacterium
CCGTCAAGAAAGGGAATCCTCCGGTCCCCGCCCCCGCCCTCACCTTCTTCTTCGTCGGTGGGGGGTACGCGGGCGTCGAGGCCCTCGGCGAGCTCGAGGACCTCGCGCGCGATGCGATCGAGAACTATCCCGACCTCGACACCCCCGAGATGCGCTGGGTGCTCGTCGACGCCGCGGACAGGATCCTCCCCGAGCTTCCCCAGGGGCTCGCCTCCTACGCGCAGGAGCTCCTCCAGCAGCGACGGATCGAGATCAGGCTCCGGACCCGGCTCCACTCCGCCGAGGGCGGCGAGATCCGCCTCTCGGACGGAGAGGCGTTCCTCGCCGAGACGCTCGTCTGGACCGCCGGCGTGAAGCCGTCGCCCCTCGCTCGCGGGTCGGCGCTTCCGGTCGACGAGCAGGGCCGCCTTCTCGTCGACCGGTTCCTCCGGGTCGAAGGCGTCGAAGGCGCCTGGGGCGCCGGTGACGCAGCCGCCGTTCCCGACGAGACCACCGGGGGACTTTCCCCCCCCACCGCGCAACACGGCCTCCGCCAGGGCAAGCGGGTCGCGGCCAACATCGAGGCGGCTCTCGCCGGCCGCCCGCTCCGGCCGTTCGTGTACGCGAACATCGGCGGCGTGTGCTCGCTCGGCCGCTACAAGGGGGTCGCGACCGTCAAGGGACTGAGGTTCAAGGGGTTCCTCGGATGGTTCCTGCATCGCTCGTACCACCTGCTCGCGATGCCGACCTGGACGAGACGGGTGAAGATCGCGATGGACTGGACGGTGGCGCTGCTCTTCCCGCGAGATCTCGCGCAGCTCGGGTCGCTCGGCAGACCACGGGAGCCGTTCCAACAGGCTTCCGGCGATCAGCCTTCCTGAGTGTCCCGACCGCCCGGCTCCGCGCTCAGGCGCCGCGCTTGCGTTGGAGCTGGCTCGCCGCCTGCAGGGCTGCGTGCGAACCCGCGATGTCCGGCAGCTCGTGGCCGCCCGCGAGCTCCTCGGCCGCCCACCGGGTCATGTCCCTGATCGACACGATCCCCACGACGTTCTCGCCATCGACGATCGGCAGGTGGCGGATGTTGCGCGACACCATCTGCTCCGCCGCGTCGGAGAGCTCGGTCCTGGGACCGACCGTGACCAGGTCACCACGGGTCATGCCCTGCTCGACGGTGGTGGTGTTCGGATCGCCGCCCTCCGCCACGAGGTTCACGATGTCGCGCTCGGTGACGATGCCTTCGAGCTTCTTGCCGTTCAGCACCACGACCGAGGAGATCCCGTGCGTGCGCATCGACTTCGCGACGTCCGCGAAGGAATCGTTCGTGCTCGCCGTCTTCACGTCCGAGTGCATGATCTCGCCGATGAGCATCGATCCTCCTGGGCCGTTGGGAGGGCAAGCCTACTATGGGGCGCCTGCGCACACCGTCGGTGGCATGATGCCGTGATGGCGAAGCCCACCTACGTCGCGAACGTGACGTTGTTCGACGGGCGAACCGTCAAGAAGCGTCAGGGTGTCCTGTTCGGGACGGACGGCATCGGGTGGGTGGGCGCGCATACACGGGTCCCGAAGGTGGCGAGCGCCGCCCGCGAGGTCGACGGCTCGGACAAGACCCTGATGCCGGGCCTGATCGACGTCCACGTGCACCTCCAGTTCGACGGCAGCGCGGACTTCGAGAAGGAGTCGAAGGAGCTCACGTCACCCGGTCACGCGGCGATCAAGGCCGTGGTGAACGCGAAGCTGAACCTGGATGCCGGCGTGACAACCGTGCGCGACCTCGGTGGGATGGGCGGAGCGAGCATCGCCGTCGCCAGGGCCGTGGCCGCCGGACTCGTCCCGGGACCACGGATCCTCGCGGCCGGTCGTGCCCTCACGGTCACCGGCGGCCACGGCCACAACATCGCACTCTCCCGTCAGGTCGACGGCGCCGACGAGGTGCGCGCCGCCGTGCGCGAGGAGATCCGCGACGGCGCGACCGCGATCAAGCTGATCGCGACCGGCGGCGTCCTCACACCCGGCATCCCCGCGACGTTCAGCGCCTTCACCGCGGAGGAGCTCGAAGCCGGCGTCCGCGAAGCGCATGAACGCGACCTCTCGGTCGCCGCCCACGCGATCGGCGCGAACGGCATCCTTGCGGCCGTGCTCGCCGGTGTCGACTCGATCGAGCACTGCAACCAGCTCACTCCCGCCACCGCCCGGGAGATGGTGGCGCGCGGCACGTTCCGGTCGCCGACGATATGCGCGATCCGCGGGATCCTCGATCACGCGGACCGCGTGCCCGAGTACGCCGTCGAGAAGGCCCGCCAGGTAGAGGCCGATTCGAAGAAGTCGCATCGCACCGCGATCCGTGCCGGCGTCCGTCCCGTCTGCGGGACCGACGCCGGCACCCCGTTCAACCCGCACGGCAGCGCGCCGCAGGAGCTCGTCTTCATGGTGGAGTGGGGGATGGCGCCGCTCGAGGCCCTGCGAGCCGCGACGGCGAACGGCGCCGAGCTGCTCCGGCTCCCGGACGTCGGCACGATCGAGGCCGGCAAGCGAGCGGACCTCGTCCTCCTCGACGGCGACCCCTCTGAGGACCCGCGCACAGTGCTCGGCCGGAAACGTGTATGGCAGGCTGGTCGGCCCGTCTAGCGGTCGCGGAGGATCCGCTCCAGGACCTCGACGCCCTCGCCCAGGGCAGCGAGCTCGGCGGGGGAGAGACCGGCCAGGGTGGTTCGCAGGGTCTCGACCCGTCTGGCCCGTCCTCGCCGGAGCGTGCGACCGCCGGTCGCCGTGGCTCGGACGCGCACGGCCCTCGCGTCGTCCGGGTCGGTCTCGCGTACCGCGAGACCGTCCCGCACGAGTCCGTCCACCAGTCTCGTCATCGTCGGCGGCTCGACCTGCTCGATCCGAGCGAGCTCCCCGATCCGCTTGGGGCCGGCGAACACGAGCACCGAGAGAGCAGAGAGGCGCGGGGCGGAGATGCCCAACGCCTCGTCCTCCACACGCAGGCGCCGCAAGAGGTGGATCGCGGCCGAGTGGAGCCGGTCCGCCACCCGCCCCACCTCTCGCGTCGGGGAAGTCCGCCTTGACGTGGTCATCTTGACGAGGACATCGATATTTAGTTAGGCTACACAAATACTAGCGAGGAGCGACACGATGGCAAGCACCTCGGACGGGTTCTTCGAGGCGATCGAAGCCGGAGACGTGAGAGGGGCCGACACGCTGCTCGACGCCGACCCGGCCCTCGCGAACGCACGCGACGCGAGCGACGTGTCGGCGCTCATGCGAGCGCTCTATCGCTTCGACGAGGCGCTGACCGAGACGGTGAAGCGCCGGGTCGATACGCTCGACATCTTCGAGGCGGCGGCGTTCGGGGATCTCGACCGGCTCAGCGAGCTCCTGAACGATGAACCCTCGCTGGTGAACTCCTATTCGGGCGACGGCTTCACCGCGTTGCATTTCGCCGCCTTCTTCGGCAGACACGAGGCAGCCGCCCTGCTCATCGAACGCGGCGCCGAGGTCGACGCCTTCGGCCGCGGGTGGATGACGGGGACCGCGATGCATTCCGCGGTGAGCCGCTTGCATGCCGACGTCGTTCGGATCCTCCTCAACGCGGGAGCGAACCCGAACGTGCGTCAGTCCGCGGGATGGACCCCGCTCCACGCTGCCGCCATGAACGGCGACCTGACCAGCGTCGAACTCCTCCTCGCTGCGGGAGCGGATCCCACCGCGACCAACGAAGAGGGACGGAGCGTCACCGACCTGGCGAACGAGAGCGGCGACGAGGCGACCGCAGATCGGATCCGGTCCGCGGTTCAGGCGGCCCCGTAGCCGGCGAACACGTACTCCTGATCCATCGAGTCGCACGGGTTCCCGCGGCCGAACACCACTCGGCCGGCGGTCACGTCGGCCAGGCACCAGAACACGGTCTTGGATGTCGGATGACCCCACTCGGGGTGCCGGCAGACCTCGTTCGGCTGGTTCTCGTGATCGGAAAGGATGCTTCGCAGCACCTCGGGCGACACGGATCCGTCAGGGTGGTCGGCGAGCAGGTCACGAGCCCGGCAGAATCGGACGTCGGATCGAACGGAGTAGTCGAGATCGCCCTCGTAGGGTCGCATCCGCTCGCTGACGTAGTGGTTCGTGTGCGTCAAGTGGTCGCGCTCGTCGAGGTGCGAGATCTCGACGTCGGTGGCACTGCCCTCGATGTTCGCGACATCCCCGTGACGGTCGGCGAGCACGTTGTTGTAGGAGGACGCTCGGTCCGACCGGATCGCCATCGCGATCATCTCGTGGAGGTTCCGGGCCCGGAGCATCTCGAAGACCTGGTGCGATCGTGAGATCCCGACGCGCTCGTCGTTGGGGCTCAGCTCGTTCCCGGTGAGGGAGAGCCCGACCTGGTTCCAGCCCACGCTGATCCACGGCACACCGCCGATCTGGAGGATCACCGGCTCGTCGTCGACGTGCTTCTCGATCGCGACGATGTCCGCCTCCATCTCCGGACGAAGGTCGTTGTTGTGACCCACCCACAGATGGCCATCCGCCGTCGCGTCCGGGCCGGCGACGACGTCGCTGCAGCGGCCCTCGGTCTGCTTCGGATACGGCGTGTACCAGAGCTCCTCGACCGTCGTCGCGAAGAACTCCGATGCATCGACCCCCGCGCCCGCCGCGCAGCCGTCGAGTTCCTCGAGCAGCCAGGGGAGCGACGGCGCGGTCATGTCCCGGTACGCCTGTGAGAGCGTCAGCTGCTCATCTCGCGAGCGCCCTTCCGGGAGGTGCGCGTCGAAAGTCTCGATCCCTCGTCGGATCTGTTCGGCGCCGAGCTCACCCATCTGGATCCCCACCTCACGGTGTGTCCCGGAGACCCGATAGAGCTCGAGCGGATGGGGGGTCATCCGAGGATGGTATCCCTCTCCTTCGGCGCTTCCCAAGTCTTGTCACTCTCCGGGGGTACGGTGGCGCCATGACCCCCTCAGGGAAGGTGACCGGATGACCAACGATGTCCTGATCGCGTCACTCGCGGCGTGCGTTGGTGTCGCCATAGGCGTGCTGCTCGTACTCCGCCGCCAACAGCCGCCGGTCGAGGACCCGGAGGCCCTCGAGGCTCTCAACGCCCTCGGCGCCGTGAACGCTCAGCTCCACGCGCAGCTGACCGCCAGGTTGGAGGTGCAGGCTGCCGAGCTCCGTCGGATCGCCGACGCCTCGGGCCAGCGCGACGTCTCGGCCGAGCACCTCCGCACAGGCCTGGAGGCCACGCGTCAGGTGTTGGAGCAGCTCCAGGTGCGCGACGAGGAGCGTCGATCGTCGGACACCGAGAACCGGGAGGTCGTTCGCCGGCTCGCGACGGTCCTCGCAGGAGGGAACACGAAGGGTCGGGCCGGCGAGCACGTCCTGCGCGAACACCTCGGCCAGCTCCCCCCGTCCATGCTCGCGTCGGACTTCCGTGTCAACGGCAAGGTCGTGGAGTTCGGCCTGCGCCTCCCGGACGGCAGACGCTTGCCGATCGATTCCAAATGGTCGGCCGTGGCGGAGCTCGAGGCGATGGAGGCGGAGGAGGACCCGACCCGGCGCGACGCCTGCGCGCGGAAGGTGGAGAAGGCGGTCGCCGCGCGCGCCAAGGAGGTCGGGCAGTACATCGACACGTCGGTGACCGCACCGGTCGCCGTCGCGGCCGTGCCGGACGCCGCCTACCAGGTGTTGTCCCGTGCCCACACCGAGGCTTTCATGCGCGGCGTGGTCATCGTGCCCTATTCGAGCGCCCTTCCGATCATCATGTTCCTGTACGCGCTGGTCGAGCGCTTCGGCGATGCCGCGGACGTGCAGGCCGCGCTGGCCGAGGTCGGGACGCTCCTCGATTCGATGGACGCCATCGTGGAGAACAAGTTCTCGAAGGCCGGCACGATGATCGCGAACGGCGCCGACGAGTTCCGATCCAACCTCGGCAAGGCGCGCGGCTCGATCGCACGGGCGCGCCATGCCGAGCAGCTCCAGCTGGCGGACGTGGCGGATGAGGAGGTCCTCTCCATCGTTCGCTGACGGGGTGGATAGGCTCACCGACCGATGGAGTTCGATGAGGCACTCGCGCGCTTCGGGTTCCACCCGCGGGAGGAACGTGGCTTCGGGAGCGGGGCGCAGCTCCATGTCGCTCAACCCAACCGCTACCTCACGTACACGGTGCACGTCTATCGGGATGGCAGCGCCGTCTTCAGCTGGGAGTTCGCCCTCGGCGAGTACCTGGTGACCAAGGGGATCCAGGTGGGATCGGACGAGACGCTGAACCAGTTCGCCTACCCGCGCGAGGAGATCCGCGGACCGCAAGACGGTACGTGGCTGACATCCGCGATCGAGCGCACCGAGGCGATGCTGGCCGACCTCCGCCTCGACCGTCCCGAGGATTGACGCCGGGGATACGAAGGGGGCGGGGGGGGGGGGGGGGGGGGGGGGGGGGGGGGGGGGGTGGGGGGGGGGTTTGGGGGGGGGGGATACAGACGGCAAGCGCCTACCCTCGGGAGGAGCTCCGCGGATCGCAGGACGGCACGTGGCTCACGTCTGCGATCGAGCGC
>JBPCPX010000140.1:0-7019 GCA_050998695.1 Actinomycetota bacterium
GGGCCGGCCGCAACCTGTATGTTCAGGGACATCCCGATCCATGCGTTCTCTCGCATCAGCTTCTCCGTCCGGACGAGCGCCGGCAGGTCGCTCCGTCCGGCCGGCGCGAACAGCGTGTCGAAGACCGCCGCGAGCGCGACGAGCCCGAGCAGCACCGGGAACGATGGGTCGAGCCAGGCGATCGTGCCGAAGATCGCGGCCTGGCCGATGTCGCACGCAACCATCAGCGACCGCTGCTCCACCCGGTCCACGACGACGCCCGCGAGCGGTCCGAGGAAGCGTGGGATCGACGTAGCGAGAAGGAGCGCGCCGACGGCGGTACCGGTGCCACGCTCCTCCTGCACCAGGAGGACGAGCGCGATCAGCGCGATCCCGTCGCCGACGTGGGACACGGTGCGGGCGGCAACCAACCGGCGGAACGCCGGCGCGTCGCGGATCGGGTTCGTCACGTCCTCGCTCATGCGTCGGGCCCCGGCATCTGGAGCAAGACCGTCGCGGCCGTGAACGTCGTCGAGCCCTCCGTCGGACCCGGGAGCGCGAGCTCGTCGAGGCGGTGGAGGAACGCCTGCACCGCCTCGTTCGCGGCGTCGACCCCGTCGGCGTCGAGCTCGATCTCCCGCGTCGACAACACATCGTGGTCGACGTCGTGGCGTTCGGTCGCGGCTGCGTCCATCCGCCGCAGGAGCTCGGCGACGTACGCCCGGTTCATCGCCTGGCGCATCCCCAGCGGAGCGTCCGGCTCCACGTCGACCCACAGTCCGTGGGGCACCTCGAACAGGATCTCGGTGCCGCCGCGCCGGCTCCGCTCCCCCACGCGAAGCGCGATCCCCGCCCGCTCCAGGAACCGGAGGTGGTACTGGGCGGAGCCGAACCGGATCCCGAGGCGGCGGGCGAGCTCCGAGGCGGACAGGGCTTCGGCGCGGAGGAGGTGGAGCATCCGGACTCGCGTCGGGTGCGCTAGCGCACGCATCGCAGGGAGCCCCGCCACTCGATGCGTGAATCGACCGGTCGAGGTCTTCCGAGGTGGCACGAGACAACCCTACAACATCTCTTATAGGGTCAAACAGGTCATCCCGGTTCGGAGCCGTACCGCTGACAAGCTCGGAACATGAGCGGACCTGCCTGGGCCCATCTGGTGTTGGGTGGACCGCTGCCAGGACGGAACATCGCCTTCTCCAGTGAGCGCGCCGGGAGGGAGTCGACCCCCCAAACGTCTGATCCGTAGTCAGGTGGGACTGAAAGGTGTGCGGGCCAGCGTTTCCGCAGGTCGGTCCCGAGCGCCGTGCGCCGAGTTATCACCTGTCACATGAGGACCCCGGAATCGTCTAACCGGGCGTCGCGATCGCTGGCTGCTGCGTCTGCGGATCCGCCTGACGCAGAGCGACAACAAGGAAGATCACCCCGCCCATCACCGCCCCAAGGCCCCAGGCTCGTCCGAGGGACGAGGCAGCGTCGGGCCACACGATCGACACGAGCCCGAGCAGGATCGCCATCCCGCTCGCAGCCGATGCCGCGATCCTCCAACCCGGTATCCGTAGCGCAGTCACCAAGCCGAGAACCAGGATCGCGTCGAGGTCCAAGCCATCGTGTGCCAGTGCGCGTGTGGTGCGGGTCAGATTTCGGTGGCCAACTGTTCCGCTGGACCAGAGCTTGATCGACGCCGTAGGCGACGAGCGGAATGGCCGCGATGGCCAGGGTGACAATCACGATCGCGTTGGGCCTGGCACCACGAAGCAGTTCCCGACGGGCAGGATGAAACGCAAGGAGGACCAGGATCGGTACCGCGAAGATCAGGTAGGCATAGTCGAATGGTCCGGCCTGGCCTCCGTAGTTGTCTGGGTCACCAACGATTGACACGTACACCAGCATCCCGACGATACCTGCAGTCGTGATCCAGAAACCCGCTGCTGCGGTGGGCCGAACCACCTGGATGACCAGGCCCAGGAGGAGCGCGGCCGTGAACCCAAGTGCGCCTGCCACATGGACCGCTTCATCGGATGTGAAACCCGCGTCGCCCACGATGGCGACGCCGAAGAAGAAGGAGTAGAGCACGGCCGTCAAGAGCGCGACGAGGACGAACGCGATGCCAGGCTTCGTCGTGCGACCCCGGGCATCTGCAACGTGCGTGCTTCCATCGTCCATCGTCCGCTCCTGCGCCATGGCGGATCTCAGCAACTCCGGCAACCCTAGCGAGTTCAGCGAGCGCTGTACGTCCCGCTGACGCCACGGTCGAAGACTCGAAACCGCCTCTGACCTGCAGAAGCGCGCCGGGAGGGAGTCGACCCCCCAAACGTCTGATCCGTAGTCAGAGGCTCTGCTTCAGCATCTCCATCAGCGACACGAGCGGACCGGTGTCCTGCATCACGTAGAAGTGGGCCGACGGTACGCCCTGCTCGAACAGCTGCAGCGTCTGCTCGTACGCCCACCGGATCCCCACCTCGGCGACATCGTCGTCTCCCACGGATGCAACCTCGGCGACGAGCGCCTCGGGCACCGCGACGTTGAACGTTCTCGGGATGCTCGTGACGTGCGTCCGGCGGGTGAGGATCTTGAGCCCCGGGATGATCGGGATCGTGACGCCCTGGTCGCGGCAGGACTTCACGAACCGGAAGAAGACCTCGTTGTCGTAGAACAGCTGGGTCACGGCGTACTCGGCGCCCGCCCGCTGCTTCTCCAGGAGCACGCCGATGTCCCGCTCGAGGTTCGGCGCCTCTTCGTGCTTCTCCGGGTACGCCGCGACGCCGATGCAGAAGTCCGTCGGCGTGGATTCGACCAACTCCTCGAGGTATTCGCCGCGGTTCATCGCGGCCACCTGCCCGACGAGCTCGAGCGCACCTTCGTTCGCGCTGCGGCCGTCCGGCGGCACCCGGCGCTCGCCATCGCCCCGGATCGCGAGGACGTTCTCGATCCCGAGGTAGTTGAGCTCGATCAGCGAATCCTCCGTCTCCTCGCGCGTGAACCCGTTGCAGAGGACGTGCGGAACCGGGTCGACGTCGAAGCGGTACTTGATCGCTGCGCAGAGGCCGAACGTGCCCGGAGCCTTGCGCGTCACGCGACGCCGATAGGTGCCACCGGGAACCTCATCCCACACGGTTTCCGCCGCGTGGCTCGTGATGTCGATGAAGGGTGGCTCGTACGGCATCAGCGAGGAGACAGCCTCGTAGATGCGCTGCACGTTGGCGCCCCGGCGGGGCGGGATGATCTCCACGCTCACGAAGGGGTTCGTCGCGTTCGCGAGATGCTCGATGACCTTCACGGGTTCGAGCCTACTGCGGACCGGCACCCTCTTCTGGAGCGAGGGCTCGTCGAACGCGGCGCCGGATCCGGGAGTCGAGACGTCGCATCCGTTCGCCGATCCTGCCTTCGGACCGCTCGATCTCACGGATGCGCGCCAACACGTATCGGCGATCGATCCGATCGAACCCGCCCGCCGCCACCGCCAGGGCTGAGTGGAACCCGATACTCGCCTCGACGTTGGCCATCGGGGCGGTCGCCTGGCGCAGGCGGTCCAGGTAGAGGTCATCGATCCCGATCACGGCCGCGGTGCCACCACCCACCCTGATCCGCTCGACACGATCGTCGTCGCCGTCGATCCGGGAGTCCGGAAACTCAACCGCAACCATGGAATCGTCGTGGAACCAATGCCGCCCTCGCTTGCGGAACCCTAGTCCTCGCATGGTGACTCGCTCGTCGGGCGCGACCACTCCACAGAGGTCGAGGTCGGTCTGGTGGTAGGGCGATCCGGACTGGATCTCCTCCGCGGTGCCGCCGACCACGACGGGTTCGACGCGGAGGGCATCGCGAAGGGCAGCCGCCACCAGGAGGTGGCGCCGCGAACGATTCCGTTCGCCGGCCGCTTTGCGGAGCAGCGCTTCAGCGCGAGAGACGTTCACGGGTCAAACCGTCCGCGAGCAGGCTTTCCCGCTCCGCAGGGCTCGGTGCCCGTTCCCACGGGTCGAACCGGTAGTCCCCAAGCACCCGACGGACGCGGCGTCGGCGCTCCTCCCGCGGGATCGGTCGCGATGTCTCCCCGAGAGTGAACGTGATCGGACGACCGACGGCCCTCGCAACCCGATCGAGGAGCTCCAGCCCGGGCAAGGTGCGCCCCGTCTCGATCTTGGAGAGTGCCGCCTGGGTCGTGCCGATCCGGGACGCGAGAGCAGCCTGGGTGAGCCCAGCCTCACGGCGAAGGCGTTCCACGAGTCGACCGATCTGGGCGGGTTCCATGGACGAGATCCTATCAGTTGATATTGCTGGGTTGCAATATCACTCGCACCAGGGCAGGCGGATCCCGCGCGCGGCCGCGACCTCGAGCGCCCGCTCGTATCCCGCGTCCGCATGCCGGATCACGCCGGTGCCGGGGTCGGTCGTGAGGACCCGATCCAGACGCGCCGCCGCGTTCTCCGTGCCGTCCGCCACCACGACCATCCCGGCGTGGATCGAGTAGCCGATCCCCACCCCACCGCCATGATGCACGCTCACCCAGTGGGCGCCGGCCGAGGTATTGATCAACGCATTCAGGATCGGCCAGTCGGCGATCGCGTCCGAGCCATCCTTCATCCCCTCGGTCTCCCGGTAGGGGGACGCGACGGACCCGCTGTCCAGGTGGTCGCGTCCGATCACGATCGGCGCCGACAACTCGCCGCTGGCAACCATCTCGTTGAAACGCATCCCTGCCTTCGCGCGCTGCCCATACCCGAGCCAGCAGATCCGAGCGGGCAGTCCCTGATACGCGACTCGCTCCCCCGCCATCTCGAGCCACCGCAGCAGACGCTCGTCCTCGGGGAACAGCTCGGCGACCGCTCGGTCGGTTTTCTCGATGTCCTCCGGGTCGCCGGAGAGCGCCGCCCACCGGAACGGGCCTTTCCCCTCACAGAACATCGGGCGGACGAACGCCGGGACGAATCCCGGGTACGCGTACGCGCGCCCGAAGCCGCCCAACTCCGCACCTGCACGCAGGTTGTTCCCGTAGTCGAAGACGACCGAGCCGGCGTCGAGGAACCCGACCATGGCCTCCACGTGACGAGCCATCGACGCAGCCGATCGGCGCTGGTACTCCTTCGGATCCCGTTCCCGGAGCGCCGCCGCCTCCTCGAGGGAGAGTCCCGCCGGCACGTAGCCACCGAGCGGATCGTGCGCGCTGGTTTGATCGGTCACGATGTCGGGCCGGAAGCCCCGAGCGACCAGCTCCGGCGCCACGTCGGCGCAGTTCCCGAGCAGGCCGATCGAGAGCGGCTCGCGTGCGGCCTTCGCCTCCTCGGCCCAGCGGAGGGCCTCCTCGAGGTCGGCGGTCTCGCGATCGAGATACCTGGTCTTGATCCGCCGCTCGATGCTCAGCGGGTCGACCTCGACGCAGATCGCGACGCCTTCGTTCATGGTCACGGCCAGAGGCTGGGCTCCCCCCATCCCCCCGAGGCCGCCGGTGAGCGTGATGGTGCCCGCCAGGGTGCCGCCGAATCGCTGTGTCGCGCACTCGGCGAGGGTCTCGTAGGTTCCCTGCAGGATCCCCTGGGTTCCGATGTAGATCCACGAGCCGGCGGTCATCTGCCCGTACATCGTGAGACCCGCGTGCTCGAGCTCCCGGAAGGTCTCCCAGTCGGCCCACTTCGGCACGAGCATCGCGTTCGAGATCAGGACGCGTGGCGCCATCTCGTGGGTCCGGAAGACCCCCACAGGCTTCCCGGACTGGATCAGCAGCGTCTCGTCGTCGCCGAGATCCTTGAGGGTCCGGACGATGGCGTGGTATGCGTCCCACGACCTCGCAGCGCGACCGGTTCCCCCGTAGACGACGAGGTCCTCCGGACGCTCCGCGACCTCCGGATCCAGATTGTTCATCAACATCCGCATCGCGGCCTCCTGTGGCCACGACCGGCAGCTCAGCTCGGATCCCCTCGGCGCACGCACCTCGTGAGCGTCCATCTGCTCCATCCTGGACGATACCCCCGCTTGGGTAACCTCCATCTGGGCTACGGCAGAGATGCTACCCGGATGCTTGAGTAGCCCCGGGTTGACCTGTACCGTCGCGCGATGGCCTCGGACGGAACCCTCATCGAGATCGGGGCCCGTGACTCCGTCGATCCCATCCGGGTGCTGCTGGCCGACGACGAGCCCGGGCTGCGCACAGCACTCACGGAGCTCCTCAGCCACGAGGAACGGGTCGAGCTGATCGGGACGGCCGGTGATGCCGAAGAGGCGATCCGGATCGCCGAGTCAGGCAGGCCGGATGTCGCGCTCGTCGACGTCCGGATGCCCGAAGGCGGTGGACCCCACGCGGCGCGAGGGATCTCGCGTGTCTCCCCCGGCACGCGGGTGATCGCGCTGTCCGCCTATGAGGACAGGAAGAACGTGATGGAGATGCTCCGGGCCGGCGCCGTCGGCTACCTCGTGAAAGGGACGGCCGCCGACGAGCTCGTCCACGGGATCGAGATCGTGGCGCAGGGCGGCACCAGCCTCTCGGCCGAGGTGCTGGGCGGCGTCGTCGCCGAGCTCGCGACGCAGCTCCGCCGCGAAGAGATCGAGCATGACGCCGACCAGGCGCTCCGAGGTGACATCGAGCGATTCGTCTCCGGCCACGGGGTGTGGATGGTGTTCCATCCGATCGTCGACCTCGAGACGCGCCAGGAGATCGGGGTGGAGGCGCTCGCCCGGTTCGGATCCATCCCCGTGAAGCCGCCCGACCGATGGTTCGCCGAAGCGACGGCGCTCGAGCTCGGGCTCCAACTTCAGCTCCGGACGTTGAAGGAGGCACTCGAGGCTCTCCCGAAGATCCCGGACGGGATGTTCCTGGCGGTCAACTGCTCGCACCTCGCAGCCGCGTCTCCCGAGTTCGCCGACCGGTTGGACGGCGTCGAGGACCGCATCCTCCTGGAGATCACGGAACACGAGGCCATCGATGATTACGGCGCGCTCGCGGAGGCGCTTGC
Organism: Actinomycetota bacterium; assembly: GCA_050998695.1. Lineage (GTDB taxonomy): Bacteria > Actinomycetota > UBA4738 > UBA4738 > HRBIN12 > JAJNBA01. Next base: position 6,924 of record JBPCPX010000140.1, read on the forward strand.
GCCCCTCCGCGAGCGCGGCCTGCGCGTAGCCGTCGACGATGTCGGCGCCGGCTACGCGAGCCTCCATCACGCGCTCCAGCTCGCTCCCGAAATGGT
>JBPCPX010000036.1:0-9290 GCA_050998695.1 Actinomycetota bacterium
CGATCACGAGGGCCTCAGGACGCACGAGGGTGGCTCTGGCGCGATTCGCTCGCAACCGACGTCTCGCCGACGCTCTGGAGATGTGGGCGTTCTGCTCGCTCACGAGCTCGGAGGGCGCCCGTCGTTAAGCGAGGCGTTGGCGATTTCGCGGCGGGCCAGGTCCGACAGGGAACTCCTGCGGAGCGCCGAAGCCATCCGTGCGGCCACCGGACTCGCGATGCGGTCGCTTCGCGGCGCGGAAGCCGACGCCGAGATGCTCGAACGGCTGGACGCGAACGTCCTGGAGGCCGCGAGCCTCTACCGTCGGGTCGGCGGCTTCGAGAATGAACTCCGAGGTCTCGCGGGCCACCGCGAGGCGATCCGCCAGCGGCTCGACGCCGTCCGCAGCGAGGGGTCGATCGAGGTCCCGTCCCGGATAAACCTCGTCTTCTACGACCCGGCGCAGGGACCGCCGAGCGAGACCGCAGACGCGGAAGAGCCGACCGGCCCGACGATGCGAGTCAGCCTGGAAACGCACTTCAAGGATGTCCCGCGGCACCTGCGGGATGCTGACAGCTACGCCGTGAAACGCGTGGTTGATCTCAGCTGGCACGGCGTCACCCCGCGCTCGACCGTGGTCAAGGTCTACGAGCGAGCCACCGGGGCGCTCGTCTGGGTGAGCGATGGCTCGGCGTAGCGGAATCTCGCCCGAAGACCGGATCAAGCAGGTCCTGAGGGCCAAGAACGTCGACGCGGCCGCTTATTGGCGCGAGCGGGGCGAGGTGAGGTTCCGGCACGAGCTGATCGAGGACGGGCTCGCGCCGGACGAGGTCGCCGCCATCCTCGACAAGTTCGCGGCCGAGCTGTTCCCGCCTGTGAATCTCGACGAGTTGCTGCGGGAGCTGAAGGAACGCACGACGCACCCCGCTCCTCCTCCAGCCAGCTAGGACGATGGTCCGTCTTAGCCGAAACAGTCTGGGAAATGTTCGACCTCGTTCTCGGATGGAGCGGTGACCTCCGCCTCTGCGCCACCCCAGTCCGAGAGAACCCATCGGACGTCACCGACAGCAGGATCGCTTGACCCGGCGACTGGCTGGGAGAACGGAAACTCAACCCGAACGGGACGACCCGCGTCATCGAGCCAGACCGTCGCCCTATCACCCACAACCCGAGCCCCCGCTGCGGTTTCACGGATGGGGACGGTTACGCGATAGGCCGTCGAGTCGGCCGTCGACGCATCCGATACGACGGATGCTTCGCTTGCCGATCGTAGGAGGTCGGGAACATCACCGAACAGAGGCCCTGTTTGGATTAGAGCGTTGCCGTCGAAGTTCGAGAGCGGAACCGCGCACCAGTCAGGGGCGTTCACAATCTCGCCGCCGGAGTGATACGCAACGCCGTCCACGACAAACTCGGTCCATCCATCGTCATCGCTGGATCGGGCTTCGAACGTCGATCTTCCTTCCGACAGATCAACTCGCCCGTGGATCGTTGACTCGACCGAACTGAGGGGTCCGGGCATCTCTAGGTCGATCGTGATCTCGACAGCGAACGATCCCGACGCTTCCATCACGTCAGCAGCAGCACGAACCAAAGCCACTTCCTGGGATGCGGCTGACCAACCCTCGCAGGCCCCGAGGGCCAGGACGAGGAGGATGCCCACCTTGCTCATGAAGTGATTATCGGGTCTCGACCGCCCAATCGTGATCCCGCCGAACACGACCCGGTGACAGCCCCGCGTGTCACCACCGTCAGTTACACTGACCATCTGAGGCAAGGCGTCAAGGCCGAGGACCGCGACGGCGGCAAGGCCGAGCACCGAGGACCTCCGAACGCGAGAGGTGAGGACGATCCCTCCCGCGACATCCGAAGGAGGTCCTTCCATGCGCTCCGAACGAGCAATGCAGTTGCGCGATGAGCTGAACGCGATCCGATCCAAGGAACGCCTCGGCGTCACCGACATCATCCGCGTCAACGAGATCGGCGAACTGGTCGCATCCGACATCAGCGATCAGTCTCGACGATCACAGCTCAACGATCTCGGCCGTCCGAGCGACATCGTCGGGCGGACCGAACCTCGAACGCTCGGCGCGGCGTTGATCGAATCGGCCGAATACCGGGTGGCGGCGGAGGCGATCCGCGAGAGCGAGTCGCCGAGGTTCCATCACGTCGTCGAGCTGAAGGCAGCCGGTGACCCGGTCTTGGAGGGCACCGGCGACAACGCCGACGCGATCGCGCCCACGTGGCTGCCTCGCGTCTACGCTCCCGGCCTCGTCGCGTACCCCACGCGCATCCAGGCCGTCCTGACCACGCGACAGCTCACGACCGGCAACAGCGCGATGTGGCCGACCGTGACGACCCGCTCGATCGAGGACATGACCGATACCGCCGAGGCCGAGAACAAGGCCGGTGCGGAGTTCGGCTTCGATGTCTCGACCGAGACCCTCAAGAAGTGGACCGCCTTCACCGGCGCTTCAGAGGAGCTGTTCCAGGACGCGCCCACGCTCACGAACTACATCGACAACCAGCTGCTCTCGATGAGCCTGGAGAAGGAGGAGGGCTACATCGCCGAGACCCTCTACACGCTGTCGACCACCGCGGCCGACGGCACCGGGATCGGTGGCGTGGCCGGATACGACGCCGTCCTGGAGGCGATGACGATGGTTCGCCTGGCAGGTGGGAACCCGACCGCCGTCTTAATCAACCCGATGGACTGGGCGCGCATGGCGGCGACCAGGTCGATCGCAGGTGACGGCACCTACTTCTCCGGTGGACCCTACGCGGCACCGGCCGATCGCCTTTGGGGCGGCCTCACCGAGGTTCAGACGCCGCGTGTTCCCGAGGGCACGGCGCTCGTGGGGGATTTCAGGGATGGCGCGACGTTGTTCCGGAAGGGCGGACCGCGCGTTGAGAGTTCCAACGCGCACGACGACTTCTTCCGCCGCAACCTCGTCGCGTTGCGATCCGAGGTCCGATCCGTCCTCGGCGTGCACAACGCGGAGTTCTTTGTTGAGGTGGAGATCGGGAGTTAGACCGGCACAAATCAGGCGCGCTCGGTGTGTCGGCGGCTCGATTCTGCCGTGCGAGCCCGACGTCCCGGTGGGGCTGGACCCGAGTCTCCTCGGCCGGGTCCGGTCCACCTAGGTACCGTGGAGGCGAAATGCCCTTCACGGTGACCGACGACGCTCTGTTCCCTGCGGACACCCCCACGTACCGTCGCCTTGCGGGACGGGATCCGGACTTCGAGGTCACATGGGAGCACGGCGAGCTGTCGAGGTACCGAGGGGCTTCGCCGCTACCGCACGGCGCGCCCCAATAGACTCTTGCTCGGTCGACATGGAGAACTCGACACGCTCACCGCTGACGACAGCTGCAATTCTCGCCGGGATTGCCCTTGTTCTAGGGGTGTTGGTCCTGTTACTGCCGCTGCATTTCCGTGGCTCCGGTGTGTTCGGCAATGCGTTTCCGCCAGACGTGGGTACGCGACTCACGATCGGCTTCCTCATCCGTGACTTCACCCTTCCTGCGATCGTCGTCGTCGGGCTCGTCGTCCTTTGGCGGGAGCACCGCCTGGTCGCGACGGGAATCTTCCTCGCCTCTGGTCTGTATTCCATCCTGCATGCCTCGACGGCACCGTTCTATGCGCTCCCGCGGCTGCAGCCGATGGCGCTACTGATCCTTCGAAGTGTCGTCGGGCTCCTGCTTCTGGCGGCCGCTTGGAGCCCCTCACGTCGCGAGCCGTCTGGGCCTGGAGGCGAACCGCCCTCGATCCCTCCACCTCCGTCGTGACAGAGTGTCGCTAGGCTTCCTGCTCGTGGCCGCCTTCCTGCCGACGATGCTCGCCGAGGACCGGACGCGGGCAGGATGGTCGGCGGAGCAGACGGCTCGACGGCTCGGCGTGACCCAGGCGATCTACCGGGAGATCGAGGCAGGGACGCGATCGCCTGCATGCGGCAGTAACAGACTTGACTCACCTGCCCCTAGAGTGCACGGAACGTCCGTGCTACCGTCCATCTGGTGAAGGCCGTTCGACGTGCGCTTGGATTGATCGGGTGGGCGCTGTTGGCGCTGATCGTCGTGGAGACTCTTTGGGCGTTCAGGATCTTGCCCTGGATGATCTGGTCTGCGGTCACCCAGTAGAGGCGAGCGGCCTTCCCTAATTCCGTCCCGTTAGCTCGTCGTAGGTGAGCCGCCGACCTGCCACCCGCGCAACCCTGCATGGAGACGTGGGACCGGATCTGCAAGACGTTCGGTTGGCCGCAGACGTTCGCATAAGGATGGACGTATCACGGAAGGCTGTTGTTCCGTTCGACTGCGGAACTTAGTGTTAGGCAGAATGGGCGCGTTCAACACGGTGCATGCCAAGGTCGAGTGCTCGAACTGCCATCACACGGTGGAGAAGGCGATCCAGTTCAAGTATGGCGACTGTTGGCAGCACGACTACGCGATCGGAGACAAACTCGCCTGGGGAGGCAACGACAAGGGCGAACCTGGCGTTCCCCGGGTGCGGGTCCGTGCCATCGCGGAGGCGTGCCCCGATTGCGGTTTTAAGTTCGGGGAGTGGTACGACGTCATCATCGAGCGCGACGTCATCACCGCCGTTCAACGCCAGCCGGACGGACACCCCGACTACTTCTACGTGGTCGAGGACGAGTGACCGTGCCCCCGAGACTGCGTTAGTTCGATGAGCTAGCCGTGGACGCATCGCGCCTCACCGCCGAACGTCGCCGCGACCTCCTCCGCTACCTCGCCGCCACGTCTGAGGAGCGGACGCGCCTGATCGGCGAGCTGGTCGACAGGAACCCAGGGATGGCCGACAGCCTGATCGAGTTGGAAGGCGACGACGACCTGCGGGCGCGGTTTGAGATTGAGCTGCTATCCCACGGAGCGGTCGAATAGTCAGTGTCGGACGAAGGGAGGTCTCCGGCACCGGATTCCATGGACCCCGAGCTGCGCGCCTGGGAGTCGTTCTTCAGCCCGCACTTCCGGCGGAAAGACTTCGGTGCGGGGGTGCCGACGCCTGAGCAGGTCATCGCAGTCTTCGCCGACCGAGTGTGGGGCTGGCAGATCGACATAGCCGATCGCGTGATGAAGTCGGAACGTCACGCCGGGTTCGCGGTCCTCTCCATCGTCGCGAGCTACTTCGAGATGATGGGGAAGCATGTCGCAGGCTTCGAGGGAGTGGGCCAGTCGCAGAGACACTTCTTGGACGGTTTCTCAGCCGTGTTCTCGGAGGTTCCCCCCGAGGTTGCGGAAAGGATCGGGAAGCGGCTCTACCTGGGCGTCCGCAACGGCATGTACCACGACGCGATCACGGCGGCGGGAATCGCGCTCTCGGGGGATACCGGCGATCGTGTCATCTACGAGACGGCGGGGGTGGACGGAATCGTCGAGGTCGTCGTGAATCCGGGCAAGCTCGTTGCACGTATCGCGGTGCACTTTAGTGAGTACGTTGCACGACTTCTCGGGGAGCCAGAGAGTGAACTTCGTGCCGCCTTTCTTCGGCGTGTTCGTTGGGTCGATGGAAATCCCGCCCCGGAAAGCGCGCCGGATGCTGACATGGGGGCGTGAGCGGGACGCCACTTGAAACGTGTCAGCCGGGTGCCAGCGATCGAGTCGAAGCGCCGGGCAGCACTAGTGGGACCCGTTTGGCCAACCTCCCAGTCGGACCCGGGCTGCTAAACGGGTGCTAAAACCCCGTCCCACCCATCGGTGTCCTCGCGTATCCCGACACCGTCCCGACCTGCGGCGTTGCACCGGGAGGGCACGCCGGGACACGCATGAAACCCCAGGAACGAGTACATGCACTTCTCTCTCACCGACCGCTGACACCGCCGCCGACCTGCATCGACGTGAGCCGTCGGGGGTCGCTGCTAAACGGATCGCTACTGGACGCCGGCACAGGGGCGTGAGCGGCTCTTGGAGGTTCTGTGATCCTGGGGCGGACATCGGCCGAGCTGGAGCCCTAGGTGGCGTCTTCCCCCGCCGTCCTAGACCAGCCCGGCGTGCTCCAGCCCCGGGGGGTGACCTCGTGACGGGACCGTCAGCGGGGCAACACGTATCTGGCGCCCGGCGGCCGCCCGGGACCCAGGACAAAGAGGACCCGTGTCGCTCCGCGCCCTGCTCCCTTCCGGGGCGCGTCGGTCGTGCCCTCGCGGCCTCAATCCCGGGGGGTGGGGCTAGTACGTTTGGCTTGCAGTGGCCGAAAAGACAGTGGAAGTGTTCCGTATCGAAGGCGAGGAACCTCTTGGCTCTGTCACTTTCCGAGACGAGCAGGTCGACGAACCGAGAATCACGGAACCTGGTCTTCGGGATCGGATCGAGCATCGTTTCGAAGATCCGGCGATGGGGTGGTTCGGCGACGATGCCTCCGAGACGCTGTTCTTCACCACGCTCGGTGTCGTTCTCTCGGAGAGCGCCTGCCAGTGGCGTCTGACGGAAGTAGGTAGGTGGTGGGCCGTCGCCGGGGCGGGCGTCGCTACGCGGGCGTCTCGAAGAGCTCGATCCTTACTGAGCCTTGGACGACGTACTGATAGGACTCCCGCATCGCCTTCATGAAGTCGATGTCCATCTCTCTCGCCTCCAGCTCCCCGGCCAGCAGTCCGAGTGACGGATACTCCCGTTCGAGGAAGAAGTCGTTGAGGCCGCCGGCGGTTGCGATCCAGAAGGATGCGGTCGACCAGCCGCGGAGCTTGGCGATCGCGTTCTTCTCTCGCTGGAGCTCCATGAAATTCGTGTAGTGCCCATAGAGGATCTGGCATGACCAGCGGTACCGGTACAGTCTGCCGTCATCCTGTGCCGCCATTGTCTCCTCCCCATGCCCTGACGCCTCGCCGTGGACCGTCTTTCTAGCACGCTTGAAGCCCTGACTTCGATCATCCGAGGACCCCCGTCCCGATCCTGGTGCGACGGCAGAATCACTTCTCGGCGGGGACGACCGACACGCGACTCTTCCTGCCCGTAACGGCCGGCCCGAGGGGCACGGGGTCCGTACCATCGTGAGGTGATCGATCGGCGCTGGTTCGGGCGGCTTCCCCTGGCGCTCAGCGCCGCCGTGATCTCAGTGGCGTGCGCCGGCACTCCGACGGCGCCGGACACGACGAGCCCTCCCACGAGCGGTGGACCTTCGTCCGCGCCTCCCTCCTCGTCGGAGCCCACGCTCGCCGACGTGCAGATCCGACTGATGCAGGTGGCGACGCTCGAACAGCCGCTCGCCATGACCGTGCGATCCGGCGACGCGGGGCTCTACGTCGCGGAGAAGACGGGGAGGGTAGTGGTGATCCGTGACGCGGCCGTCGATCCCGTTCCGGTGCTGGATCTCACCGAACAGGTGTCGCTCGGCGGCGAGCAAGGGCTCCTCGGTCTGGCCTTCGCACCGAGCGGGCGGTACCTGTACGTGAACTACACCGACACGAACGGCGACACGCGCGTCACGGAGTACGCGATGAGCGGAGCGCGGGCGGATCTGGCCACGCGGCGCGACGTCTTGGTCGTCGACCAGCCCTACGCCAACCACAACGGAGGCAACCTCATGTTCGGGCCGGACGGGTACCTGTACATCGGGCTCGGGGACGGAGGGAGCGGGGGCGATCCCCACGGCAACGGCCAGTCGCTTTCCACGCTGCTCGGCAAGATGCTTCGGATCGATCCTCGGCCTTCGGGCGAGCGCCCGTACGGGATCCCGCCGGACAACCCGTTCGTCGATCGTCCTGGAGCGTCGCCGGAGATCTGGGCCTACGGCCTGCGGAATCCGTGGCGTTACTCGTTCGACCGCCAGACCGGAGACCTCTGGATCGGGGACGTCGGACAGGGCGAATGGGAGGAGGTCGATCTCCAGCTGTCCGGATCCTCAGGAGGAGAGAACTACGGTTGGAACCGGATGGAGGGGAGCCGATCCTACGAAGGCGGGGATCCGCCGGCAGTCGCGGTTCCTCCGGTCTTCGAGTATTCGCACGACGACGGAGGGTGCACCGTGGCGGGCGGTTACGTGTATCGGGGCGAGTCCATCCCCGGTCTGAATGGCGCGTACGTGTTCGCCGACTACTGCCTCGGCAGGATCGAGGCGCTCCGACTGCGGAACGGCAGGGTGATCGCTCATCGCGCCCTCGGCCCCGTCGTGCCGGGCTTGAGCTCGTTCGGAGAGGACGCTCGAGGCGAGCTCTACGCGATGTCCCTCGGCGGAGGCGTGTACCGACTGGCGCCCCGATCCTGATTCCCAGGGGCGCGCGTAGCCCGCGTGTACGCTCCGGTCCGATGACCGAGCGGATCCGCCCTTCGAAGAAGGCCGTCTCGTTCACGGAGTCGGTGATCCGCGAGATGACGCGGCTCGCGATGCTCCACGACGCGATCAATCTCTCGCAGGGCTTCCCCGACTTCGCGGCGCCCGAGGAGGTCAAGGAAGCAGCCCGGAAGGCTATCGCCGACGACATCAACCAGTACCCGATCACGTGGGGTGCCGAGGGGTTCCGCCAGGCGCTCGCACGGACCTATCGCGAGCGCTACGGGATGGCGTGGGTCGATCCGGAGCGCGACATCACGGTCACGTGCGGATCCACCGAAGCGATGGTGGCCTCGATGCTCGGCGTCCTCGATCCGGGAGACGAGGTCGTCGTCTTCGAGCCCTTCTACGAGAACTACGGCCCCGACACGATCATCTCCGGCGCCGTACCACGGACCGTGACGCTGCACGTGCCGGACTGGACGTTCGACGAGGCTGAGCTCGCGGCCGCGTTCAACGAGCGCACGCGTGGGATCGTGATCAACACGCCGAACAACCCGACGGGCAAGGTGTTCTCTCGGACGGAGCTCGACGTGATCGCGTCGCTCTGCCAGAAGTGGGACACGATCGTGTTCACCGACGAGATCTACGAGCACATCCTGTACGACGGCGCCGTGCACGTGCCACCCGGCGCCGTGCCGGGGCTCGAGGACCGAACGGTGACGATCAGCGCGCTGTCGAAGACCTACGCGGCGATGGGATGGCGCGTCGGGGGGGTGGTGGCGCCGGCATGTTGGAGAAGAGCTGCGGCACCGACCGTCAGGAAGTCGTGCACCTTGCGGATGCCTGCCGTGAGTTCGGGCGGCGCGATCACCCAGCCCACGCGCCAGCCAGTCACGGAATACGTCTTGGAGAGCGAATCGATGGTCACCGTCCGCTCGGCCATGCCTGGAACTGTGGCCAGCGGGATGTGTTCACCCTCGTAACGGATGTGCTCGTAGATCTCGTCGGTGAAGGCGACGGCGTCGTGCTCCATGCACAGCTCAGCGATGAGCTCGAGCTCCGTCCGGTCGAACACGCGCCCGGTCGGGTT
>JBPCPX010000142.1:0-6007 GCA_050998695.1 Actinomycetota bacterium
TCCTGGACCGAGCGCGACTCGCCGGTCGCGATCACGTAATCATCGGGCTCGTCCGCCTGCATCATCATCCACATCGCCTCGACGTAGTCGGCCGCATGCCCCCAGTCCCGCTGGCTCTCGAGCTTCCCGAGATGGATCACGTCCGCACGCCCGGCGAGGATGTCGACCAGCCCTCTGGCGATCTTCCGGGTGACGAAGGTCTCGCCGCGGCGCTCGCTCTCATGGTTGAAGAGGATTCCGTTCGTGCAGAACATGCCGTAGGACTCGCGGTAGTTCACGGCCATCCAGTACCCGTACACCTTGGCCGCGGCGTAGGGAGACGCCGGGTAGAAGCGGCTCTCCTCGTTGGAGGGGATGTCCGGGTTCGTGCCGAACATCTCCGACGACGAAGCCTGGTAGAACCGGGCAGGGCTCCCCTCCTGCCGGATCGCCTCCAGCAATCGGGTGGTCCCCAGCGCCGTGACATCGCCCGTGTACTCGGGGATGTCGTAGGAGACCCGGACGTGGGATTGAGCGCCCAGGTGGTAGACCTCGTCGGGAGCGACCTCACGGACGATCCGGGACACGACGGTGGAATCGACGAGGTCCCCGTAGTGGAGGAACAGATGCCCCGCCGGATCGTGGGGATCGGTGTACAGGTGATCCAGTCGGCCGGTATTGAACGAGCTGGACCTTCGGATGATCCCGTGCACTTCGTAGCCCTTGGAGAGCAACAATTCGGCCAGGTACGAACCGTCCTGGCCGGTGATGCCCGTGATCAGTGCGCGCTTGGAGGCCATGCGATATCCGCGCGATGTCCGCGGAGGGATGAGCTTATCATTCCACCCCTCGTGGGAAGCCAACAGCAGCCACCGTCACCGGACACCTCCGCCAGCGCCGCGAGCGGTCTCGACGACCGCGCGCGCCGTCGCGTCCGCCGTCACTTCGACCGTGCCGTGCCGGCCGAACGTCGCGCGGCGCGATCCCGACACCGGTACTACTACGACGATCTCTACGGGATGATCCGCGACCAGGTGGAGCCTGCGGCGACCGTCCTCGATCTCGGGTGTGGCGACGGGGCGCTCCTCGCTTCCCTCCAGCCCTCCCGCGGGGTCGGTGTCGACTTCTCGCTCCCGATGCTCCAAGAGGCTCGGCGCCGCCATCCGGATCTCGACTTCGTCTGCGGCGACGTGGAGCGTCTCCCGATCTCGGGGGCCTTCGACTACGTGATCGCCAGCAACGTGGTCGGCTTCGTGATGGATGTCAACGAACTCTTCCGGACGCTGACGAGCGTGACGCATCCCTCGTCTCGGGTCATCATCGCCTACTACAACTTCGCCTGGGAGCCGGTGCTGTGGCTCGCGGAGCGGTTCGGACTGAAGACGCAGGAACCGCTCCAGAGCTGGCTGTCCAACGACGGTCTTGCGAATCTCGTCCAGATGGCAGACCTCGAGGTCGTGAGATCCGGCTATCGGACGCCGCTGCCGGTGGGACCGGCGTGGCTGACGCGTCCACTGAACAACCTGTTGTCCGCGGTCCCCCTCGTCAACCGTCTCGGGCTGATCTCCTTCGTCACGGCCAGACCCAGGAAGGCGAAGGTGACCCCGCGGATCGCGGAGCCGACGTGCACCGTGGTCATCCCGGCACGGAACGAGCGCGGGAGCATCCGGGATGCGGTCGAGCGTCTCCCCCGCTTGGGGAGCCACACCGAGCTGATCTTCGTCGAGGGCCACTCGAGTGACGGCACCTACGAGGAGATCGAAGCGGTGATCGCCGAGCATCCGGAGCTCGACGTGAAGGCGACACGACAGGACGGGACGGGAAAGGGGGATGCGGTTCGGAAGGGATTCGAGCTCGCGGCGGGCGACGTGCTGATGATCCTCGACGCCGACCTCACCGTCCCGCCGGAGGATCTCACGAAGTTCTGGTCCGCCCTGGTCGAGGAGCGGGGAGAGTTCATCAACGGGACGAGGCTCGTCTACCCGATGGAAGACAACGCGATGCGCCTGGCCAACACGGCCGGCAACAAGGTCTTCGGTTTGATCTTCAGCTGGATCCTCGGGGAACGGGTGACGGACACCCTGTGCGGCACCAAGGTCCTGTGGGCACGCGACTACCGTCGGATCGCCGCCAACAGGAAGACGTTCGGAGATTTCGACCCGTTCGGGGACTTCGATCTCCTCTTCGGCGCGGCGAACCTGGGCTTGAAGATCCGGGAAGTGCCGGTACGATATCGGGAGCGCACGTACGGGACGACCAACATCGACCGGTGGCGGCACGGGCTCCTGCTCGCTCGGATGGCGCTGATCGGAGCCCGGAAGCTGCGATTCCGCTGAGGCTGGATCCGTCGCCGGCAGCTCGAGTCACTCGAGGGTCGGAGGGATCTCGTACACGTACCAGCTCGAGAACGCAGCGAGGGCGGGCACCGGTTCGATCGAACCGAGAGCCGAGTCCTCCGGCACTTCCCTGATCCGCACCACGAAGACCGCTCGTCCGCTCCTTGAGAGGTTCTCGAGGCGCTCCGCGGTGAGCAGGCGGAACTTCGCCGGGCCACCCGAACACCCGGCCGCGTACGCGACCTGCGGGTAGGCTCGCTGACTCAGCACCAGACAGGGTCGACCCTCGGCCAGCCGCCGGATCGTCGTTCCGACACGCGCCGGGCCGGCCGCGCCCCGGTTCACCTTCGGGGCCTGCTCCGCGGTCACAGCCCCCTGCCAGATCGTCCACGGGATCATGAGCAGGACGACGATCGCGCCGATGACCCGTCTGGCGGTCGTGCCTCGAAGCAGCGAGACGAGCCCGATCGCGAACGGTATCGAGGCCATCGCATAAGCCGGGAGCAAGAACCGGTAGGTCAGCGCCGGGACGAAGAAGAGGTATTCCGCGGCGAGGGCCAGCGCACCGAAGGCGCAGAGCATCGCCGCTGCCCGATCCACCCTCGTCACGCCCCGGGCGATCGCGACGGCGACCATCACGACGAGCACGCCCCACCAGATCGCTCCCGGGATCGCCGTCTCGCCGTACTTCCCATCCGTGTATCGGAGATGGAGAAGCACGTTCTCCGCGACCGGGACCAAACCGAAGTGATGCTCCTTGCCGGCCGCCCGCACCGCTCCCGGCAGCCCACCGAAGCGTACGGACATCTCGATGATCCACGGCAGCCAGCCCAGGAACAGGCCGATGCCCAATGGGAAGAGGTCGCGCCACGACATCCTGCGGAACAACAGGATGTATGCCCCGACGGCGCCGGCCAGGACGGTCGCCTCTGTCGGGCGGACCAGCGCCATCGCTGCGAGCGCGATCGACGCGAGCACCAGATCCCCCGTGCGGTCGTCCTCGAGCCTCCGCGCGATCAGGCCGGCCGTCGCGAGGCCCAGGAGAGCTCCCCAGTAGTTCGGCTTGATCTCGCTCGCCGGGATGAGGCCCTGCCAGGAGAAGGAGAAGATGAAGGCAGCGAGCGCCGCCGCGATCCCGATGACGGGGATCCACAAGCGGAACGTCAACGTGATCGTGATCGCGGAGAGCACCATCAGGAAGAGACGGACGTCGCTGACGGATCCCCCCAGCCATGTGACCGGTGCCACGAGGAGCGTGATGCCTCTCGCGTGCCACGCGTTGAAGAAGAGCCCGTCCATGTCGGGCGTGACCTGGGAGAGGTACACGGCCTCATCCCAGCTCGTCGGCCAGTCGCGGGGGATGAAGAGGAACTGGACGACGAGAGACACCACGCCGATGGCGATCACGAGACCGAGCGCTAGAGCGCGCTCACGGTCCGTCTGCCTCCCGGACTCCTCCCGAAGATCCTTCGGCTCTCGATCGATCGTCGCGGTCATCGAACGCTCGACGATCGTGCGCGACCTCGCCGTACGCTTGCCCACGTGCAACGCAGGTTCCTGCCCGGCGAAGCGATCGCCCTCCGCGAGCTCTGGCATGGTCGCGTCTTCGAGGCACGACCGATGATCGTGGTCCAGGACGACCCCGACCAGGCTATGTTCTTCTTACCCGGTGGCGTTCGCTGCGGCCTGCCGATCGGAGACGGCGATCGTGTGCGGAGACTCCCCGACGGGCCCTGGCATCTGGAGGTCCGGCCTCGTGGCAACCAGCCGATCCTTTCGTTCGCGTGGCCGGACACGCCCTACTCCGTCCTGCTCTGGGCCGCGGAGGACCGCCCACGCGTCTGGTACGTGAACCTCGAGGAGCCGCTCGAGCGCACGCGCATCGGCTTCGACACCGTCGACCACGTGCTGGACGTGCTGATCGAGCTCGACAGTACATCGTGGCGGTGGAAGGACGAGGAGGAGCTGGCGGAGGCGGTCCTCGATGGATTGTTCACCGAAGAGGAGGCGGCCGAGTTCCGCGACCGGGGCGCTCGAGCCGTCGATCGCATCATCTCGCGACAGCCGCCCTTCGATCGGGACTGGGAGGCGTGGCGGCCCGACCCCGCCTGGCCGACACCCGAGCTTCCGGCCGGGTGGGACGCGGACCCCGGAGCGTCGCCGGGATCGTCGCCCGTATGATCGGCCGCGACGCCGCCGGTGCCCGGTTGCCGCCGGACACGCGGTGCGGGAGCCTGTGACCGTGCTGGACCTCCGAAGCATCCGTGCCAGGTTCCCGGCGCTCGCTCGCATCGGCCAGGACGGCAGACCGCCGGTGCTCGCGGACGCCCCGGGTGGTTCCCAGGTCCCCGACGCCGTGATCGAGGCCGTGGCCGGTCACTATCGACGAGGGATGAGCAACACGCATGGCGTGTTCGCGACGAGCGAGGAGACGGACGATGTCATCTCGGAGGCGCGGCGCGCGGCCGCCGACCTCACCGGCGCGGACCCCGGCGAGATCGTCTTCGGTCCCAACGCGACGACCCTCCTCTTCCACCTGTCCCGATCCTTCTCGAAGACGCTGGAGCCCGGCGACGAGGTCGTGGTGTCGAGGCTGGATCACGATGCGAACGTGCGCCCGTGGATCCTGGCGGCCGCCGACGCAGGCGCGACCGTCCGGTGGGTGGACGTCCGCGAGGACGACGTGACGATCGACATCGGTTCGTTCCGGGCCGCGCTGTCTCCGCGGACGAAGCTCGTTGCCTTCACGCTCGCGTCCAACGCCGTGGGCACGATCCCACCGGCAGCCGACCTCGTGGCGATCGCCAAGGACGTGGGCGCCGTCGTGGCGGTCGATGCGGTGCATCTGGCGCAGCACCGCCTCCCCGACGTGCACGGACTCGGCGCCGACATCCTCGTCTGCTCTCCCTACAAGTTCTTCGGGCCACATCTCGGCATCCTCGCCGCGCGCCGCCGCCTCCTCGAGACGTGGACACCGTACAAGCTGATCCCCGCTTCCGACGGAACGCCTGAACGTTGGGAGACGGGTACCCAGAACCACGAGGGCCTGGCGGGACTGGTGGCGGCCGTGGAGTACCTGGCGGGCATCGCGGGCGCGGCAGGCACCTCGCGTCGGGCGCGTCTCGCTGCCTCCTACGACGCGATCGCTGCCCACGAGAAGACCCTCGCCGATCGCTTCCTCGAGGGGATCGCCACCCTCCCCGGTGTGCGGCTCTGGGGCATCTCCGATCGGGTTCGGCTGGACGAGCGAACGCCGACGTTCGCGATCCGTGTCGAGGACGAGCATCCGGCACAGACGGCGAAGCGGCTCGCATCCCAGGGCATCTTCGTGTGGGACGGGGACTATTACGCGCGGGAGATCATGGTCCGGCTGGGCCTGTTCGAGTCGGGAGGCGCCGTCCGGATCGGCTTCTGCCACTACCACACCCCTGGCGAGGTCGATCGCGTGCTCCAAGCGCTCGCCGACCTCTCGTAGGGTCGCGCTTCGGCTGTTCGCGAGCGCTCCCGACGCGAGTCCCGAACCATCCGAGAGCCCGGGCCCGTGCGACTGTCGTCAGTCCTATCGCCTCCCTGGTCGCCACCGACGAGCGCGACGTCACGTCACTCCGATTTGGGGCCTTCGCGTGGCTCGAGGAGCAGCGGGTCCAACGGGCGCTGGAGGAAGTCGAATGCGTCGAGCATGTCGCTCGAAC
>JBPCPX010000002.1:0-7690 GCA_050998695.1 Actinomycetota bacterium
CCGCTCTTGTCGTTGGGGGCTGGTGGGGAGAGGGAAGGTCGGCTAGGGAAGGGAGGGGGGGGGTTCGGGGCCCCCCCTCTTCGATGGCGATGCGGTGATCCGCTACATGTCCGACGAGCCGGACGGAGGCACCCCGCCGCTCGGTGGAGGAGCGCTCGGCGGCATGCCGCCGGGCGGGGGAGCGCTCGGTGGTGGGCTGCTGGGTGGCGTGCCGCCACCCATCGTCCCGCCCCCCATCGTCCCGCCACCGGTGTCGCCCATCTGGAAGCCGCCGCTGGACTGCACCTTCTGCCAGGCGCCGTAGCCGATCGCGACCAGCAGCACGAGGCCGACGAAGGCGGCCCAACCTGGCTCGTTCGTCACCACGAGGAGGAACTTCAGGAGCCCGAACCCCGCGACGCCCAGACCGAGGAAGCCGATGAGCTTGTCGGCGGACATCGAGCCCATGTTCATGTTCGCCATCGAGCCCGTCATGGAAAGCACGCCCGCGACGACCAACGCGATCGCAAGCAGGCCTGCGATGAGGCCGGCGAACGAACCGCTTCCGCCCCACATCGTGAACGACACACAAGCGTCGAATCCCCCCAGATCGCCCAGGTCGCCGAGGACGTCGGAGGCGCAGGAGCGCTGCCAGGGGAGGAAGCTATCGATGAGGAGCAGGATGCTGCCTCCTGCAAGCAGCTTCTCTGCGGTCGACATCCTCGACATGTCGAAGCCGGACGAGCCTGAACCTTCCATCTACTGCTCCTTTCAGCCGCCGCGCACTCGCGCGGCCGGGTGCTTCTCCACGAGTATCCAAGAGGCGCCCGGTGCCGGAGTCAAACACCCTGCCCTGAACGAGCTCCCATGACGACGTTCGCGAGCCCGCCGGCCACGACGATCGTTCCACCCAGGGCGGCGACCCACGAACCCCACGAGGCGACCTGGAACGTCGGCGGGAAAGCGATCGCGAGTGCCGAGGCGACGGCGACCCCCGCGCCGCCCACGATCGCGACCATCGCCCCCGAACGAGCTCCATGGCGATGGAACCACCAGACCGCCGGCAACAGGACGGCCGCCGCAACGGCAGCGACCATCGACCATCGGAAGCTCGGAACCCATGCGCCGAACATGCGATCGCCGGCGCCTGTCCTCGTCCATGGGGCGGCGGTCGCGAAGAGGGCGAGCGCCGCGCCGGCGACCGCCATCCATGAACCCACCAGCGTCCGGTCGGGCTCCGGGGGCGTCGTGATCGCGGGATCGCCCAATTCGGCGGCGAGGCACTCGGGACCGAGCACGCGGCCCCGGACCGGAACCGCGCAGGTCATGCAGACGGGCTCCTCACACGCGCTGCACCGCGCGGCCGCCGGCCTGCCCGGATGATGGATGCATCGCTCGTGGAGCGACTCTTCGCTGCCGACGCCCTCGTCGACGGGTCGCTCGTCCGGCTGCTCGAGGGCGGTCGAGCCCATGTCCGGTTCCGGCGGTGAGGTTCCCGGGGCACGTTCCTCGGCCTTCACGCGGATAGCGTACGGCTTGGGTCGACGGGCCCTCTGGTAGCGTGCCGCGTCCATGGGGGAGCGGATCGCGGTGCTCGTTTCCGGTTCCGGAACGAACCTGCAGGCCCTCCTCGATCACCCCGTCTGCGGCTCCCGGATCGCCCTCGTGCTCTCGGACCGTCCGGGCGTGAAGGCTCTGGAACGGGCGGGATCTCATGGTGTCGAATCCGCCGTGCTCCGGCCGGAAGACTTCGAGAGGCGAGAGCGCTTCGACCGGGCTGTGGTGGACCTCCTTCGCGACCGCGGGATCGATGCCGTCCTGACGGCCGGCTATATGCGACTGCTCGGCCCCGCGATGCTCGAGGCATACGGCGGACGCTGGCTGAACGTGCACCCGTCGCTCCTCCCGGCGTTCCCGGGCATGCGCGGGGTTGCCGACGCGCTCGAGTACGGCGTCAAGGTGACGGGCGTGACCGTGTTCCTCGTCGACGGAGGGATGGACACCGGCCCGATCGTCCTGCAGGAAGCCATCGAGGTCCGCGAGGACGACGACTGGGATTCATTGGAGGCCCGCGTCCACGAGGTCGAGCACCGCCTGCTCCCGGCCGCCGCCGCCGCCCTCGTGGACGGACGGATCCGCATCGACGGCCGCAGGGTGACGATCGGGGGACCGACGTGACGGACGTCCGCGAAGTCCGACGAGCCTTGCTCGCCGTCTACGACAAGGCCGGGGTGGTCGAGCTGGCACGTAGGCTCGCCGAGATGGGCGTCTCGCTCGTGTCCTCGGGCGGGACCGCCGCCACCCTGCGCGAGGCCGGGCTGGAGGTCACGGCCGTCGAGGAGGTGACCGGCTTCCCCGAGATGCTCGACGGACGCGTGAAGACGCTGCATCCTCGGATCCACGGAGGTCTGCTCGCCGACACACGCAAGCCGGAGCATCTGGAACAGCTCGCGGAGCACGGGATCGACCCCTTCGACCTCGTGGTCGTCAACCTGTATCCGTTCCGAGAGACCGTCGCCTCCGGTGCCGCGGTGGACGAGGTGATCGAGAAGATCGACATCGGCGGCCCCGCGATGGTCCGCGCCGCCGCGAAGAACTTCGAGTCCGTGGGGATCGTCGTGGATCCGTCGGGATACCCCGAGGTCCTGGACGAGATCCGTGTCCACGGCGGACTCTCTCGCGCGACGCGTGAGCGCCTCGCCGCAGCCGCGTTCGCGCACACGGCCGCGTACGACGCCGCGGTCGCCGGATGGTTCGCCGAGCGGGCGGCGACGAACGGGATGCCCGGGTTCGTCGGTCTCGCGCTCGAGAAGGTCGGCGATCTCCGCTACGGGGAGAACCCGCATCAGGGAGGCGCGCTGTATCGAGAAGCAGGCAGCGCTCTCGCGGGGCCGCTCGGAGGCGCCCACGTGCTCCAAGGGAAGGACATGTCGTTCAACAACTGGCTCGACGCGGACGCGGCGTATTCGTTGGTGGCCGCGCTCCCGCCACGGGCCTGCGTGATCGTGAAACACAACAACCCGTGCGGTGTGGCCGTCGCGGCGCAGCTGGACGAGGCGTACCGGCGTGCATCCGAGTGCGACTCGGTCTCGGCCTTCGGCGGCATCGTCGCGTTCGACGCGCCGTGCACCGGGGCCGCCGCCGAGGCGATGCGCGACGTCTTCACCGAGGTCGTGATCGCGCCGGGCTACGAGCCGGAGGCTCTCGCTGCGTTCGGTGAGCGCCAGAACCTCCGCGTGCTCGAAGCGCCGCTTCCTGAGGGCGGCGGCTTCGACGTGAGGACCATGCCGGGAGGGGCGCTCGTGCAGGACCGCGATGTCGTGACCGAAAGGCGCGAGGACTTCGAGGTCGTCTCCTCCCGAGAGCCCACCGAGGACGAATGGCGCGACCTCCTGCTTGCCTGGACGATCGCCTGGCGCGTGAAGTCGAACACCATCGTGCTGGTCCGCGACGGCGCGACCGTCGGGATCGGCGCGGGGCAGATGTCCCGGGTGGACTCGTCGTGGATCGCGACCCGGAAGGCTGGCGACCGCGCGAAAGGGGCGTCGCTCGCGTCGGACGCGTTCTTCCCGTTCCCCGACGCGCTCGAGGTGGCCGCCGACGCGGGGGCCACCGCCGTGATCCATCCCGGCGGCTCCAAGGGAGATGACGCGGTGCTGCAGGCGGCCGAGGAGCGTGGCATGGCGGTCGTGCTCACGGGCCGCCGACACTTCCGGCACTGAGCTCCCCGCGGTGGGCAGCCGATAGCATCCGGGCCGTGACCGCCCGCATCCTCGACGGAAGAGCCGTCGCCGCGCAGATCCGCTCGGAGGTATCCGAACGGGTACGCGCGCTCGCCGACCACCGGATCACGCCGGGCCTGGCCGCCGTCCTCGTGGGCGACGATCAGGCCTCTCGCATCTATGTCGGTGCGAAGCACAAGGCCTGCGCGGATGTGGGCATCCGCTCGGAGCAGGTGAACCTGCCCGGCTACGTGAGCGTGGGCCAGATGCTCGCCACGATCCGCCGCCTCAACCATGATCCGGAGATCCATGGGATCATCGTCCAGCTCCCGTTGCCCGCGCACCTGAACGAGCTGGAGGTGCAGCGCACGATGGCACCGGAGAAGGACGTCGACGGTCTCCATCCCTGGAACGTCGGGATGGTCGTGCGGGGCGAGGCCACCTTCCAGCCGGCTACGCCGTACGGGATCGTGGAGCTGCTGCTCCGGAGCGACATCTCCCTCGAAGGTGCCGAGGTGGTCGTCGTGGGCTACGGCGACCTGGTCGGCGCGCCGCTCTCGATCATGCTGGCGCAGGACTCGATCCGCGGGAACGCCACCGTGACGATCACGCACGTGAAGACGGCCAGCCTCGAGACCCACACCCGCCGCGCGGACATCCTGGTCGCGGCGGCCGGGGTCCCGAAGCTCATCACCGGCGACATGATCAAGCCGGGGGGCACGGTGATCGACGTGGGGGTCCACCGGACGGACGACGGTCTCGTCGGAGACGTCCACTTCGAGGAGGCCGTCGAGGTGGCCGGAGCCATCACGCCGGTCCCCGGGGGAGTCGGGCCGATGACGGTTGCGATGCTCTTGGTGAACACGGTGACGGCCGCCGAGACACAGGCCTTCGGAGGGTGAGCGCGAGAGGAGGCCGTTTCGCGGCGCTGCTGGACGCCGGCGAGTTCGTCGTCACCAGCGAGGTCGTGCCTCCGCGCTCGGGTGACGGCTCGAAGGTCCGCGAGGCCGCTCGAGGACTCGTCGGGTACGTGGACGCGGTCAACGTCACCGACAACCCGTCGGCGTCACCGCACATGTCCCCGCTGGCCGGCGCCCGCTTCGTTCACGAAGCGGGCGCCGAGCCCACCCTCCAGCTCGTGTGCCGCGATCGCAACCGCCTGGCGATCACCGCGGACCTCCTGGGAGGGTGGGCGCTCGGCGCGAGGAACATCCTGGTGCTCGGTGGCGACCCGATGGACGTCGGGGACCATCCGGACGCCGAGCCGGTGTTCGACCTGGGGCCCGACCAGGTCGTCCAGCTCGCGCGGCGGATCCGCGAAGAGGGCATCACCGGAGCGGGCGCGGAGATCGCGGATCCGCCGCGGTACCTGATCGGCGTCGCCGACGTACCGCTGTCCGATCTCTACGATCCAGCGAAGCTCGAAGCGAAGCTCGATGCGGGCGGAGACGTCGTGTGGACACAGATCGCATACGACGTCGACCGGCTGGCGGAGTGGGCAGATCTCGTCCGGCCACGCGGGATCTTCGAACGCGCGAAGGTGCTCGTCGGCCTCGTGCCGCTTCGGAGCCTCAAGAACGCTCGCTTCATGGACGGACTGTTCGGTGTCCACGTCCCGCAGGCTGCCTTCGACGTGCTGGAGACCGCGGGGAGCGAGGCGGAACGAGCCGGTCTCGAGTTCACGATCGACGTGGCGCGGCGGATCCGCGAGATCGACGGGATCTCCGGTCTGCACCTCATGGGGATCGGTCGCGACGACCTCGTTCGCGCGGTCGTGGAGGAAGCCGGTCTCTTCCCTCGGCCGACGAGCATCTGACCAGCGTTAGGAGCGCTCTTCGAGCGGCACCCACGTCTGATCCTTCGGGCCGATGTACTGCGACCCGGGCCGGATCACCTTGTTGTCCGCGTACTGTTCGCGCACGTGGGCCGTCCAGCCGGCCATCCGGGCAGCGGCGAACACCGGCGTCATCAGATCGGTCGGGATGCCGAGGACGTGGAACACCGCGGCGGCGTAGAAGTCCACGTTGGGATACAGGCCCTTCTGCTCGAACGTTGCCTTCTCGATGGCCTCCGCGATCTCGTGAAGCTGGGTCTTCCCGGCTCGTTCGCACGCTTCCTGCGACAGCCGCTTGAGCACCTTGGCGCGTGGGTCGTAGGTCTTGTACACGGCGTGCCCGAACCCGAAGATCTTCTCGTGCCGCTCGAGGCGGTCGCGCACGTACGCCTCCGCATTCTCCGGCTTACCGACCTCCTCGAAGCTCTTCATGGCCTCCTCGTTGGCCCCGCCGTGCAGCGGCCCCTTGAGCGTTCCGATCGCCGCGGTGATGGCGGAGAACATGTCGGCGAGCGTCGAGGCGACGATCCTCGCGGTGAACGTGGAGGCGTTCATCGTGTGATCCGCGTACAGGACGAACGTGATGTCGAGCACCCGTGCATCCTCTGGGTCCGGCTCGATGCCGTGCAGCATCCACAGGAAGTCGGCCGCATGGGGAAGCGCCGGGTTCGGGGTCACCGCCTCCATGCCGGTCCGCAGGCGGTGATACGTGGTGATGAGGGACGCCGTCTTCGCGATCAGGCGGAGCGCCTTCCTCGCCTGCGCATCGGCCGACTCGTCCCACCCGTCGGGATCGAACGCCGACGCGGCCGAGACCGACGTGCGGAGCATCGACATCGGAGATGTCTGCTCGGCCAGGGTCCTCATCAGCTGCACCTGGAACGGATGCAGATCGCGTTCGTTCGCGAGGGACGCGGCCATGCCCTCGAGCTCCGGTGCCGTGGGGAGCTCCAGGTGGTGGAGGAGGTAGACGACCTCCTCGAACGTGGAGCGCTCGGCCAGGTCCTGGATCTCGTAGCCGACGTAGGAGAGCGTGCCCTTCTCGCCGTCGATGTCGGAGAGCTTGGTGTCGGCTGCGATGACCTCTCGGAGCCCCTTGTCGGCCACGATCCTCCGTTCTCCGCCGACCCGTTCGGACGGGTCCCTGCGAGACTGCCAGGATAGTCGGCACCACGTTCCGCCGACCCCGACGCCCAGTCGGCCGCCGACGCGAGACGACGAAAAGAGGCATGTGTTGACCCATCGCGTCACGTTGATCCCGGGGGACGGGATCGGACCGGAGGTGGTGGAGGCAGCGCGCCGCGTCGTCGAGGCCACGGGGGTCGAGGTGCGCTGGGACGTCGAGGAGATCGGTCTCCGGGCGTTCGAACGGACGGGTGAGGTACTGCCCGCTCGGGCTGTCTCCTCCATCCGTGAGAACGGCGTCGGGTTGAAGGGACCGATCGAGACTCCCGAGGGAGCCGGGATCCGCAGTGCGAACCTGGTGTTACGCAAGGAGCTGGATCTGTACGCGAACGTGCGCCCGTGCAGATGGTATCCGGGCGTGCCGTCCGTATACGAGGCCGTCGATCTCGTGGTGGTTCGGGAGAACACCGAGGACGTCTACACGGGTGTCGAGTTCGAGGTGGGAACCGTCGAGGTGAAGGACCTGATCGCCTTCATCGAGGAGACGACCGCCATCCGCATCCGCCAGGACAGCGGGATCTCCGTCAAAGCCATCTCCCAGGAGGGCAGCGAACGGATCGTGCGGTTCGCGTTCGACGAGACAAGGCGGCGGGCTCGAGAGAAGGTCACGGCCGCACACAAGGCGAACATCATGAAGTTCTCCGACGGGCTCTTCCTCGACGTCGCGAGGCGCGTCTCCGCGCAGTATCCGGACATCGTGTTCGAGGATCGGATCATCGACGCGCTCTGCATGGAGCTCGTCCAGTCGCCGGATCGGTTCGACGTGCTCGTGTTGCCGAACCTCTACGGGGACATCGTGTCGGAGCTGGGCGCCGGGCTGATCGGGGGGACCGGGGTGGCGCCCGTCGTGCAGCTTTGCGACGACGTCGCTGTGTTCGAGGCGACGCACGGGACCGCCCCGCCTCTCGCGGGGCGGGACCAGGCGGACCCCGTCGGACTGATGCTCTCGGCGGCGATGATGGTTCGGTAC
>JBPCPX010000014.1:0-3820 GCA_050998695.1 Actinomycetota bacterium
GGCGTACCGACCGCCGGCACGCAGACCATCCACGAAGTTGCTGTTGAAGATGGGAGCCGGCTGTTCGCCGCGACGGAACGCTCGACGCTCTCGTGCTCGTCGCACCACCATCAAGGCGTCGATCGGATCAGCGACGCGCTGATCGTCACCGCACGGTCGCCCGATGGTCTCGTCGAGGCGATCGAGCTGCCCGGTCGCGAGGAAGACCTCCGGTTCTTCGTCGGCGTGCAATGGCATCCGGAGGACACCGCCGAGACGGACCCCTCACAACAAGCACTCTTCGATGCGCTCGCGCGGCGCGCCCAACGAGAGGTCGAGGCGGGGGCACCCGTCACGAGGTGACGGGCAGGCCCTCGGGCGTTCGCTCCTCCGCCTCGAGCCTCAGGAAGAGACCCGACTGCGGCTTGGGGTCGAAGTACGTGGCTTTCGCGGGCATCTGCTCATGGCGATCCGCGACCGCCACGAACTGGTCGAAGGTCGGTGGCATGAGCGTGAACGCTGCCCCGCCGTCCTCGTCCACCCGCCTCGTCAGCTCTCCCAAGGGGACCGCATCCGAGACGAACTCGAGACCCGGGTCGCCGGCGGCACCGAAGCCGAAGATCGGCTCGAGGATCTCTCGGTGCAGTCGCGAGACGTCCAGCGACTCCACCCCCACGACCGCTTCGTCGCGCGCGGGCACGAGCCGATACCAGCGCCCACCCACATAGAGCCCGAACACACCGCGTTCGACCGGCTGGGTCCCGCCCTCCTCCACGGTCGATCGCTCGCGCAGCGCTGAGAGCAGATCGTCGACGGCCATCGGGAGCGGACCGACGATCCGCCGATGGAACGCGAGCATCCTCAGGGCATCTTCCGGGAACAGGACGGCCGGCACGCCGGCGCCTTCCGGGCGGCCGGCGCGTTCCCACAGCTCGACCGATGCCATCGCTCGATGGTGTCCATCGGTGATGTACAGCGGCCGCTTCTCGAGACGCTCCCGGATGCGCTCGATGGACTCCTGTTCGTCGATCCGCCAGACGCTCTGCTCGAGATCTCCGGCGCCGAACCTTCGGAGCGGGGTTCCGTCCGTTGTCGCCTCCACGATCTTCCGGATGTCGTCGTCCTCACGGAACATCAGCGCGACCAGGGTCGACCTGGCGCCCAAGCGGGCGAGGTGCAACCCGAGCGCGTCGACGCGTTCGGGCTGCACGCCCTCGTGACCGAGGACACGGCCGTCGACGAACGCTTGCGGCGGAACCTCTCCCACGATCCCGGTCTGCACGTGATGGCCGGACCGCAGGCGGTACACGTAGAGCGCCGGTACGGGGAAGCCTTCGTAGAGCCCGGCATCGAGCAGCCGATGCAGGGCCGCCGCGTTCGCCTCGTCGAGCGCTTCAGGATCCACCTCCTGACCATCCAACGCATCGTCCGGCGTCCGCGACACGTGCAACCACGCGTACGGACGGGCGGCCAGGATCGCGGCCCGTTCCTCGCGTGAGAGCGCGTCGTGCATCGGGGAGACGACGTGATCGGCCCACTCGGCACGAACGATCAGAGCCGGGAACGGCTCGAGCGTGCTCATCCGTTCTTGTCTCGGAACCCCGCCATGAACCCGGCAAGCGTCTCCACGCCCTCGTCCGTCATCGCGTTGTAGATGCTCGCCCGGATCCCTCCGACGCTCCGATGTCCCTTGAGGTTGACCAGACCTTCCTGTTCCGCCCCCTTCAGGAACGCGGCGTCCATCTCGTCGGAGGGTGTGCGGAACACCACGTTCATGTGCGAACGGTGGGCCGGCTCGACGGGCGAGTGATAGAACCCGTCGCTCTCCGCGATCGCGTCGTACACAGCGCCCGAACGCCGTGCCGCGCGCTCCTCCATCGCCGCGACGCCCCCCTGGTCACGCATCCAGCGCAGCACCTTCCCGGTCACGTAGATCGCGAACATCGGAGGCGTGTTCATCAAGCTGTTCTTTCCCGCGTGCGCCTCCAGTCGGAGGTAGCTCGGGAGCTCCGGGTGCAACCCTTCGAGCGTCGAGGACCGGGCCACCACCACCGCAAGCCCTGCGGGGCCGAGATTCTTCTGTGCGCCGCCGTACACGAGGTCGAACCGTTCCCACGGGATCGGTCGGCTGAGATAGTCCGACGACATGTCACCCACCAAGGGGACCTCCACGTCGGGGAACACTGCCATCCGGATCCCCTCGATCGTCTCGTTCGACGTGACGTGGAGGTATCGGGTATCCCCTTGGATCTCCAGCTCGTCGTCGGAAGGCATCCTCGTGAACGAGTACGGCTCACCATCCCAGGCGGCGTATGCCTCGCCCCAGGCTCCGGCATCCTCGAGCGCACCCTTGGCCCACGTCCCCGACCGCACGTATCCCGCACGATCCCCTGAGCGGAGCAGGTTCATGGGCACGATCGCGAACTGGAGCGTCGCACCTCCTTGCAGGAACAGGATCGAGAAGTCGTCGGGCACCGCGTAGTTCTGGCGGAAGAGGGAAAGCGTCTCCTCGTGGACGGCGTCGTACTCCGGGCTCCGGTGACTCATCTCGATCACCGACATCCCGGAGCCCTGGAAGTCGAGCAGCTCGGACTTCACCTCCTCCAGCACGGCCAGCGGGAGAGTGCACGGGCCGGCGCAGAAGTTGTGAACCCTCACGAATGGCCTCGATCCGTCGGTACCGCCGAGACATGGATCACATCGTCGAGTCCCTCGAGGGCGGCGAGCAGATCGGGGCCGACGTCGCCCACGACGTCGATCGTGGCGACGGCTGCGTTCCGCCCCTCGAAGACGCGATTCTCCATCTGCTCCACGTTCAGCTCGCGGCGTCGCAGGATGTCGAACACGCCCGCCAGCACACCGACGCGGTCGAAGTGCCGGACGTGGAGGGTATGGGTGCCCAGTCGAGTGGGCGCGAGGTTGACGCAGTTCAGGATCTCACCTCGGACGAACGCATCGATGATCTCGATCACCCCTTCGGCGACCGCCTTCTGAGCTTGCGCCGTCGACGCCCCGATGTGATGGGTCCCCACCACCTGGGGGTGTTGCGCGAGCTTCGAGGACCATCCCGTCGAACCCGAGCCCGGCTCGTCGGGGTAGACGTCGAGTCCCGCGCGAAGCGCGCGGGACTCGAGCGCGTCAAGGAGCGCGGCCCCGTCCACGACATCACCACGAGACGTGTTGAGGAGGATCGCGCCTTCCTTCATCCGACCGAGCAGTCGAGCGTCGAACAAGGACTCCGTCTCGGGAGCCGCAGGGACGTGGATCGAGACGATGTCGGACGTGCCCACGAGGTCCTCCAGCGAGTCCACGAGCTCGATGCCGAGCGCCCTTATCCGCTCCTCAGCCTCCTCGTCCCGATCCTTGCGGATCGCACGCACTTCCAGCCCGAACGCGTTCGCTCGCTCCGCCACGGCGAACCCGATCTCACCGAGCCCGACGATGCCGATCACCTTCCCGAACAGGCCATCGGCCTTGGAGTAGTCGGCCTTGTTCCACGTGCCCGTCCGGAGGTCGGCCACGTTGTCCGCGATCCGCCGGTCGATCGCCAGGAGCAACCCCATGGTGAGCTCTGCGACGGCGATCGCGTTGCGCCCGGGGACATTCGTGACGTAGATCCCGACCTCGGACGCCGCGCCCACGTCGATCGTGTTCGTGCCCGCTCCCGCGCGCACGATCACCTCGAGGGCGTCTGCGGCCTCGATCGTGGCTCCTGTCACTTTCGTGCTCCTCACCACGAGGACCTCGAAACCTCCGATCCGAGCGGGGAGATCATCGGCGGAGAGCTTGGGCTCCGAGACGCACTCGTGCCCACGCTCCGTCAGCACATCGATGGTCAAGG
>JBPCPX010000025.1:0-40211 GCA_050998695.1 Actinomycetota bacterium
GGTGTCCCTCCCTCCCCTTGGCTTTTTTTTTTTTTTTGTTTGTTTTCTCTTTTGTTTCGTTGTGCGTGGCTCGGCCCCCCCGACGAGCTGGGGACCGTGATCGCGGCATGGGGGGACCCGGCTGATCTCCTCGAGGCCACGGGGCAGCCTCGTGCGCTCATCTCCGACTCCACCCGGCGCGCCGGCGTCGTCGCCGACGTCGACCCGGCAGCGACCGTCGCCGAGTGGATCGGCCTGCCCGACGACGCCGGCGCGCCGATCGAGCGAACCGGCGAGCCGGCGCCGCTGGATCTGTACGAGCGCTACCTGCAGCAGCGCCGGCTCGCCGTGCCCGTCGCCGCCGCCGCGTGGGGTCTGATGCTCCTCTTCGGCCTGGCGGGGGTCCTCGCGCTGGCGTTCCGCCGGCGCGTGCCCCCTCGCACCCTCGCGATCGCCGGAGCGCTCGCGGGCTCGTTGCCGTGGCTCGCCCTCGGGCTCCTGCTCGTCGGTCACCTGCCGTCTCTCACCTACGCGACGGTCGTGCTGTCCCTGTTGGCGGTGATGGTGGCCGGAGTCGCCTTCACGCGGTGGGTGCAGTTGCGCCGAGGCATCTTCCTCGCCCTTGCCGCCTGCGGGGCCGTCATCCTCGTCGTCCTCGGCATCGAAGCGGCGCTCGGCTGGCCGGCGGCCGTGACCCCGCTCGCAGGTGGCGGGCAGCTGGACGGTGGGCGCTTCTTCGGGATGCCGAACGTCGAGATCGGGATCGTGCTCGGGTCCGCGATGTTCCTCGCGCACCGCATCCGGGTGGGCTCCGGGTTCCTTCTCCTCGTCGCCAGTGCGTTCGTGTGCGGCTCCCCGTGGACCGGATCGAACTTCGGCGCTGCGATCACGCTCTTCGCGGCCGCCGGCATGTGGCTCGGGATCCGCCGCCGCCGCCCGTGGTGGATCGTCGCGCTGATCACGGGAGCGATCACCGCGATCGGAACGGCCGTGGTCGCGCTCATGCACCGCTACCTGAGCGACCGGTCCACCCACGTCACCGCGTTCCTCGAAGAGACCGACGGCGTCATGGGCGCCGTCGAGCGACAGCTCGAGCGTCTCGGCGTGGGATTCGACCTCATCGCCGACAATCCGCTCGCGCTGATCCCGGTGGTTGGCACGCTTGCGCTACTGGTCGTCGTGCTCCGTCCGCCGACCGCGATCGCTCACAGCTTCGATGGCCATGACGCCTGGCGCGATGCCGTGCTGGTCATCCTGCTGGGTGCGATCGTGGCCTATCTCGCGGAAGACACCGGCGCGGCGGCCATCGGCTTCGCCTTCGGGTTCGCGCTGTCCGGTCTCATCGAGGTGTCGCTCGACACCGCCCGGAGGATGATGACCCGATGAACGCGTACGTGCCCCCTCGGCCGGACGGCCCCTACGTCGAGGACACGCCGACGAAGGCCACCTGGCGATGGTGGGAGGCGCTCATCGCGATCCTCCTCGCCTGGCTGGCGGGCGGGCTCGCCACGCTGCCGTTGCTGGCGCTGTTCGACTCCGAGACGGTGGGACCGATCGGGGGAGAGGCCCTCTTCCTCGGCATCGTGTCGAACGCGGTGACGATGGTCGTGCTGATCGCCTGGCTGCGGACGGCGCATCCTGCCTGGGCCGAGATCATGGGGTGGCCGGATCGGTCGCGGGTCGTTCGCGAGCTCGCCGTGGGGGCAGGCCTCGGGATCCTCGTTCGCATCGCATCGGCGATCGCCGCTACCGGCGTCGTCTTCGTATTGCGCGGCGCCTCCGACGAGTCCGTCGAGCTTCCCACGCAGATCGATCCAGATCTCACGGGGTGGGGCCTCGTCAGCTTCGCGATCTTCGCCGTGATCGCGGCTCCGGTCCTCGAGGAGTTCGTCTTCAGGGGTCTCCTGTTCCGGTCGATCGCCGACAGGAGCGGCTTCTGGCTCGGCGCGATCGTCTCGGCGGTCGCGTTCGGTGCGTTCCATCTCTTGACGCCTGGCGACGGCCTGGACGTCCTCGCGCTCGGGATCACGCACGTCGGCACCGGGCTCGGCCTCGCGTGGATCTACCGGACACGGCGGAACCTGCTCGCCGCCATCGGTGGACATGGCGTCTTCAATCTGATCGCGGTGGTCTCGATCATCGCCGGCTGGGAGGTCTGACGTGCCGGAGTTCCCGACCGAGGACTGGTTCGAGGCCTACATCGACGCGATCAACGCCTCCGAGGAGTACGCGGAGCTCGCGGCCACCTGGGAAGGCGATGTGGTCATCCAGATCGACGCCGAGCCGGACAAAGGCCTGACCACGGACGTGCACGGGCTCCTCGATCTCTGGCACGGGAGATGCCGCGGCGGCGGCATCATCGACGAGGAGAGGGCCACCACCGCCGAGTTCGCGGTCAGAGCCCCGTACTCGCGGTGGAAGGACGTGATCCACGGAGACCTCGAGCCCATCAAGGGCTTGGTCCAAGGGAAGCTTCGGGTCCGGGGCGACCTGGCGAAGATCCTCCGCTACGTGAAGGGCACGCAGGAGCTCGCGTACATCGCCGGCCAGGTGGACACGACCTTCCCCGACGAGTCCTGATGCGCGGCGTCGTCTTCGAGGGGGAGGGCCGCGTCCGGGTCACGGATCTGCCTGATCCGGAGATCGAGGCTCCCGGCGATGCGATCGTGAGGGTCACGAGGACCGCGATCTGCGGGAGCGACCTGCACCTGCTCCACGGGAAGGCTCCGATGGAGCCGGGTGAGCCGCTCGGTCACGAGGCGGTCGGCGTCGTGGAAGCCGTCGGTGGAGCCGTCGAACGCACGCAGGTCGGCGATCGCGTCGTGGTGGCGTTCAACGTGGCCTGCGGACGATGCTGGTTCTGCGGCAACGGGCAGTCGGCTCTCTGCGACGATGATGCGATCTTCGGTTACGGGATCTTCGGAGGGGATCTTCCGGGGGCGCAGGCCGAACGGCTGCGGGTGCCCAACGCCGACATCAATCTGCTCCTGCTCCCCGACGACGTGGGCGATGAGGCCGGCGTCTTCGTGGGCGACGTGCTGACCACCGGCTTCTATGGCGCGTCGCTCGCCGCTGCCGGGCGAAACGACGTCGTCGCGGTGCTCGGCTGTGGACCGGTGGGGTTCTGCACCGTCGAAGGGCTGCGGGCGCTCGGCGCAACGACGGTCTACGCGCTCGACCGGGAGCCGTCGCGGCTGGCGCTCGCGGCGGCGGCGGGGGCCATCCCCGTGCACGTGGACGAGCGCAACCCCGTGACGGCCCTCGCCGAGGCGACCGACGGCCGTGGTGCCGACGTGGTCATCGACGCGGTCGGGCACCCCGCTGCGTTCGAGGGGGCGGTCGACACGGTCAGGCGCGGAGGCACCGTCGTGGTGCTCGGCGTCTACTCGTCGGAAACGACCCAGGTGCAGCTCGGCACCTACTGGTCGCGCGCCCTCACCATCCGGTTCGCGGGGCTCACCCCGGTCCTCGCGTGGTGGGAGCGGGCGGCGGCGGCTCTCGAGCGAGGTGAGGTCGATCCCACCCCCTTGATCAGCCATCGCCTTCCACTGGAGGATGCGGCGAAGGGCTACGCGCTGTTCGATCGTCGCGAGGCGACCAAGGTCGTGCTGGAGCCGTGAAGGTCGCCGTCGTCAGCCCCGCGCCGAGCGGGCTCGCGTCGATGGTCGCCGAGCTCATCGAACAGAACCTGGCCCGCGATCCCGCGCGGCGTGGACTCCTCCGACCGTCGGTCGTGGTGCTGGACGCGTCGGACGCCGACGTCACGGTGTTCGTCCGGATCGCGCTCGAGGAGGTGCGAGTGGGAGACGGGAACGTCCCCGACGCGCATCTATCTATCAGGGCACCGTCGGCCCGGTTGCTCGATCTCACGACCGCGCCACTCCGCTTCGGGTTGCCCGACGTGCGGAGTCGGGAGGGACGCGCGATCGTGGGCGACATCCTCGGACGACGCCTTCGCATCCGGGGGCTGTTGCGTCATCCACTACGGCTCGCGCGACTCACCAAGCTGTTGTCCGTCGCCGACACCGGAAGGAGGGCGTGATCCGAGCGTCGTCCGATGTGCCGCCGCGGTCGGACTCCCCCCCCGTCGTCTTCTGGCGGGCCCGGCGCTGGCTCCCCACCGTGCTCGTCACGCTCCTGATATCGGTGACGGTCCTCGGCGGGTTCGTCGTCGCCGAAACGCTCCCGGCGCCCGAGGTCCGGCCGGTCGCGATCGCGGACGTGCTCCGGGTCCGACCGCTCCCCGGCTGGGAAGTGGTTCGTCGCGAGCAGGCCACGGTGCCGTTGGCTTCGGAGGGCGACATCTCGGGCGAGTTCGCGCAGCTCACGCGCGGCAGCGGCGCCCTCGATCTCCTCGCGCTCCCGGGCGTCGGCGGTGATGCGCTGGAGCTGGCGGATCTCTATGCCACCGCGGTCCTCACGAGCCAGCTCGAGCGCCTGTCCGTCTCCAGCCTCGTGGACCGGATCACGCTGCCGACCGGTACGGAGGCGGTTCGCTTCGGCTACATCGGTTCGCAGCCGCAGACCGGAGCCGCCCTCGAGGGATCCGTGACGGCCATCGTCGCGCCGTCCGGCAACGGCGCGGTGTTCGACGGGTGGGCCCCGCAGGGGCAGCTGGAGCTGATCTCCGAGGAGCTCGTCGCGATGATCGCGCGGGCGGAGGTGGTCTGAGTGGCCCGTCCTCTGTCCCTGGCACGCTCCCCTCTTCACCACGCCCGGTTCGTCCAGCCACGGCTGCCCGCCTTCTGGCTGTACACGTCGGTCGTCGCGTTGACCGGGGTCGTGGCGATAGGAGAGCAGAACCTGTTCCGCGAGATGTCACCGAGCGGCTGGGCTCTTTCCTGGGGGCTCGTCCTGCTCTACGCCGCGCCGGTCGCGATACTGATCTACCTGCTGGATCTGTACGAACGGGAGCCGATCCCGCTCCTGGTGGCGGCGTTCGTCTGGGGGGCGGTGGCCGCGACCACTCTGTCCGCGATCGGCAATGCCGGATGGGGGATCGTCGTCGCCCGTCTCGGGGGTCCCGAGTTCGCGTCCCGATGGACGGCGGCGCTCACGGCGCCGTTCGTCGAGGAGATCCTGAAGGGCGTCGGCGTCGTCCTGGTCGTCCTGATCGCACGCGATGAGGTCGACGACGTGATGGACGGGTTCGTGTACGGCGCTCTGTGCGGCCTGGGATTCGCGATCGTCGAGGACGTCTTCTACTTCATCGCCGTGTTCGGGGGTGACGTCGAGGGTGTATTGCAGGGGTTCTTCGTCCGCGTCATCGCGAGCGGCCTGTATTCCCACGTCTTGTACACGGGGCTGGTCGGCATGGCCATCGGGCTCGTCACGAGCCGCCGAGACGACCGACCCCTCCGAGATCGACTCCGTTCCGCCGGGCTGCTCGTGGGCGCCGCCGTCTTCGGCCACTTCCTGTGGAACTCGCCGATCCTCGAGTTCTTCCCGCCTCATCCGTGGGAAGGGACGGAGTGGTTCCTGATCCCGGTGGCTACGGCGGTGAAGGGCCTGCCGCTCCTGCTGTTCGTGGTGCTCGCGATCCGGCTCGCACATGCGCGGGAGCGCCGATGGCTGCGCGTGACTCTCGTCTCGGAGCTGGACGAGGGGTCTGTAACCCCGCAAGAGCTGGCGATCCTCGAGAGTCCCCGGCGTCGCTTCCAGGCTCGGCGCGAGCTGCGGCGGCGTGCGGGCGACCGCGCCGCCGACCTGCTGAAGCGCCTCCAGCGTGAGCAGGTGAACCTGGCGATGGTGCGGTCGCGCGTGGCCTCCGAGACCGATCCCGCGCTCATCCGCCATCGCGCCGTGTGCCGGTCGCTCCGCGATGCGTTGGAGGCGATCCCCGGCGCCGCATCTGCGGTCGGGAGCGGGCGGCCTGGAGCGGATCGGCCGCTAGGGTGAACGCCGTGATGGACGTCGGGGCGCTGGTCGAGGGGGTGTTGGCCGGCGACCGTCGCGCCGTCGCCCGCGCGATCTCTGCGGTCGAGGACGACGCTCCCGAGCTGGCGGAGCTCTCGGCGGGGATCTACGCGAAGACCGGGGGAGCCACGACGATCGGTCTGACCGGCGCCCCGGGTGTCGGCAAGTCGACGCTCGCGGGCGAGCTGGTCCGTATCGCGCGGGGGGAGGACCTTCGTGCCGCCGTGCTCGCCGTCGATCCGACCTCGCCGTATACGGGTGGCGCCCTCCTCGGGGACCGCGTGCGGATGCAGGACCATGCCGTCGACCCGGGTGTCTTCATCCGCTCGATGGCGACCCGCGGCCACCTGGGTGGGATGGCGCTCGCCGCACCCGAGGCCGTTCGGATACTCGACGCGGCCGGCTACGACGTGATCTTCGTGGAGACGTTCGGCGTGGGGCAGGCCGGGGTCGACGTGGTGGCCGCCACGGACACCGCCGTCGTCGTGATGGCGCCCGGGATGGGCGACGCGGTGCAGATGGCCAAGGCCGGCATCCTCGAAGCGGCGGACGTCTTCGTCGTGAACAAGGCGGATCGCGAAGGTGCCCCGGAGGTCGCGAAGGAGCTCCGGCAGATGCTGCACCTCGGCGCCGCGCGTGACTGGGACCCGCCGGTCCTCATGGCCACGGCTGCCAAGAGCGAAGGGGTCGACGAGGTCTGGGTCGCGGTTCGTCAGCACCGCGACCAGGCCGAGGCGTCCGGCGCGCTCGCGGCGAAGCGGCGAGCCAGACTCCTCCGGGAGGCGGAGAGCCTTGCCGCAGAGCGCTTCCGGATCCGCGCGGCGGAGGCGCTCGAAGCCGATCCGGCGCTCGGCGACGAGCTCGCCGAGCGCCGGATCGACCCCTACCGAGCGGCGCAGGAACTCCTACGTCTTGCCGGCGCCCCGTGAGCGTCACGCACTCACGGATGGCTCGGGCACGTATCCTCGGAACGTGAGCTCCGAACCATCGCGCGCGTCGTGGAGCGAACGCTCCCATCGTTCCCTGTCCGGGGAGCCGGTTCCCGCGATCGTCGGTCCGGATGATCTCGATGGGTGGAAGGCAGACGAGAAACTCGGCGAGCCGGGCGCCTTTCCGTTCACCCGCGGCGCCTATCCCTCGATGTACCGAGGCCGGCTCTGGACGATGCGCCAGTTCGCCGGATACGGCACGCCAGCCGAGACCAACGCCCGCTATCGCTTCCTGACCGAGCACGGGCAGACCGGCCTGTCGGTCGCCTTCGACATGCCGACGCTCATGGGGCTGGACTCCGACGATCCGCGGAGCGAGGGCGAGGTCGGGCGCTGCGGCGTCGCGGCGGATTCCCTCGACGATTTCGAGACGCTGTTCGACAAGATCCCGCTCGGCGACGTCACGACCTCGATGACGATCAGCGGTCCCGCCGTCGTCGTGTTCGCGTTCTTCCTCGTGACCGCGGAGGAACAAGGGGTCGACTGGACGACCCTGGATGGCACCCTGCAGACCGACATCTTCAAGGAGTACATCGCGCAGAAGGAGTGGGTCTTCCCGCCGCGCCCGCACCTGCGGCTCATCGGCGACCTGATGGAGTTCTGCGCCGAGCGGGTCCCCAAGTGGCATCCGATCAGCGTCTCCGGCTATCACATCCGAGAGGCGGGAGCCACGGCGGCCGAGGAACTCGCGTTCACGCTTGCGGACGGATTCGCGTACGTCGAGCTCGGCATGCAACGCGGCCTCGACGTCGACGTCTTCGCGCCCGCGCTCTCGTTCTTCTTCAACTCACACATCGACTTCTTCGAGGAGATCGCGAAGCTCCGCGCGGCTCGGCGGATCTGGGCGCGCTGGATGCGGGATCGCTACGGGGCGAAGAGCGCAGAGGCGATGCGCCTCCGCTTCCACACGCAGACCGCCGGAGTCTCCCTGACGGCCCAGCAGCCGATGAACAACGTGGTCCGCACGGCGATCGAGGCCCTCGCCGCTGTCCTCGGCGGTACGCAGTCGCTGCACACGAACGCGCTCGACGAGGTGCTGGCGCTTCCGACCGAGGACACCGCGAAGCTCGCGCTCCGCACCCAGCAGGTGATCGCGTTCGAGTCGGGTGTCCCCGACGTCATCGACCCGCTGGGAGGCTCGTGGTTCATCGAGGAGGCCACCGACCGGATCGAGGCCCTCGCCGAGGAGATCTTCTCCGAGATCGAGCAGATGGGGGACGGCTCGATGCTCGAGGGCGTCCTCGAGGGGATCGAGCAGGGCTGGTTCCAGCGGCGGATCGCCGAGTCGGCCTTCCAGGAGCAGCGCCGCTACGAGTCCGGCGACCTCGTGAAGGTGGGCGTCACCGACTTCGTCGACGCCAACGAGACCCCGATCGACACCCTCGTGATCGGGCAGGAGGCCGAGCGCAGCCAGCTCGAGAGCGTCATTCGCACCCGCGCCGCTCGCGACGGGGGTGCGGCCGATGACGCCCTCATCGCCCTGAAGGAAGCGGCCACGACCGACGCGAACCTGATGGAGCCCATCATCAGGTGCGCCCGCACCCGGTGTACGGAGGGAGAGATCGTGGGGGCCCTGGCATCGGTCTTCGGGACGTACCGGGAGACACCCGCCTTCTGAGCCCCAGTTGCAAGTAGTTGCAAGAACTCGCTAGGCTATCTGCGTGCATCAGCAGGACGAAAGCCCATGCTAGGCGCGATCTCCGACGGAGGCTTCAGTTTCGGTCTCGTCGTCGCGTCGTTCTGGTTCGGGTTCCGGCACGGGATCGACTGGGACCACATCGCCGCGATCACCGACATCACCTCGTCCCAGGAGGAGCGGGTCCGAGCCATCCTCTTCGGCACCCTCTACGTGGTCGGGCATGCCGTGGTGGTCCTCGGCCTCGGGATCATCGCGGTCCTGATCGGACAGGAGCTCCCGGCGAACGTCGATGCCGCGATGGGGCGCATCGTGGGCGTCACGCTGATCCTCCTGGGCGTGTACGTGTTCGTGTCGCTGATCCGGCACGGACGCGAGTTCCGGATGCGGAGCCGGTGGATGCTCGTCTTCGCAGGTATCAGGAGCGCATGGTGGAAGATCAGGGATCGTCGCTCGATGCGCACTGACTCGCATGACCACGAGCGGGAGCCGGTTCATGTGCACGCGGGAGACGCGGAGGCAGTCGCGGCGGACGACCGGATCGCCGAGTGGCATCACGGCCATCACGGGCGGCCCGGTCATCATCACCACAAGCACCCCGAGCCCGCCGATCCGTTCGTGAACTACCAGAAAGGGACGTCGTTCCTTGTGGGGATGCTGCACGGGGTCGGCGCCGAGACGCCGACGCAGATCCTGATCTTCACCGCCGCCGTCGGCGCCGGGGGGAAGGCGGCCGGTCTCGCCGTCCTCACCTCGTTCCTGGTCGGGCTCATGACGTCGAACTCGATCATCACGGTGGGGTCCGCGTTCGGGTTCCTTCGTGCCTCCAAGAACTTCGCGGCCTACGCGACCGTCGCGGTGATCACGGGCGTGTTCAGCTTGGTGCTCGGTGTGCTGTTCGTGCTCGGCAAGGACTCGGTCCTGCCCGCCTTGTTCGCCGGCTGACCGGGCTCAAGCCGCGCAGTCGGCGCACAGACCCGTGATCGCGAAGTGCGTCAGGTCGGCGACGAAACCGTGATGGCGGCGGATCAGCTTCTGGAGCTTGTCGGCTTCCCCGAGCGACAGCTCGTCGTCCTGCCCGCAGTTCCGGCAGGTCAGGTGGACGTGGTGCGCTTCGTCCGCCCGGTGATATTCCGCGCCGGTCTCGACGTGGGAGTGCTGGAGCACGCCGACGCTTTCGAGCAGGGTCAGGGTCCGGTAGACGGTCGAGGCGTTCACGCCCGGCATGTCGCCCTGGACCTTGCGTGCGATCGCGGTGGGCGAGATGTGACCCTGGGCCCGCATCACCTCCCAGACGATGGCTCGGCGTTGCGGCGTCATGCGCAGCCCTCGGCTCCGGAGTTGATCCATCAGGTCGGCATACGACGCATCCACGAGGCTGGATAGTAGCAGCATGTTGCAGGTGCAAATACCGGCGCGGTCAGGCGGGCGGTGGCAGATCGAGCAGTCGAGCCGCCCACGGCAGAGCCGTCTTCGACTGCAGCAGCTGGAGTGGGCGGGCGTGGGGTGCCTGTGGGATCGTGGGCAGACCGGCAGAGCGCAGAAGGTAGCCGGCCAGCAGCGACGCGATCGCGGGCAACCCGGGCGTCTCGTCCGGGAGGATGACATCCGGCGCGGGACCGCCTTCGGCCTCGAGACTGGGGAGCCAGGAGGCGATATCGAGCACCGGGTTCCCGACGCACGCGCTGTTCCAGTCGACCAGCACGGCGGTGCCGTCCTGCAGGCAGAGGTTGTCGCTGCGCACGTCGAAGTGCAGCAACGAGGTGCCCTCGATCTCGGCTGTGGCCGACGCCTCCGCGAGCCCGGGCAGGTGCACGAGCCAGCTGGGTGAGCAGAGTCGGAGCGAGAGGAAAGGCTCCGGGTCGGCGATCACGGCCGGCCAGCCGTCCTGGCCGAACTGGCTCTCGACGGCAGGAGGCACACCCTCGGGCGGCTGGGTCGTATGCACCGACGCGAGGCTCGCAAGGACGGCGTCGATCCGCGCGACGTCCCACGGCGGGGGCCACATCGCACCGGAAAGGTCCTCCAGAGCGAGCGCGGGTGCCAGCCCGTCGTCGTCCCAGCCGATCAACCGTGGCAGGAACCGCTGCCCGTCGAGTGCCGAGTACATGCGGAACTCGTCTCGCAGCCAGTCCGCCGTGTAGTCGTAGGCGGCGATCTTCACGAAGGCAGACCGCCCATTCGAGGTCGACGAGGGATCGTCTGTTGGAGGGGGCACCGTGCCCGGACGCAGCACGCCAAGCTACTGGCGTCGCCCCGATGGCGCGACGTACCCGTTCGACGTCGGCGACGGAAGGCTGCATCACGGGAGGGTAACTGCGTCTTCGACCCACGCGGGCGCCGATAGCATCGGCCGTCCATGACAGTGATGGTGACGGGCGCGTCGGGGCTCCTTGGACGGGCGATCGTGGAGGCCCTGGTCCCACGCGACGAGGTGCGGGCGACCGTCCGGCGTCCGGGGGCGGGGGAAGCGCTCCGCCAGCTGGGGGCGAAGGTGGCGGTGCTCCCGATCGACGCCCCGGATGAGCTCATCGAGATCCTCCCTCGTGTGCACACGATCGTGCACCTCGTCGGAGGCGTGAACCAGCCGAGCGACGACGAGATCTTCGCCGCGAACCACGGCTCGACCCTGGCCGCCGTCGCTGCGGCGAAAGAAGGTCGCGTGCGTCGGCTGATCCTGCTGTCCGTCCCGGGTGCTGCGATCGACCACCCGCATCCGTTCCTCCGTGCGAAGGGACTCGCGGAGGAGGTGGTCGTCCAGAGCGGGCTCGAACACGCGGTGCTCCGCACTTCCCATGCCTACGGGCTGGGCGGCCTATGGTTCGCTTCGACGGTGATGGGTGCGGACCACGGCTTCGTCGTGGGGGACGGCAGCCAGCGTGTCGCGCCGCTGCTGGCCGAGGACGTCGCGAAGGTGGTCGCGGCGATCGACGATGGCCGCGACCCGATCGAGGGGATCTGGAGTCTCCGCGGCCCCGATGAGCTCACCGCGGACGAGGTGTTCGCGATCGTGGGGGAGGGCGGCGAGCCGGCCCACCTCGACCCGGCATCCGCGGCCGAACGCTTGTCGAGGCTCCTCGAGATCCCCGTGTCGGTCCGAGCCACCGAGTTCTTCGCGGGGTTGACTACCACTGACGCGCCCGATGCCGTCGCGCTCGAAGCCGTTCCCGACGCGGCTGCTGCCTTCGGCGTTTCGACCACGCCGTTCGAGGATGGCCTCCGAGCGATCGCCGCGAAGGCGGGTCAGGGATAGGAACGTTCCGAGAGATGGATTTAAGCTCTGCGCGGAGCTCGCGACGGCGACCGCACCACAGGAGGGATGAGCGGATCGATGGACCAGCCAACCGCGGAGCAAGCGCTCCACGAGCTCGAGCCTCTGGTCGGCGAGTGGACCTTCGAGGCGACTTGGCCCGGCGGAGAGCCGTGGCCGGGCGGCGGAATGGTTACCTGCGAGTGGCATGCCTCGGGGGCACATCTGCTGGTGAGTGGGACGGCCGAGCTTCCCGAGGCGCCCGACAACGTCTCCATCATCGGATGTGATGCGGCCAACGGAACGTACTTCCAGCTGTACTCCGACGAGCGCGGCGTCTGCCGCGTCTACGAGATGAGCATCGGCGGCGGCGAGTGGAAGCTCTGGCGGGAGGGCGAGCCGTTCTCCCAGCGCTTCACCGCGACCTTCAGCGACGACGGGCACACGATCACCGGACGCTGGGAGATCGCCGAAGACGGCACCACCTACACGACCGACTTCGACCTCATCTACCGCAGGGTGCGCCCCGATGCCTGAGCTCGTGCACCTCGAGGTGGACGACGGCGTCGGCATCATCCGTCTGGACCGTCCGCCCGCCAACGCGATCTCGTTACAGCTCTCGATCGAGCTGCTGGCCGCGCTCGAGGAGGCGGGATCGCGTGACGACGTCGGCGCGCTCGTCCTGTGGGGAGGTCCGAAGCTGTTCGCCGCGGGCGCGGATATCAAGGAGATGGTCGACCACGGGCCCGACGAGATCCGCGAACAGGTGACGCAGCTCGGCGACGCCTGCGATCTCCTGGAGGCGACGCCTAAGGTCTCGATCGCGGCGATCACCGGGTTCGCGCTGGGCGGCGGGTTCGAGCTCTCGCTCGCGTGCGACCTCCGCTACGCGGCCGACGACGCCAAGGTCGGGCAGCCCGAGGTGCGGATCGGCGTGATCCCCGGCGCGGGCGGCACGCAACGGATGACCTGGCTCGCGGGTGCCGGGGTCTCGAGGGACCTCAGCTACACGGGCCGGCAGGTGGACGCCGAGGAGGCGAAGGCGCTCAAGCTGGTCGAGCGGGTCCTGCCCGCGGCCCAGGTCTTCGAGACCGCGGTGCGAGACGCCAAGGCGTTCGCGCGGGGCCCCCTGCGTGCCCTCGCAGCGGCCAAGGAGGCCATCAACGCAGCCGTGAGGACCCCCGGGCCGGCGAGCATCGCCAGAGAGAAGGAGCTGTTCGTGGCCCTATTCGGGGGCCATGACCAGCGAGAAGGCATGCGGGCGTTCATCGAGAAGCGCTCTCCCGAGTTCACGGGCAACTGAGAGACCTCCCGCCGGTCTGTGGCGTCTTCGTGGAGACCAGGACCAGGCTGAAACCCCGGAATGAACCGGTCCCTCCCATCGTTCGAATCACACGACGAGGAGGGACGTCGATCCCTCCTTCGGTGAGAGCGACGAAGGGAAGTGAGCGAGATGGCGGAGGAGAGTTTCCGGGGCCAGTC
This sequence comes from Actinomycetota bacterium, assembly GCA_050998695.1. Taxonomy (GTDB): domain Bacteria; phylum Actinomycetota; class UBA4738; order UBA4738; family HRBIN12; genus JAJNBA01. The sequence continues at coordinate 13,253 of JBPCPX010000025.1, forward strand.
GGTCCGGTCGCTCCCGAGGGCCAACAAGCGGTACCAGTCCGATCGTAGTTGCGCCGCCCCGGGATGCACGACCAAGCTCTCGATCTACAACAAGTGGGACTACTGCTGGCAGCACGAACCCGTCCACACCTACGTGGCGCGCGGCAAGCGCCGCAGCCGCAAGGAGATGGAAGCCGCGTAGGAGCCACCCCTACTACCCAGACCCCCAGTGCGACCCTCCCGGATCCGGGAGGGTCGCACTGTGTCCGGCCCGGCAACGTGACGGCTCTCGAGCTGTCTGCCTGATTCAAGGTAGGCGAGATTCCCGCCGATGCAGGCAGGAGACCGCTCCCCCCGAGCGCGATGCCGATGCCGAACGAAACAGAACAACCTCCCGCGATGCGAGAAGGCGATTGCCCGTACTGCGAGCGGACCGTGCTCGTGTACGAGGAGCCGCCTCGCTGCCCACTCTGTGACTGCCCCCTGGAAGAGCACGGCATGCGCCCGTTCTCCTTCCCCGTCGAGCCGGAGCGGGATTAGACGACGACGGCGCGACGCCATCCTCGTGCGTCGCTGACGAGCGCGAGCTCCTCCGAAGACGACAGGTCTTCGATCGAGACCGGAGCCTCGGTCAACGTCCCTTCCTCCAGCGCCACCGCGCGACCGATCCCCGGCAGCAGCCCCGACCCGATCGGTGGCGTCACCCAGCGCCCGCCCATCCGCATCGCCACGTTCGCGATCGTCGACTCGGTCACCTCGCCTCGGTCGTTCACCAACATGACGTCATCGGCGTCGGGATGGCGGCGCCGCGCCTCCTCGTATCGCTCTCGTCGTGAAGTCTTGTGGAACAGGAACACGTCCCGGGGATCCTGCGGGACGTCATCGACCGCGACGCGGACCACGTCCGGGTCGCTCGCGAGCGGCGTGCAGACCACCCTGGCCCTTCCGTCCTTCGCGAGGGCAAGCCGGACCCGGCTCGGCGTGGCCGGCGCGGACGCCACGGCTTTCTCGACCGCCTCACGGACCTCGGTCTCGTCGTACCGGAAACCGAAGTAGTCCGCCGATCCCGACAGGCGCTGGAGGTGCCTGTCCAGGTGCCGCACGCCGTCCGCGGCGTCGTGACGCATCGTCTCCAGGAGCTCGAAGGCAGGTCGACGCGCGGTGAGGACGCGGGTCTTCGCGACCGCCTCCTCGTATTCGGCCTCGGCGTCGGAGTCCCACGTGATGCCGCCGCCCACTCCGTACTCCGCCGTTCCCGAGGCGGTGTCGAGGGTCACCGTACGGATCGCGACGTTGAAGCGAGCGCGGGGATGCTCGGTCCCCGCCGGCGCGAGATAGCCGATCGCGCCGCAGTAGATGCCTCGCGGGGAGTCCTCGAGCTCGCTGATGATCTGCATGGTCCGGACCTTCGGCGCGCCGGTGACCGATCCGCTCGGGAAGAGGCCTCGGAACACGCCGGCAAGCCCGACGCCGCTCTCGAGCGCGGAGGACACCGTCGTGGTGAGCTGCCAGACGGTCTCGTAGCGCTCGGCCTGGAAGACGTCCGCCCACGTGACCGAGCCGGTACGGCTGATCCGGCCGAGGTCGTTCCGCAGCAGGTCCACGATCATCGCGTTCTCGGCGCGATCCTTCACCGAGGCGAGGAGGTTCTCGGCGGCGGTGCGATCCTCCTCGGGCCACCGGCCACGTGGGGCCGTGCCCTTCATGGGCTTGGTGACGATCGCGCCGTCGCGGAGCTCGAAGAAGAGCTCCGGCGAGGCCGACAGGATGTGATAACGCCCGAGGTCCAGGTAGGCGGAGAACGCGCCACGCTGGGCGTAGCACAGGTCGCGGTAGAGTCCACGCGCGTCGCCCTCCACCCGCGACCGCAGGCGCATCGTGTGGTTCACCTGATAGGTCTCTCCGGCAGCGATCAGCTCCCGGATCCGGTCGACGGAGGACTCGTATCGGTCGCGAGGTGTCGTCGGCACCCACGTCCCTTCGGCCGCCGCCGCCACGCCGTCGTCGCGGGGGAGCGGCAAGCTCGTCTCCTCGGCTCGCTCGAACATCGCGAACCACGCCAGCGGCAGCCCCCCGAACGGGTCATCCGCCTCGCGGGATCGGACCACGAGGTCCGGATCGAGACCGGGCGCGGCCTCGTAGGCGACGAACCCCGCGACCCACAGACCGCGACCAGCCGCCGCCTCGGCCGCCTCGAGCGTCTCGACGACCTCCCCGGCGCGTGTCGCCTCCAGGACGCCGACAGGTTCCACGAGCCGGAACGACGGCGAGGCGCCGGTGAGGTCGTCGAATCGGGGTTCCAGCATCGATCTTCACGATACGGCCCCGGCGGCCTGATCCTGCTGCTGCCGAAACGGAAGTCGTCCGCTGCTAGCCTCGTCGCATGCCTTCGGTGCTGGTCGCGATGTCCGGCGGCGTCGACTCCTCCGTCGCCGCGTGCCTGCTCCATGAGCAGGGCTACGAGGTGCTGGGGTCTCACATGCGCCTCGTGCACCTCGACGGCGTCGACCACGGCTGCTGCGGCCCGAGCGCGAGGCGGGATGCCGCCGAGACAGCGCACATCGCCGGATTCCCCTTCGAGATCTGTGACCTGACCGACGAGTTCGAACGGACGGTGCTCGCGGACTTCGCCTCGGAGCATGAGGCCGGACGCACGCCGAACCCGTGCGCTCGGTGCAACGGCGAGATCAAGTTCGGAGCGTTCCTGCGTCGAGCGGACGAACTGGGGATCGACATGGTCGCGAGCGGCCACTACGTCCGGCGGTCAGAAGGTGGAGCGGGATGGCATCTGCGCCGCGGTCTGGATCGCTCGAAGGACCAGTCGTACATGCTCCACATGCTCGGACAGAAGGCGCTCGCTCGGTCGCTGTTCCCGGTCGGGGAGATCCCCAAGACGGAGACCCGGGCGCTCGCCGAGCGGTTCGGCCTCCCGGTCGCGACCAAGCCCGACTCGCAGGAGCTCTGCTTCGCGCCCTCGGGCGACGCCGGCGCGTACACGCGCGCCAACCTCCCGCATCTCGTGCGCGAGGGAGAGGTCGTCGATCCCGCCGGCGCGGTGATCGGAGGCCACGATGGATCGTTCGGCTTCACGATCGGACAGCGGCGGGGGACCGGCGTCGCGACGGGCGAGCGACGCTACGTGGTCGATGTCGAACCACACGCGAACCGGGTCGTCCTCGGATCGGTCGAGCTGCTCGACCGTCGCGGCCTCGTGGCCGACCGATTCTCGTGGATCGCAGGTCGACCACCGCACGGCGGGCCGTTCGAGGCTGAGGTCCGGATCCGGTACCGGGGAGACGCCGTCGCCTGCGCGGTCGAGCCGTTCGGCGACGACCGCGTCCGCATCGAGTTCCGGTCTCCGCAGCGCGCGGTGGCGCCGGGGCAGAGCGCCGTTCTGTACCGGGGCGACGAAGTGCTCGGCGGCGGGCGGATCGTCGAAGCCCTTCGCTGACGCAGGTCGGGACCGCGGCGTGACCCATCGATCGGGGGCCGACCTGACCTCGCGGGCGGTTCGGACCCCTCGACTATCATCGGCCCACCCGCCTGTTGAAGGGATCCCTTGAGGCTCCTCCGCCGAAAGACAAAGAGCTTCGAGATCCAGGTGCAGGACCTCGTCCTGCGGATCACGGCCGACGACGACTTCGCCGAGGAGTCGAGGGCCGCGGCTCTCTCGTTCTGGGAACAGCTCCAGTCCTATGCCTTGACGCACCCGGAGTTCCGAACCAGCAAGCGAGCACTTGCTCCGCCGGCGGCCGAGGCCCCCGAGATCGTCCGGGAGATGGTGGCCTCGGCCTCGGCCGCCGGCGTAGGGCCGATGTTCACGTTCCGCGGCGCGGTGGTCGACCAGGTCGGACGGTTCCTGCTCCAGTCGCTCAACGAGGTCACCGTCGCCTGCGGAGGCGACTACTTCATCAAAGCGAAGAAGCGGGTGAAGCTCGCCGTGAAGCGTCACGGCGGCGAGCCCATCAACGTGGCCCTGGAGCCCGACCCGTTGGGGGTGGGGGTCTCCACCACGCTCGGCCGCGGCCGCGGTGGCGGCGGTCCCGACGGGCTCGCGGTGATCGCCGACTCCTGCATGGCGGCGGACGCCGCCGCGGCCGGGATCCAGGCGCTCCTGCCGAAGGAGTTCGGCTTCGCCCAGGCCGTGCGCTACCTCAAGAGCATCCCCGGGGTTCGCGGGGGCGTGTTCGTGGTCGGGGAGAGGATCGGGGTGGCCGGGAACCTGGAGATCGCCGGGTGAAGGAAGCGCAGCAGGAAGAGCGCGACCTCGCCGAGGCCGAGCTCCGGGTCGAGGAGCTCCGCGAGCTCGTCCACCACCACATGTATCGCTATCACGTGCTCGACGATCCCGAGGTGTCCGACGCCGAGTACGACGAGCTGATCCGCGAGCTCCGGGCCCTCGAGGATGCGTTCCCGGAGCTGATCACGCCGGACTCGCCCACACAGCGCGTCGGCGCCGCGCCGGCCGAGCTGTTCCGCCCGGTCCCGCACCGAGCCCCGATGCTCTCGTTGGACAACGCGTTCTCCGAGGAGGAGCTCCGGGCGTGGGGCACACGCGTCGACCGTGGACTGGCCGGCGCGGCCCCGACGTTCGTCTGCGAGCTCAAGATCGACGGCGTCGCCTGCGCCTTGACGTACGAGGACGGCGTCCTCACGGTGGCGGCGACCCGCGGGGACGGCCGGATCGGTGAGGACATCACGGCGAACATCCGCACCCTGAAGTCGATCCCGCGACGACTCGGGACGGAGGAACCCCCGTCCGTGATCGAGGTCCGAGGCGAGGTCTACTTCCCCGTGAAGGCCTTCGAGGAGCTGAACGTGAGGCTGACCGAGGCGGGCGATCGACCCTTCGCCAACCCGCGCAATGGCGCGGCGGGTTCGCTCCGCCAGAAGGACGCGAACGTCACCGCCTCGCGCCCGCTCCGGATGTGGGTGCATTCGTTCGGCGCCGCGGAGGGCATCACCTTCGATTCGCACTCCGATTTCCTCGCCTGGTCCGAGAAGGTGGGACTGCCGGTGCCGCCCACCACGCACCGGACCAAGAACCTGAAGGAGGTCATCAGCTTCCTCCAGCGCTGGGAGAAGAAACGACATTCCCTCGACTGGGAGATCGACGGCGCCGTGATCAAGGTCGATGACGCGAAGCTCCGGCGACGACTCGGTGCGACGAGCCACGCCCCACGGTGGGCGATCGCCTACAAGTTCCCGCCGGAGGAGCGGACGGCGCTGTTGAAGTCGATCGAGGTCCACACCGGCCGTACCGGCAAGGTGACGCCGTTCGCGGTACTGGAGCCGGTGTTCGTGGGTGGCGTGACGATCACGAACGCCACCTTGCACAACGAGGACGAGACCCGGCGCAAGGATGTCCGCAAGGGCGACACCGTGATCGTCCGCCGAGCCGGCGACGTGATCCCCGAGATCGTCGGACCCGTCTTGCCGAAGCGGCCCAAGAACGCCCGGAAGTGGAAGATGCCGAAGAACTGCCCCTCGTGCGGCGCCCCGCTCGTGCGCCTCGAAGGCGAGGCCGACTGGCGTTGTCCGAACAAGGCCGGCTGCCCCGACCAGTCAGTGGAGTGGCTGTTCCATTTCGCCGGCCGCGGCGCGATGGATATCGAAGGCCTCGGCTACAAGACCGGGATCGCGCTGCTCAACAAGGGGTTCATCAAGGACCCTGCCGACATCTACCGGGTGACCGACGAGCAGATGGCCCAGCTCGAGGGGTTCGCCGCAAGGTCGATCGAGAACCTCCGGCGCGCGATCGAGGCGTCCAAGGACCGGCCACTCTGGCGACTGCTGGCGGGCCTCAACATCCGGCACGTCGGCTCCCACGTCGCCGAGGTCCTCGCGTCCGCGTTCCTCGAGCTCGACGCTCTGGCCGCCGCCTCCGCCGACGAGATCGATGCCGTCCCCGAGATCGGGCCGGAGGTCGCCGCCACCGTCGCCGCGTGGTTCGATGATCCTGACAACCGTGTCCTGATCGAGAAGCTCCGCGAGGCCGGCGTGCGCCTCCAGGACGATCCACCTCCCGACGAGGGTCCGAAACCGCTCGATGGCACGACGATCGTGCTGACCGGAGGGCTCGACACCGTGTCGAGGGACGAGGCGGCCAAGCTCGCGCAGCGATCGGGGGCCCGCGTTTCCTCGAGCGTGTCCAAGAAGACGGACTTCGTCGTCGCAGGTGAGAATCCGGGCTCGAAGCACGACCAGGCCGTGAAGCTCGGCGTTGAGATCGTCGACGAGCAGGAGTTCCTGCGAAGGCTCGGTCGCGCATAGTCACCGACGGAAGGACTGAGGCATGACAGGGACCGTGATCGACGGCAACAGGCTGGCGGAAGAGCTCTCCGAGCGCGTGCAAGAGGAGCTCCGGCAGTTGAAGGTCTCCGGCGTTCAGCCCGGGCTCGCCACCATCCTGGTGGGGGACGATCCTGCCGCCGCTGCCTACGAGCGGCAGGTCCGTCGGCTGGCCGAGGACCTCGGATGCCAGTACGAGAACGAGCACCTGCCAGATGACGCCGAGCTGCCCGACGTCCTCGCGGTGGTCGGGAAGCTCAACATCGATCCACGGGTCACGGGCATCCTCGTCTTGCGGCCGCTGCCCGCGAGCATCTCCGAGCCCACCGTGTATCGCACGATCGACCCGTACAAGGATGTGGAGGCCGTGCACCCCGAGAACGCGGGCCTGCTCGCGCAGGGACGTCCTCGATTCGTGCCGTCGACGCCGGCTTCGTGCTTCTATCTGCTGGATTCCTACCTCCGCTCGACCGGACGGGAGCCGGAGTCGTTCTTCCCGGGTAAGACCCTCGTCGTCGTCGGTCGGTCGGACTCGGTCGGCAAGCCCGCAGCCTCGCTCGGCCTCCAGCGGCACGCCACCGTCGTGATCTGCCATTCACGAACGACGGACCTCGCCGCATTCACTCGCCAGGCAGACATCCTGATCGTCGCCGCGGGTGTGGCGAGTCTGGTGAAAGGCGACATGGTCCGCGACGGGGTGATAGCCGTCGACGTGGGCACCGACCCGGTGAAGGACCCCGAGACCGGCAAGGTGCGGTTCGTCGGCGACATCGAGTTCGACGGCGTGGCCGCGAAGGCCGAGGCCATCACGCCGGTTCCGGGTGGGGTCGGTCCGATCACAGACGTATGGCTGATCGGGAACGCCGTGAGCGCGGCCGCGACCGCGCTCCACGTCGAGCCACGTTTCGGCGTCTCGATGTGAGCGCGGCGGTCCGGTCTCTAGACTGCCGCGCATGGCGATCCAGATCGACATCGAGCATGTGGCACGGCTCGCGCGGGTGGCGCTCACCGACGAGGAGAAGGCACAGCTCCGTGACCAGCTGGGCCTGATCCTGGAGCACGCGGCGAAGGTGAGCGAGGTCGCCGCGGACGATGTGCCGCCGACGGCCTACGCGATCCCGCGCGCCAACGTGTACCGGGAGGACACGCCGGAGCCGTCGCTCCCGCAGCCCGAGGCGCTCGCGAACGCGCCCGAGGAGGAAGACGGCCGGTTCAAGGTCGTGCGGATCGTCGAGGGCGGATGACGACCGAGCTCTGCGACCTGACCGGCTCCGAGCTGGCGAACAAGATCGCCGCGGGCGAGGTCTCGGCGACCGAGGTGGTCGAGTCCTCGCTCCGCAGGATCGAAGCCGTGGACGACAACATCGGCGCGATCCTCACGCGGACGCCGGAGGTTGCCCTGGAGCGTGCGGCAGAGCTGGACACGCATCGGGGGACCGGTGCGCCGCAGCACCCGGTGGCCGGGATCCCCCTCGCGCTGAAGGACGTGCTGGCCACGATGGGGATCCGCACGACGTGTGGCTCGCTGATCCTCGAGAACTACATCCCGCCGTACGAGTGCACGGCGTGGGCACGCCTGTCGGGGCACGGCAGCGTGCTGATGGGCAAGACCAACTGCGACGAGTTCGCGATGGGATCGTCCAACGAGAACTCGGCGTTCGGGCCCGTCCACAACCCGTGGGACCTGGAGCGGGTCCCCGGTGGCTCCAGCGGCGGCAGCGCGGCCGCCGTCGCTGCCGGGGAGGTCGTGTGGGCGCTCGGCACCGACACGGGCGGCTCGGTGCGTCAGCCGGCGTCCCTCTGCGGCGTGGTGGGGATGAAGCCGACGTACGGGCTGGTGTCTCGGTACGGCCTCATCGCGTTCGCGTCGTCGCTCGACACCGTGGGGACGCTCACCCGGAGCGTCCGCGATGCCGCGCTGCTGCTGGGCGCGATGGCGGGCAAGGACGACCGCGACGCCACGAGCCTGGACGAGGACGTGCCCGACTACCTCGCCGGCTTGGAAGACGGCATCGACGGTCTCCGGGTGGGCGTCGTCGCGGAGGCGTTCGGAGAAGGCGTCGAGCCGGGCGTCCGAGACGCGGTGCGCGCCTCGGTGGAGCGGCTCGCCGCGCTCGGTGCCGCGGTGGGGGAGGCGACGCTCCCGCACGCCGACTACACGCTGTCGGCCTACTACCTGATCGCGCCGTCGGAGGCATCGTCGAACCTCGCGCGCTACGACGGCGTCCGCTACGGGTACCGAGCCGAGGGCGCCGACTCCGTGGAGATGATGTCCCGCACGCGCGGCGAGGGCTTCGGCCCGGAAGTCAAGCGCCGGATCATGCTCGGCACGTACGCGTTGTCGGCCGGCTACTACGACGCCTACTACGGCCAGGCGCAGAAGGTCCGAACGTTGATCATCCGCGACTACGAGAAGGCCTTCGAGGCGTTCGACGTGCTGGTCTCGCCGACGTCGCCGACGACCGCGTTCCGGATCGGCGAGCGCGCCGACGATCCGCTCGCGATGTATCTGTCGGATGTCTTCACCATCCCGGCGAACCTCGCGGGCGTGCCGGCGATCACGGTGCCGTGCGGCCTGGATGATGCGGGGCTCCCCGTGGGGCTGCAACTCACCGCACCCGTGCGTGGCGAGCAGGTCCTGTTCCGGGCGGCGAACGCACTCGAGCGAGACCTCGGCCTCGACCTCCGCCCGCCGATCCTCGCCGGCATCTGAGCCGTGAGCTCCGCGTTGTTCCGCCTGCGACTTGCCGACGGCTCCCATCGCCTCGCGATCGGCTCGCCCAAGACGGGTCCCCGGACGATGCTCGAGCCCCGCCACTCGCTCGACCGATCCCTGGCCGACGGAACCAGCCTCGCGACACTCGCGTCCGCGAAGGAGGAGCCGGTGCCCGAGGGCGCGCGCGTCGTCGCGCCGGTCGAGTCCCAGGAAGTGTGGGGGGCGGGCGTCACCTATGTCCGCTCGCGAGACGCCCGGCGGGAGGAGGCTGCTGATCCGACGCCGTACGACCATGTGTATGAGGCGGAGCGCCCGGAGATCTTCTTCAAAGCGCCGGGATGGCGGTGCGTAGGGCCCGGCGAACCGATCGCGATCCGGCGCGACTCCATGTGGAACGTCCCCGAACCCGAGCTCACCCTCGTGCTCGATGCCGGGATCCGGATCGCCGGTTACACGATCGGCAACGACATCTCATCGCGAAGCATCGAGGGAGAGAGCGCGCTCTACCTTCCGCAAGCGAAGACGTACGAGCGCTCCTGCTCGCTCGGCCCCTGCATCGTTCCGGTGGAAGACGTCACCGCACCGTTCACGATCCGGATGGAGATCGTGCGAGGAGATCGGGTCGTCTTCGCGGAGGAGACATCCACCGAGAGCATGAAGCGCGAGTTCGAGGAGCTCGCGCAGTGGCTCGCGAGCGCACTGACGTTCCCCGCCGGCGCGTTGCTTCTCACCGGGACCGGCATCGTCCCCGCGCCCGCGTTCACGCTGATGGCGGGCGACGTCGTTGTCATCGATGTCGAGGGCATCGGGACGCTCGCGAACCCGGTGGTCGAGGTTGGACATCGGCTCGCATGATCCGATCGTCTCGGCGATGATCCCTTGACGGCCCGAAGCGACGACCCCTAGCATCCGGCCCGCCCGGATCGAGCTGCCAACGATGTCAGGGGAGAGGATGAAGAAGAGGATCGCGGTCTTCTCCGGCCCCAACGCCACGATCGCGAATTCCCCGACGCTCGTCACGAGCAACAAGGGCCGCCGTCCCGGCGAACGCGCTCTCCCGGGCCGCTACGATCACCTCGTCCCTCAGGAGCTCTACGAACCGGTGGTCGTGAAGATCACGCGGTTCAGCGCGCACCCTCTCGAACAGGATGCCGCCTCGGTCTATCACGAGGCCGATCGGGTGTACGACGAGGTGGAGCTGCGTCCGGAGGACGGCCCCTATCCCCTGCCGTACGTCGCGAGGCGCGCCGACGGCTCCCCGGACGGAACACCGTTCGAGGACGGCGATCTGGAGGATCCGGATCTCGACTACGGAGGTCGTCAGTTCTTCTACCCGGACGCCTCGCGGCTGTTCGTGGACATCGATCGCACCGTCTCCGGGCGGGATGAGGATGGAAGCGGGAGCCCGCTCGACCGCCGAGCCGACTACGACTTCATCCGGGTCCTTCCTCCCGGTGGCTACCGCAGTCGAGAGGAAACCTCCGGGCGGGAGTACTTCCCGTACAAGCCCCGTGCGATCGCGCATCGCCCTCGGTATCGCGACCTCGCGACCGCCACCAACGTGGTTCGATCCACGATGGCCTCGGGCACGTTCGTGGGCGGGATCTGGCTCGAGGCGAGTCCGACGCTGGAGGAGACGCTCTACTGGTTCAATCTCGTGCTCGACACGGATCTGCCGATCGTCGGCAATGCCTCGCAACGTCCGCACGGACAGCTCGCCAACGACGGCGACCGCAACATCGTGGACGCGGTCGACTACATCCTCGCGGGCCAAAGGCTCGGAGTGGTCGCGATCCAGGATGAGCGTATCTTCGCGGCCCGTGAATTCAAGAAGTCAGACGATCGCCCCGGGAACTATAAGGCGACGGGCGGTCACGGGGGGATCCTCGGCAGCGCCGGCCCGCCGGTGACCATCTGGTACCGACCCGCCTACAAGCACACGACCACCTCGGACGTGAATCTGTCGCGACTCTCACGCGAGGTTGAGTTCCTGGATCGCGCTTCGGATCGAACGACGACGAGGATCCGCATCAAGGATCGAACCGGCGGTCTGCTCCCGGAAGTCATCCCTCGGGTCCACCTCGTGAAGTACGGCGCCTTCATGGATGAGGACGGACTCGATGACCCCGACGACGAGGTCGACATCATGGCGCGGATCACGAGGGGTCTGGATGAGGAGCGGCGCTCTGCGGAGGGTGCTCCCCCGTTCCACGGGTTCGTGCTCGAGGGTTTGTCGCCGTACGGGCTCGGGAGCTCGTCCCAGCAGGCGGCGCTGACCATCGCCGCTTTCAGCGGGATGCCGGTCGTGCGTGTGGGCAGGGCCGATCCGGGAGGGATGGTCCCGCCGGGCAGGTGGCCGTACGGGATCAGCGGGAGCAACCTGGACACGAACAAGGCCCGCATGTTGCTGATGGCGTGCATGCTGCTGCTCGGTCGGCTCCCGAAGGCAGAAGACCCGCGCCACCCCACGCCCGCCGAGCGACAGGTCCTCACCGAGAGGGTCGCCGAGTATCAGCGGATCTTCGACGGACACTGAACGCCCGCCCGGGCCTCTCGGCAGGCCGGCGGGTTTATCTGTCAAACGTATGATGTCTGCCAGATGCCATGACTGGTTCGATCCATGCAGCCTGAGGTCGTCTTCGCGCTGCTCTCCTCAGCGAGCTTCGCCGCATCTCACGTCGTGTCGAAGCGAGGGCTCCAGGGGACGAGCGTCACGGCCGGATTCATGGTCATCGTCGGCTGCGCGTGGATCGTCGTGTCGATCCCCGTCCTGATCGACCCCCCCGAGACCGTATCGTCCAGGTCGCTCGTGCTCTTCGCCATCTCGGGGCTCTTCGCGCCGGCCGTCTCCCGGGCGGCGGCGCTCGCGGGAGTTCACGCGCTCGGCCCCTCGATCTCCGTTCCGATCCAGCAAGGCCTCAGGCCCCTGATCGTACTGCCGGCTGCCGCGGTCCTCCTCGGTGAGGCGTTCGGGCCGGTACGCGGCCTCGGGGTCGCTCTCATCGTGGCCGGAGGTTGGTTCCTCTCCCGGCAACCGGGAGGCGGCACCGCCGATGTGCCGATCGACCCCTCTCTGGAGGAGGCCGAGGGTCTCACCGGACCCGGCTCCGTGCGGACCCGGGTGCGGCAGCGGACGGCCGCAACGTCGCTCGGGTTCCGTCCGGGGATCGTCTATCCGGTCGTCGCGGCGTTCGGGTACGCGGCCTCCGACCTGCTCGTGAAGAGCGGCCTCAACACCGCGTCCGAACCTGCCTTCGGAGCCACGTTGAGCATCGGGGTCGGATTCCTCGTCTGGTCGGTCGCGCACGCGTTCCCGTCCGTGCGGCGACGCTTCCGGCTGGGACGCGACGCCGGATGGCTGGTCCTCAGCGGGGCGCTGATGGGCACGGCCATCCTCCTGCTGTTCAACGCGCTGGATCGGGGTGATGTCTCGCTCGTCGCGCCGGTCATCTCGACGCAACCGCTGTTGGTGTTCCTCTTCTCCGCATTGATCCTTCGACAGATGGAACGGCGCGACCGATCGATGGTGCTCGCGGGCGTGGTCGTGGTGATCGGGACCATCCTGGTATCGCTGTAGAACGTCGGTGCTCGGCTCCGTGAGCGTGCGCGCTCCGAGGAAGGAGAGGAGGAGAGCTCGTGGCCAACTACGAGATCCTCGTCGATCACGGTCGTCCGGTGGGAGACGAACCGGATCGGTGCCATAACCGATGGCACCCGGAGATCCCTCCGGCGCTGTCCTGCGCGCCGGGAGACGAGATCCTCATGCAGACCCGCGACGCGGTCGACGGTCAGCTCACGCTCGACTCGAGCCATGCGGATGTGGTCCTGATCGACCGCTCGATCGTGCACCCCCTCACCGGGCCGATCCGGATCGAGGGAGCGGGGCCGGGGGATGTGCTCGCGGTGGAGGTCCTCGAGATCGCGCCGGCGTCCTTCGGCTATACGGCTCAGATCCCCGGGTTCGGATTCCTGGCCGACGAATTCCCTGAGCCCTTCCTCGTGCGCTGGGAGATCGCAGACGGGTTCGCCACGTCGCCCGACCTGCCGGGCGTGAGGATCCCCGGCGAGCCGTTCATGGGGACGATGGGCGTGGCGCCTTCACGGGACCTTCTCGAGCAGACGACCCGGCGAGAACGGGCGCTGCATGACCAGGGTGAGGACGTGGCGCTCCCGGATCCGCGGGGAGCCGTCCCCGCTCTCGAACCGATCGCGAGCGAGGGGCTGCGGACGAAGCCCCCTCGCGAGAACGGCGGGAACATGGACGTCCGGCAGATGATCGCCGGCACGCGGATCCTGTTCCCCGTCTGGACGACGGGTGGGCTCTTCTCCGCGGGCGACGGGCACTTCGCGCAGGGAGATGGGGAATCCTGCGGGACGGCCATCGAGATGCGGGCTGCGCTTCGCGTGCGACTGGATCTCCGGAAAGGCGAGGCCGCCGAGCGGGACCTGCGTGACGTCCGATTCGAGTCACCTGCTGCGAACCTCGATGCGCGGCGGGGGAGGACCTTCTCGACGACAGGTCTATGCGTCTATGCGGACGAGGGGGGCCGGGCGAACGATCTCACGGCGGCTGCCAGGAACGCTCTGCGGAACATGATCGACTACCTGGTCGATGAGTTCGCCTGCTCACGGCAACAGGCCTACGCGATCTGCAGCGTCGCGGTCGACCTCAAGGTGGGAGAGGTCGTCGATTCACCGAACTACGTGGCAACGGCAACCGTGCCGGTCGAGATCTTCGAGTAGCGTGCGGCGCCTGATGGGGAGCCGCGGGTACCGACCTCGCACGTTGCGTCACGTGCCATGAGGTTCGGCGCCGCGTTCTTCCCTTCGATGCCCGTCGACGAGGTGACGGCGATCGCCCGCCTCGCGGAGGACCTCGGCTATGCGGATTTGTGGATCCCCGACCAGTCGTTCCATCACGATCCGTTCCTCCTGCTCGCCCGGTGCGCCGACGCGACGTCCGTCATCCGGCTGGGTGTGGCCGTCACGAACCCGGTCAGTCGTCACCCCGTGCAGATCGCTCGGGCGGCGGCCACGCTCGGCATGATCAGCGAGGGCCGATTCGTGCTCGGGCTGGGTGCCGGGAACCGGACGAGGGTCCTTCCCGCTCTCGGGCTCCCGACCGACCGGCCTGTCGCACGGATCGCCGAGGCCATCGACGTGTGTCGGCGACTCCTTCGAGGAGAGCAGGTCTCCGTGAGCGGTCCCACCCTCTCCCTCTCCGAGGTCCGGCTCGACGTAGGCGCCGTGCCGGAGATCCCGATCTTCGTCGGGAGCCGAGGCCCCCGCATCCTGCGGATAGCCGGCGCCATGGCCGACGGCGTCTTCGTGGAGGCGATGTTCACTCCGGAGGGACTCGACTACGCGATGGGTGAGGTGGAGGGAGGCGCTCGCGACGCGGGGCGGGACGCCTCCGCGGTCGAGATGGTGGCGTGGCAAGCCATCAAGCTTTCTACGACGATCGCCGCGGCGGACGACGGACGGTATCGAACCTGGGCCGCGGCGATCATGCGCAGCACGCGAGAGGACGTGCTCGAGCGGATCGGGATCCCACGCGACACGATCCGGTCGGTGATCGATACCTTCCGCGCTTCCGGGGAGTGGGCCGCCGGATCGCTGGTCCCCGACGACGTCGTCTCGCGGCTCCTCCTGGTAGGAGACCCGGGGCAGATCCACGAACAGGTCCAGACCGTCGAGGACCGAGGGATTGACAGCCTGAGCATAATCGGCTTTGGTACGACCGAAGTCGTTCAAGACACCCTCCGACGGTTCGCTCTGGACGTCATGGACCGATCCGCTCGCTGATCGAACGTCGTTCGCCGATGCGGGCGGGGAGAAGCGCGGGATGAACGAACACGACCTCCACGAGATCGAGCGCTACTACCAGTCGCTGTCGACGCTGATCCGCCTGCACGGTGCAGAGCACATGGGCCGTCAGTACGTCGTGGTCCGGCTCGCTCGGATGGAGGTCACGGGGCCCCTCGACTACAGCGACCTCCAGCGCATCCTCGGTCGCGTGCCGGACCTCCGGAGCTGGTGGGACTCATGGAGCCGCGAGGCGAGGGATGCGGAAGCGCTGGCCCGACGGCTGGCCGGGAAGGGCGATCCGATCTCCGCGGGGGACCTCTTCCACCGGGCCTCTGCCTGCTACCACTGGGGGGCCTACCTCGCGAGGTTCGATTCCGACGAGCGGGCCGAGGGCAAGTCTCACCGCGTTCGGTGCTATCGAGAAGCGGTGGACATGTGGTCGGAGCGCATCGAGCCGTTCGTCGTTCCGTACCGAGACACCCAGTTGCCCGGGTACCTGCACCTCGCTCGCGGAGACGAGCCCGCGCCCTGCGTCATCATGGTGGACGGTGCGGATTCCGTGAAGGAGGAGTACCACAACTGGGCCAGGCAGTTCGTCCGGCGCGGGATGAGCGTGCTGACCCTGGACGGACCGGGCCAGGGCGAGATGCTCGGGCGTTTGCCCATGCGGCCCGAGGCGTGGGAGGAGCCCATGGGTGCGGCCGTCGACGCGTTAGCCTCGTCGGACCGCGTCGATGCCGCCCGGATCGGGATCTGGGGGAGCAGCATGGGCGGGTTCCTCGTCCTTCGCGCGGCGGCCTTCGAGCCTCGGCTCCGCGCCGCCGTCTCCTCTGGCGGCTTCTACGACTTCCGTGACTTCCGCTTCTGGGCGGTCACGACCCAGCTGAA
Organism: Actinomycetota bacterium; assembly: GCA_050998695.1. GTDB lineage: Bacteria > Actinomycetota > UBA4738 > UBA4738 > HRBIN12 > JAJNBA01. The sequence goes on from JBPCPX010000025.1 coordinate 28,935, forward strand.
CGTGATGGAAGACCTCGGCGTCGACTCGCTCTCCGAGGCGAGGGACTACATCGAGGAACGCTGCAGCCTGGAAGGGGTCGTCGATCGGATATCGGTCCCGTACCTGGTGATCCACGGCGCTCGTGACGAGCTCGTCTCGATCCCGGAGGCCAAGCAGATGGCCGCCGGACCGACGGGCGAGTTCGTGAACTTCGAAGATGGGCTCCATACGGGCACCAATCACAACGCGACGCTCGTGCCCTTGATGTGCGACTGGATGGCGCGGAAGCTTGCCGACGCATGACGAGCGGATGACGGCAGCGGGGACGCACCGGCCGGACCGGCGAGAGCACGCGTGAAGCTTCCTCGCTTCGACTACGTGGCACCCGGCACCTTCGACGAGGCCGTCTCGCTTAAGACGCAGCATGGCGACGAGGCGCTCCTGCTAGCCGGCGGCCAGAGCCTCATCCCGCTCCTCGCGTTCCGCTTCGCGAGTCCTTCGCTCCTGGTCGATCTCAACCGAGTGGACGAGCTCGCGTACCTCCGGGTAGACGAGGGATGGGTCCATGTCGGGGCGATGGCCCGCCAGAACGCGGTCGAGGAGTCGGCGGGGCTCCTCGAACGGCTTCCCGTCCTCGCCGACGCACTGCCGCTGATCGGCCATCGCACGATCAGGAACCGGGGGACCGTCGGTGGAAGCATCGCCCACGCCGATCCTGCCGCCGAGTGGCCGGCGCTCGCGCTGGCGCTCGGCGCGACCATGGAGGTGACGGGCCCGAACGGCACCCGGACGCTGGAGGCGGTGGAGTTCTTCCACGGCCCGATGACGAACTCGCTCGAGCCGGACGAGGTCCTTCGCGAGGTGCGATTCCGGTTGCCGGAGCCCGGGACGGGATCCGCGTTCGTCGAGCACGCCCGGCGGTACGGGGACTTCGCGCTCGCCGGCACGGCGACGATGATCGGCATCGACCGGGACGGGTTGGTCTCGACCGCGCGGATCGCGCTCCTCGGGGTGGGCGGCACGCCCGTCCGAGCCATGGAGGCGGAACGCCAGCTGGAGGGGCAGCCTCTCAACGATGCGTCCATCGGAGCGGCCGCCGCGACATGCCGGGAGACGGCCGACCCTCCGAGCGACATCCACGGATCGAGCGAGTATCGCCATCACCTCGTCGGCGTGCTCGTGGGTCGCGCGCTCCGGCTCGCGGGCGCTCGCGCGAGGGTCGCTCCGGCATGAGTGAGCACGAGATCGCGCTGGAGGTGAACGGGAACGTCGTTCGAGGCACGCCGGAGGCTCGGAAGACGCTCGCGGACTTCCTGCGCGACGACGTCGGCCTGACGGGAACGCACCTTGGGTGCGAGCACGGGGTCTGTGGAGCGTGCACCGTGCTGATCGACGGCCGGAGCGTTCGCTCGTGCCTGGTCCTGGCGGTGCAAACCGAGGGACACGTCGTACAGACGGTCGAGGGCATGGCTCGGCCTGACGGGAGCCTCCATCCGTTGCAGGAGGCGTTCTCCGAGCATCACGGGTTGCAATGCGGTTTCTGCACGGCGGGCTTCCTGATGGCGGCCGCCGAGCTCCTCGACGAGAACCCGCACCCGGACGAGCGGGGGATCCGCGAGGCCCTGAGCGGGAACCTGTGCCGGTGCACCGGCTACGTGAACATCGTGAAAGCCGTGCTCGACGCCGCCGAACGGATGAGACGCGAGTGAAGCCGCTGCTCGACGAGCTGCCGCAGCTGGTAGGCCCGCGCTCCGTCGGGACCAAGCTCCGCCGGAGGGAGGATGCCCGTCTCCTGACGGGGCAAGCCACCCACGTCGGCGACATGCATCTCCCGGACATGCTGCACGTCGCCGTGCTCCGGAGCCCGTACGCGCACGCGCGGATCGTCTCCATCGACCTGGATGTCGCGCGGACGGCGGAGGGGGTGGCGGGCATCTACGCGTCGTCGGATCTGGACGGCAAGGTGAGCGCGTTCGTGGAGTCGGCACGCGAGGATCTCTCGCCGAAGCTGGCCGAGCTGGTCGACATCGAGGTGAAGAGCCTGCCGATGAGCGTCTTCGCCTCGGACCGCGTGTTCTGGGTGGGGCAGCCGGTGGCCGCCGTCGTGGCGACCGACCCGTACCTGGCGGAGGATGCGCTCGCCCTGATCGACGTGGACTACGACCCGCTTGCCAGCCTCGTCGACCTCGAGGGAGCACTCGAGGACGGAGCCCAGGTCCTCCATCCCGAGCTCGGCGACAACGTGCACACCCACCTGCTCGTGGAGTGCGGTGACGTCGACCGGGCGCTGGCAGACGCCGAGCACCGGCTGCATGAGCGACTGGAGATCGGTCGACAGATCTCCAGCGCCATCGAACCGCGCGGCGTGCTGGCGACCTTCGACGGATCTGAGCTCACGATCTGGGCGACGAACACCAAGCCTCATCTCGTGCGCTCGTTCGTGTCCCGCATGCTCGATCTGCCCGCGGACCGTGTCAGGTTCGTGAGTCCCGACATGGGTGGCAGCTTCGGCGGTGGGATCTTCTCGGAGGAGATCCTGATCCCGTTCCTCGCCACCGAGCTCCGGAGACCCGTCCGCTGGATCGAGGATCGGCGAGAGAACCTCCTGACGACGTCGCACGGACGCGATCAGATCCATGACGTCGAGATCGGGTTCCAGGGGGACGGCACGGTGGTGGCCATCCGCGATCGGTACCTGATGGATACCGGCGCGTACAACACGTACGCCGTGACCGTCCCGTACAACACGGTGGCGCACATGCGGAGCCAATACCGCATCGACCATTTCTCCGTGGACGGGACGGTGGTGGTCACGACGAAGGCACCGGCCGTGCCGGTCCGGGGGGCCGGCCGTCCGGAAGCGACGTTCGTGATCGAGCGCTCGATGGACATGGTGGCGCGCGAGCTCGGTCTGGACCGGGCGGAGGTGCGACGGCGGAACCTGATCCGGCCCGAAGAGATGCCGTACGACATGGGCATCCCCTACCGGGACACCGTCACCATGATGTACGAGCCCGCGGACTTCCCCGCCCAGCTGGAGGCAGCGCTCGAAGCGTTCGACTACGAGGGATGGTTGGAGCGTCAACGCGTCGCTCGCTCGGAGGGGCGCCGTATCGGGATCGGCATCGCGGCGTTCGTCGAAGGATCCGGACACGGGCCCTTCGAGGATGCGATCGTCAGCCTGGATGCGGACGGTCGGATCACGGTCGTCAGTGCCGCGCGGCCGCACGGACAGGGGCACGAGACCATGCTCTCCCAGGTGGTGGCCGATCAGCTCGGGATGGATCCCGAGGAGGTCATCGTCCGGACCGGAGACACGGGTCTGGTTCCCGACGGTCGAGGTTCGTTCGCGAGCCGCACCGCCGTCATGGCGGGGAACGCCGCGGCCATGGCGGCGGCCAAACTGCGGAACACGATCCTCAGCGTCGCCGGGGAGATGGTGGACGCGGACCCGGAGGAGCTGAGGCTCAAGGATGGCTCCATCTTCCGGGGTGCGCACCCGGACGCCGTGCTCGACCTCCGCCGGGTGGCCGCGAGCGCGGCGCCGGGACCCAGGGGCCTGAGCGAGCCCGGGGGCGAAGCTCTGGTGGGGGCCCATCACTTCGTGCCGCCGACCGCCACGTTCGGGTCGGGAACCCACGTCGTCGCCGTCGAGGTCGACGGGGACACCGGTGGCGTACGGATCCTCGACTACATCACGGTGGACGAGTGCGGCACGATGCTGAACCCCACGATCGTCGAGGGGCAGGTGCACGGGGGGGTTGCGCATGGGATCGGCAACGCCCTGCTAGAGGAGGCCGTCTACAACGAGGACGGGCAGCCGCTGACGACCACGTACATGGACTATCTGCTTCCGACGACGATGGACGTGCCGTCGATCCGCGTCGGGCACCAGACGTTCCCGTCGGATCGGAACCCGCTGGGAGCGAAAGGGGTCGGGGAGGGCGGGGCGGTCGCCGCTCCCGCCGCAGTCATCGGCGCCGTGGAAGACGCCCTCGGGCGGGGGACCGTGCGACTCACCCGGATCCCCCTCGGGACCGAGCGGGTCTTCGAGGCGATACGGAAGGCGGACGCGGGAGAAATTCCCCACCGGCGAGGCGACGGATGAAGGTGGCGGTCGTGGGTACCGGGGTCGGCGGCCTGGCCGTCGCCGGGCACGCCGGCCTCTTGGGCTTCGAGGTCGCGGTGCACGACGTCCGCGACGTCGTCGTCGGACCCGTCCGCGAGCGTGGCGGCATCGAGGTCCGCGGGAAGGAGGAGGGATCCGCTCCGGTCGTGGTGGCGAGCACCGACGTCGAGGAAGTCGTGGAAGGCGCCGACGTCGTGGTCATCACCACCCAGGGTCCGGATCAGGGGAAGGCGGCGGCGTCGATGGCTCCGTCACTCATCCCGGGCCAGGTGGTGCTCGTGATGCCGGGATGCACCTTCGGCGCGGTGGAGGTTCGCGCCGTGCTCGAGGAGCATGGCGCCGAGGGGATCGGGGTTGCGGAGACGGACAGCTTCCCGTACGGATGCGCCGTCCCCGAGCCCGCGGTCTCGCAGATCACCAGCGTGAAGAAGCGATTCGGGGTCGCGGTGCTCCCTCCCGAGCGGAGAGACGAGATCTTGGGTCTCGTGCGCCGCCTGTTCGACACCGCCGAGGCCGCTCCGAGCGTCCTTCACACGGGGCTCAGCAACATGAACGCGATCCTCCACGTGGCGCCGATGGTGGTGAACGCCGGGCGCATCGAGCACGGGTCACCGTTCGACTTCTACGGGGAGGGGATCACGCGGTCGGTCGCCCGGGTCGTCCAGGCGACGGACGAAGAACGCGTCGCCGTGACAGGGGCGCTCGGGATCGAGGTGCAGACCCTCCGAGGATGGGTGGAGACCACCTACGGCGTCGAGGGCGACGACCTGTTCGAGATCATCCAGACCCTTCACCGCGATGTGTACGGACCGCTGGCAGCTCCCACGTCGCTGCAGCAGCGCTACCTCACGGAAGACGTGCCCTGCGGCGCGGTGCCGGTCGCCGACCTCGGGCGGCAGGTCGGCGTGGCCACACCGGTCACGGCCGCTTGCGTCACCCTCGCCGATGCCCTCTCGGGCACGGTCTGGGCCGAAGACGGCCGGACGATGAGGAAGGTGGGCCTCGCGGGGCTCTCGGCGCAGGAGATCCGCGCGCGTCTCGTGGCCTGACGACGTCGCGAGGCTACGGGTCCTTCGCCGACTCGATCTCCTCGATCATCCTTCGGATGCCGAACCACTGACTGCCTCCGACGGTGATCGGCGCTCGCCGGCCCAACCCTCGCGCCCACACGGCCCGGTGTCCCAAGCTCGCCGCGAGCTCCAGATCCGATCGGTCGGGGGGCGGGACGATGTCGAGGACGAGACTTCCCTGGGGCAGGCGTTCCAAGACGGAGCGATCCACGACGCGTGCCGGGACCGTCGAGAAGACCATCGAAAGCTGCGATGCGAGCTGCGGGAGTCCCTCGAGGGGGAGGCTCCTCGCTCCATCGGCCACCGCCGCGGCACGCTGGATCGGGTTCCTTGCGGCGACATGGACGTCGGCGCCCAAGGCCAGCAAGCGGCGGGTCAGAACGGATCCGATGTTGCCGAAGCCGACGACGGCCACCGCCGCGCCGTGGATCGTGACGTCGGTGTTGGCGATCGCGGTCTGGAGGACGCCCTCCACCACCGCCGCCGCGCGGAGGCGCATGAGCTCCGGATCGGGGTCGTACTCGTGCATCGTGAGCGGGAGGTTCTTCGAGGCTTGGGCGAGGGCGGGTGTGACCCGTCCACAGATCACGTGCGCCCCCGGCCGGAGTGGCGTGAACAGCTCCTCCTCGATCCGGATCGGCTCGGGAGCCTGGAGTGCATAGAGGGCTCCGTCCACGCCGCGAGGGATCGGCAGGAGCGAGTAGTCGGCATCGCGCATCGCCTCGACGGCCGTACGGGTGTGCGTGACCCCTTCGATCCCGGCTTCCGGCCACGGGAACCCGTGCGCGCGCACCGCGGCTCCCGTTCGGGCGGCGAGCCGGGCGATCTCTTGCTCCCGCTCGTCACCACCGACGATGGCGATGGAGAGCCGGCTCCAAGCGACCCCCGTCAATGGATCACGTCGGTCCGGTCCATCCCCAGGAGACCGCCTCGTCCCCAGTCTTCCTTCGAGACCTCGAGGAAGGTCACCTGGACCATCTCCCGTCTCGAGCCCGCCTCCTCCACCAACGTATCGGTGATGCGGTCGATGATGCGCCGCTTCTGTTCGGCGGTTCGACCCTTCAGGAAGTGCACCGTGACCTGTGGCATGTCTTCGGTCCTCCTTGCTCTCGGCGGTGCTCAGAGTCCGAGCTTCGCCATGGCGGCCGCGTGATATCGATCTCCGGCGGCGGCCCCTGGCGGCGCGACCTCGTCGAGTCGTTCGATGTCCTCTGGCGTGAGGTCCACGCCCAGGGAGCCGACGTTCTCCTCGAGGTAGCTCGGGTGCTTCGTGCCGACGATCGGGACCACGTCGTGCCCTCTGGCGAGGATCCAAGCAAGCGCGAGCTGCGACAGGGTGCAGCCCTTTCCGTCGGCGATCTCGCTCAGGCGATCGACCAGGACCAGGTTGCGCACGAAGTCGTCCCCTTGGAAGCGTGGGAACTTCAGACGATGGTCGTTGGAAGGGAGATCCTTGCCGGTATCGCGGATCCGTCCCGTCAGCAGTCCTCGCCCGAGCGGGCTGTAGGCCACGAACCCGATCCCGAGCTCCCGAACGGTGGGAAGGATCTCCGCCTCGACGTCGCGCGTGATCAGGGAGTACTCGGTCTGGAGGGCCGCGATCGGATGGGTGGCGTGAGCCCGTCTGATCGTCCCGGCGCCTGCTTCCGAAAGGCCGGCGTGCCGGACCTTCCCGGCCGCGATCAGCTCCGAGACGGCGCCGATCGTTTCCTCGATCGGTGTGTCCGGGTCGACCCGGTGTTGGTAGTAGAGATCGATCACGTCGACGTCGAGCCGCCGGAGGCTCGCCTCGCACGCCTGCTTCACGTACTCGGGGCGTCCGTTCACGCCGGCGAAGGCTCCGTTTGCGTCCAGGAGGTTGCCGAACTTCGTCGCGAGGATCACCTGCTCGCGCCGGTCTCGGATCGCCTGGCCCAGCAGCTCCTCACTGTGCCCCTCGGCGTAGACGTCCGATGTGTCGATGAAGTCCAGGCCCAGGTCCAACGCTCGCCGGATCGTGGCCACGGCGCCGTCGTCGTCCGGGGTTCCGTACCACGCGACGCCCATGGTTCCGAGACCGAGCGCAGAGACCGCCGGTCCGTTCGTTCCGAGCGTCCGTCGCTCCACGGTCACCTCCCGGGCCGCAGGCCGGCCGCGACCCTCCGCTCTCCGTCGCCATGCGGATGGCCTGGATCGCGTCCGATCATCCGCCTCCCCAGGGTCACACTCGAACTTGACTTCCGAACGTACGTCGGATACAAGCTGAGTTCCCAGATGGTCTAATATCCTACCAAAGCAGGTAGTGCAGCCGTAGATCGAAGGCTGTCGAGACCGAGAGGCTGTACTTGCCGGAAGTCGTGATCACGGGCGTGAGCAAAGCGTTCCCGCGCCAGGGGAAGGACGGGATGCTCAACGTCCTCAACGATGTGAACCTCACGCTCCCGGAGCAAGCGTTCACCTGCCTGGTCGGCCCGAGCGGATGCGGGAAATCCACTCTCCTCCGGATCATCGATGGCTTGATGCCGCCGGACGCGGGGGAGGTTCGCATCGGAGGCGAGCGAATCACGGCTCCCTCCCTCGATCGAGGCTTCGTGTTCCAGCACTTCAACCTCCTGCCGTGGCGCACGGTGATCGGGAACATCGAGTTCGGTCTCGAGAACCTGGGCATGAAGAAGGAGGAGCGGCGGCCGCGAGCGAACGAGATCCTCAAGCTGGTCGACCTCGACGGATTCGAGAACTACTACCCCGGGCAGCTTTCGGGCGGTATGCAGCAGCGGGTCGGGCTGGCTCGAGCGCTCGCGGTCGACCCGTCGCTGCTGCTGATGGACGAGCCGTTCGGGTCCGTTGACGACCAGACCCGCATGCTGCTCCAGGAGGAGCTCCTCAACATCTGGGAGCGGGATCAGAAGACCGTCGTCTTCGTCACGCACGACATCGAAGAGGCGCTGTACCTCGGCGATCGGGTGGTCGTCATGCGTGCCCGCCCGTCACACATCTCGAGGATCATCGAGGTGCCGTTCGGGCGTCCACGATCCGACGGCGTGCGCGGCTCTCCCGAGATGGCGAGGCTGAAGCAGGAGATCTGGAACGAGCTGAAGGTGGGCGCCACCGTTGAGGGCTAGCAAGGGGGTCGGGGCCGAGGTCACCAGTCGCGAACGGGTTCCCGGGACGACCGAGGGATCGACCGCCGAGGCGGGTGCCGGCGATGTGTACACGCCCCCCCGCGTTTCCGGGCTCCGATCCCTCCTGAACAAGACGTGGTTCCTGCGGCTCGTCGTCTATGGGGCTCTGATCCTCGCTTTCCAGATCGTCGCGATACGGCAGGGCCCGTTCTTCCTGCCGACGGTGCCGGACATCCTCCTGGGGATCGTCGAGCTCTTCACCGCCGGCTACATCCTGGTGCTGGGGCCGACGCTCCAACAGCTCGCCGTCGGCTTCCTCCTGGCGATCGCGATCGCGGTGCCCCTGGGCGCGCTGATGGGGCGGTACAGCCTCGCCGAGGACCTGCTCGCCCCCTGGGTGAACACGATCTACGTCACCAGCAAGGAGTCCCTGCTGCCGATCATCATCCTGATCTTCGGCCTGGGTTTCGGCTATCGGGTGGTGGTGGTGATCCTCTTCGCCATGTTCTTCCCGATCATCAATACCGCCGCCGGTGTGCGCTACGTCGAGCGTGAGCTCCGCGAGACGGCCCGCGCGTTCGCAACACCCCGATGGCGGATGTTCACCCGGGTCTATCTTCCGGCCGCGGGCCCGTTCATCGTCGCGGGTATCCGGATGGGCCTGGCGATGGCGATCAAGGGGATGGTGATCGCCGAGATCTGGGTCTACATCGGGACCGGAGAGCTGCTGACGGCCTTCACCCTCTCCCCCCGGCGCCTCGACCTCTACTACGCGCTCGCCGTCGTCATCATCGGGGTCGCGATCATCATGAACGAGCTGCTCAAGGTGGCCGAGCAACGGCTTCGCCCGTACGCGCGAGTGCAACTGCGAGAAGCGTTGTGAACCGATGAACAGGTCACTCCGGGTGAAGGCGGGCCGTTGGGCGTTGTCGATCGGGCTCTTCTTCGTGATCTGGGAGGTCATCGGCCGGAGCGGGGTCTTCCTCTCGGTCGTGCCGGCGAGCGAAGCGATCCCCGAGCTCTTCCGCTTGTTCGGGGAGGGGGAGATCCTCGTGGCGGCGAAGTCCACGCTCACGCTGGCCGCGACCGGGTTCCTGATCGGGGGGGTGCTCGGCGTGGCGGTCGGGACATGGATCGCAACCTCCAGGCGAGCGGCCGCCGTGCTCGACCCGCTCGTGAACGCCTCGTTCGCGGTCCCGTTCGCGATCTTCATCCCCGTGATCTCGATCTACCTAGGCCTCGAGTTCACGGCCAAGGTGTTCTTGGTCATCCTCTTCAACGTCTTCATCATCATCATCAACACCGCCACCGGGATCCGCGAGGTGCCCTCGGGTGCGCGGGAGATGGCGAGGGCCTTCGGCATCGACCGGTGGGGGATGTATCGCAAGGTCGTCTTCCCGTGGGCGAGCCCGCACATCATCACCGGGCTGCGGCTGGGCGTCGGCAGGTCCGTACAGGGGGCGATCCTCGCCGACCTGTTCCTTCGGGCCCAGGCGCTCGGTCTCTTCATCGTGGACGCACAAGGAAGGTTCGACATCCCGCGCCTGCTCGCGACGGTCTTCTTCGTGACGATCCTGGCGGCGGGTGTCATGGGGATCGCGCGGCTCATCGAGTGGAGGCTGCTCGCCTGGAAGCGGGCCTGACGCGTGGAACGGAGTAGAGGGAGGAGGGACAGGAGCTGAAGGCGATCGTTCTTTGTCGGTAGGTCGATCTATCGGTCGGCACGACGACCGAAAGGGGGGTCAAGTTGAAGCGACGACACCTGAAGGTGGGGGCACTTATCTCTGTGTTGACGCTGCTGGCGGCAGCGTGCGGCGATGACGGTGGAGGTGAGGGGGACGGCGATTCGTCCGCGGCGGTCGTCCGTCACGCGGCGGGGTCGACGGCGGACGCCTACATCCCTCAGTACCGCGCTCCTGAGCTGTTCGGAGACCAGTTCAACATCAGCACCGAAGAGAACATCCAGCTGTTCGAAGAAGGGGCACTCGCGGCCCAACTCGTCGCCTCCGGTGACGCCGACGTGGGCTCGGGCGGATTCACCAACATGGTCCAGTTGCTCGAGGCCGGAGAGGACCTGAGGGTCTTCTGTCCGAGTCAGAAGGACAGCACCGAGCACCTCATCGGCCGGACCGACAAGATCACCTCACTCGAGCAGATCACCGATCCCGACGTTCGGGTCGCGGTCGAGAGCGCCGGCGGGTTCCTGAATCTCCTGATGAACCTCGTCTTCCTCAGTCGCGACATCGGGATCACGACCGACGACCTCACGAACACCGTGATCCTTGAGGACGGCAGTCTGCGACTCGCGGCGCTCGCCTCCGGCGACGTGGATGTCGGCTCGCTCGACCTGTTCGAGCAGGCTGACCTCAAGGCGGAGCTGGGCGAGGACGCGGTCACGGTCCTGAGTGTGGTCGCGGAGGACACGGAGTTCCTGTCGAACGTCCTGTGGGCCAAGAAGGAATGGCTCGACGAGAACCAGGACGTGGCGGCACGCTACTGCGCGACGGTCCTCTACTCGAACCGGCAGCTAGCCTCGGACTTCGACCAGTATCTCGCGGCCTTGGAAACGTTCATCGCGGGTGGGGTCGAGGACGAAGAGGTGGCCCAGGCGAACTGGGACTTCGCACGCCAGTACGAGATCTGGCCCTACAACACGAGCGTGCTGAGTGAGGAAGTGATCGCGGACCAGGTGAAGGTTTCGGTCGACACGGGCATCATCGAAGCGGAGAGCGGCAACCTCGGCTTCGAGGACCTCGTGGACACGGAGGTGCTCGCGCTCGCACAGGAGTACCTCGGTGGCGACGTGACCGCGGCCGACATCGACGCGGGAGACATCCCCGAGCCGAACGTCTAGGGCGCTCCGCGAACAGACGAAGAGATGGGAACGCCGGGGCCCCCCCGAAAGGGGGGACCCAAGTCTCCCTCACAACCCGGACCCAAGGTGCGAGGAGCCCACCTGTCCTTTTCCCCAAGTCCTGGTACAGTCGGGGGGGCTTG
>JBPCPX010000126.1:0-10060 GCA_050998695.1 Actinomycetota bacterium
GGCCCGAGGCGCCGCCACGAACGCCGCCCGCCGGACGACGGCGCGGCCGCTCGCGCGGCCGACGCCGCTCGAGATCCTCGCCGCCCCCGTCCACGAGGTCATCGACAAGCGGACCTCTCTGCACGACCTGCACGTCGCGGCGGGAGCGCGGGTGGGGTGGTCGGGTCCGTGGCTCCGCCCCTTCGCGTACGGCGACGATCCGCAGGAGGAGTACCGAGCTGTGCGGGAACGCGTCTCCGTGATGGACGTGGGCACGCTCGGGAAGTTCCTCCTCACCGGACCGGACGCCAAGGATCTCGTCGACGACGCGTTCCCGACGAGGGTGGACGATCTCGCGCCCGGGCGCGCCCGCTACCTGCTCGCCCTCGACGAGGCTGGGTACGTCTTCGACGACGGGTTGCTCTGCTCGCTCGGCGCGGAGGGCTGGTACGTCACTTCGACGTCGGGCGGCGCCGATCGGATGGAGGGGTGGCTCCGCGACCGCGCCGACCGGTGTGGGTTCCGTGCCCACGTCGTCGACCTGACGGCGGAGCGGGGGGCCATCTTGGTCGCCGGTCCGCTCGCGCGCGAGCTCCTCGTCGGGCTGACAGACGATCCGATCGATCGCGAGGCGTTCCCGCACATGGGAGTGCGAGAGGTGACGGTGGCCGGCGTCCCGTGTGGCGCGATCCGCGCCGGGTTCGTCGGGGAGGTGGCGTTCGAGCTCCATCATCCGCGCTCACGCGGCCCGGATCTCTGGCGCGCGATCGTGGAGGCCGGCGCTCCTCTCGGCCTCGCACCGCACGGTCTGGACGCGCTCGAGGTGCTTCGCCTCGAGAAGGGGCATCCGTACGTGGGACAGGACACCCTGCCCGACGACACCCCGGCCAAGCTCGGGCTCGAGTGGGCCGTGCACGCGGGGAAGCGGTTCGCGGGTTCGCGCGCGCTAGAGCGCCTGGCCGGAAGTCCGCCGGAACGGAGGTTGGTCGGGCTCGAGTTCGATCGAGGGGGCGCGGAGCTCCGCGGTGTCCCCCTCCGGGTCGGCGCGCGGATCGTCGGCCGCGTGACGTCGGCGGCCCGGAGCCCGATCCTCGACCGCTCGATCGGCCTCGGCTGGATCCGGCGTGAACCTGAGGGCCTGTTCCCCGAGGAGCTCCGTGCGGACCGTGTCGGCGTCCGCGTGGTTCCGACCCCTTTCTACGATCCCGCGGGGGACCGGCTCCGTGGCTGAGCTCTGGAGCGTCCACGCGAGCGAGGAGGCCTGCGACCTCGCGATGCGCGCGCCGGAGGCCGGACGGGTCGCACCGGACGAGGTGATGGTCCGCGGGCCGATCGCGGAGGATCTCCGCCGGGCGGTGCATACGGTCGATCCCGGGTCGCTGATCCGCGACGCCGCTGAGGGCTGGGCGGAGGTCACGGTGGAGGGGACCGACGCACGCGACATCTTCGCGCGGGTCTCGGCGCTCCGGCTCCCGGACGGGCCGGGCTACGTGCAGGGAGACGTCGCGCGCCTCGCCGCCCGGGTGTTCGTGGGCGAGGGAACGATCCGTGTGCTCGTCCCCGCGTACTGGGAGTCGCATCTCCGGCGCCGGCTCGAGGCGGAGACCGGCGGATGACCGGTCTCCTCCGCCGCCGGACGTACCTCCCCGACCGCGAGCTGCGGCGCTCGTACGACGTCGTCATCATCGGCGGGGGGGTGAGCGGTCTGTCGCTCGCGTACCACCTCGCTGCGAAGCACCGGATCCGCGACGTCGCGGTGATCGAGCGCTCGTACATCGGGAGCGGAGGCAGCGGCCGGAACACCCAGGTGCTCCGGGCCAACTACAACACGCCCGAGACCGTGCCTCTGTATGCCGCGAGCCTCGCGATGTATCGAAAAGTCTCGCAGGAGCTCGATTTCAACGTCATGTTCACGAACCAGGGTGAGCTCGACCTGTGCCACACGGAGGACTCACTGCAGGTCGAGCGCGAGAAGTCGGCGCTGAACCGCGCGCTCGGCGTGCAGACGGACATCCTCGGCCCCGACGAGATCCTGGAGGTGTGTCCTCACGTGGATCTCAGCGGCGGCGGCGAGCTGCCGGTGCTGGGTGCGTCCTATCATCCGCCGGGCTCGTTCGCGCGACACGATGCCGTCGTCTGGGGATACGCGCAGGCCGCCGTTCGGCGCGGCGTGGACGTGCACCAGGGGATCGAGGTGACCGGCGTGCGGATCGACGGCGATCACTGCGTCGGCGTCGAGACGTCCCGGGGACCGGTCGGGGCGGGACACGTCGTCAGCGCAGTCGCGGGGTCGTCCTCACTGGTCGCGGCGATGGCGGGCGTTCGTCTGCCGATCGTGACGCACATGCTCCAGGCGTTCGTCACCGAGCCCTATCGACCGGTGCTGCGCGGCCTGGTCTCCTCGATGGATCTCACGATCTACGTGTCACAGACGGCGCGAGGGGAGTTGCTGGCGGGTGCGGAGATCGTTCCCTACAGCACGTACTCCACGCGTTCGACGTTCGAGTTCCTCTCCGAGGCCGCCAGGCGGTCCATCATGATCCTCCCGTTCATGGCGAAGGCCAGGGCGATGCGGCAGTGGGGAGGGCTCTGCGACATGACGCCGGATTCGTCCCCGATCCTCGGCCCGACGGATGTGGACGGGTTCGGCGTGATCGCCGGCATGGGGACGTGGGGATTCAAGGGGGCGCCGATCTTCGGCGCGACGATGGCCGAGTACGTGGGGACCGGCAGGGTGCCGTCGTTGATCACACCGTTCGGCCTCAGCAGGTTCCGCGAGGATCGCATGGTTCCGGATGCGGCCTCAGCGGGTACGCACTAGCTCTCGCGAAGGAGGCAGACCGGTGCGGCAGCTCGAGCTCAGGCGTCACGCGAAGCGAGATCCCAACCGCGACGCCCTCTCACCTGCGGGGCGGGCGCAGGCGGAGGACGTCGGACGCGAGTCCACGCGGGGGTACGACGCCGTATTCGTCTCGCCCGCGGAACGCGCCGCGGAGACGGCGGCCTGGATCGTCAGGGGATCCGGACGGCAGCTGCCCGGGCACGGCGTCATCCCCGGCCTGGCCGGCAAGGACGAGACGGGAGGCAGCGCCGAGGGGATGGCCGCCGGAGTCCGAGCTCTCCTGGCATCGGTGCCCGAGGACGCGGTCGGCCTGGCGGTCAGCCACACACCGTTCGTCGAGCGGGCGGTGACAGGCTTGACCGGCCGTGATCCGCAACCCTTCGCGGAGTGCGAGGGGATCCGCGTGACGATGCACGACGACGGGAGCCTCGACGTGGAGGAGATCAGGCTCTAGTCCGCGGCACGGTGACGTCCGCCACGTCCGCATCGAGGAGTCGGACGAGGTCCGCCGCATCGAGGTGGAGGTTGACCCCGTGGGCGCCGGCGCCGATCGCGACCGGGTCCGGTCCGGTGAGGGTCGCGTCCGCGACGACCGGCCAAGTCGTGGTCGAGGCGAACGGCGTGATCGCTCCTCGCTCGTAGCCGGTGGCCTCCTTGGCCTCTTCCTGGTCGGGCAACGACAGCCTGCTGACGCCGAGGTGGGCCCGGAGCAGCGGCCAGTCGATCTGCCTGCCGCCGGGGACGAGGACGAAGACGTAATCGCCGGCGCCCCGCCTCACCACGATCGTGCGGATCAGCCGCCCGATCTCGATGCCCTGCAGAGCGGCGCTCTCCTCGGCGCTGCGGGCTCGCTCGGTGCGCACGACCCTGAACGGCACGCCGGAGGCGGTGACCTCGCGGATGGCCGGCGTGTCCTCGCTCACGCGCCGCGCAGCTCCGCGTAGGCGGGCCAGACGACCTGTTCCAGCAGCTCCAACCGCTCGTCGAAAGGGATGAACGCGGACTTCATCGCGTTCGTCGTGAGCCGCCCGATCTGACCCCAGCCGATCCCGAAGGCATCCACCAGCTGCATGAATTCTTTCGAGAGCGACGTCGCCGACATCAGCCGGTTGTCGGTGTTGACGGTGACCCGGAACCGCAGGTTCATCAGGAGTCCGATCGGATGCTCCTCGATCGACGTCGCGGCGCCGGAGTGCACATTGGACGTCGGACAGAGCTCCAGCGGGACGCGGCGATCTCGAACGAGATGGGCCACGCGGCCGAGACGGGCACCGCCTTCGGCCCCGATCTCGATGTCGTCTACGATCCGCACGCCGTGTCCGAGCCGTTCGGCTCCGCAGAGCTGGAGCGCCTCCCAGATCGAGGGCACGCCGAACGCCTCGCCCGCGTGGATCGTGAGATGGAAGCTCTCCCGGCGAACGTGTTCGAAGGCGTCGAGGTGGCGCGTTGGCGGGAAGCCTGCCTCCGCGCCCGCGATGTCGAAACCCACGACGCCTCGATCGCGCCACCGGACGGCGAGATCCGCGATCTCCAGGGACCGGGCCGCCGTCCGCATCGCCGTCAACAGGGTGCCGATGCGGATGCCGGCGGCCTCGGAGCCCTCACGGAATCCCTCCTGCACGGCCTCGAGGACCTCGTCGAGGCCCAGCCCGCCTTCCAGGTGCTGCTCGGGGGCGAAGCGAACCTCCGCGTACACGACGCCGTCGGCGGCGAGGTCCTAGGCGAAAGCGGGCGCGGCGCGCGCGAGTGTGCCGCGCGTCTGCATCACGCCGACGGTGTGCGCGAACGTCTCGAGATAGAGCAGGAGGTCTTTCCGGTCCGCACCTCGCGTCATCCACGCGGCGAGCTCGTCGGGATCGTCCGTCGGGAGATCCGCGTAGCCAGTCTCGTCGGCGAGCTCCACGATCGTGTCGGGGCGGAGGCCCCCGTCGAGGTGGTCGTGGAGCAGGACCTTGGGGGCTCGGCGGATCTCCTCGATCGTCGGTGTCACGGCCGGCCATCTTAGGGCGACCGGTCTCGCACGGAGACCGGGATGGCTAGGACTGGACCGGGCGGCTATACGTGATCTTCGCTTTGTCCACCCGGCAGCGGAACTGGCCGACGCCACCCACCTTGAGAGAGGAGTCGGTCTTCGTGTGACCCTTCTTGCCGTTGCAGATCTCGCTGGAGACGTGCACGTACACGAACGAAGCGCTCTCGATGCGGCCGCCCGTCGGCAGGTTCCAACGCCAGTAGACGGTGAAGCTCGCACTCAAACAGGTGATCCACAGGTCCCGGTCCGTCTCGTCTTTGGTGATGAAGCAGTTCCCGCCTCTTCGATAGACGGTGACGGGCCCGGTGTGATGCATCAAGATCCCGTTCTTCTGGAGCGTCGCCATCTTGCGATACGTGCGCGCGATCGTGACTTTGAACGGCTTCGATGTCTCGACGACGTTGGCCGGGTCCTCGGCTCGAATCCTTACGAAATAGTCACCCTTCGGCAGGAGGCCGGCGGAGTTGTTCCTCCCGTCCCACACCCAGGTCTCCAATTCCGCGCCAGGCACCCGCGTCCCCAGGTCCTCGAATCTAACTTCGGCTCCGCAGCATTTCCCTTGCGCGTTCGCGTTGTATACACGAGCTTGGGTCGGTTGCGAGGTGTCTGCGAGTTTGAACCGGATGGTCGTCTCGTCTTTGTAATCGTCGTCTACCCACGGCAGAAATGGGTTGGGGGACGCGGAGACGATGGACACCAAACGCGGACGGAGGATGAAAGAGGCCTGCGCCATGGTGGCTTGCCCGTCAGGGTTCACCAGCACCTCGTATGGCTTGTCAGCGTTGGTGCTGAGAGCCGTCCAAGAGAATTGCTTGGTGACGGGCGACGTCTGGCTTGCCGGGTTGACCGAGAAGTATTGGACCTTGATCGCCGAGCCGCCGAGGGGACGCAGGCGAACCCTGAACACGCGAGATGCATCTCCAGGGAGGAAGTTGATCTGGATTGACGCCGGTCCGCCGAATGGTGAGTAGAACTCGGTGTTGCCATCCGGGAAGGTGACGGACGCCGAGTATGCAGCCGTCGCCGGTGCGGCCGTTAGGAGGCTGACGGCGAGCGCCATCACCGCTGCGAGGCAGAGGAGCCGTAGCTTCATACGTGCATCATCGGCATCTGAGCCACTGATATCCAGCGACCGATGGCCTAGGCCGCGGCGAGCGCCGCTAGGACTCCTTGAGATAGGTGTACGTGATCCGGGCCTTGTCCACGCGGCACCGGCGCTGACCGATGGCCCCGACCTGGAGGAACGAGTCGCTACCGACGTGACCCATCGTCGCCCCGCACGTGTAGCCCGACACGCGGATGAGCACGAAGGAGACCCCGGTGATCTGAGCCTGGGTGATCGTGGGGCCGGAAGGAAGGGTCCAGCGCCAGAAGACCCTGACCCTAGCGTTTCTACACCGTATCCGGATGTCCGCGGCGGCCGTGAGCCTGTCAAGAGCACAACTCCCACCGCTCCGGAGCACCACGGTGGAACCCTTGTGGTGATAGGCGATGCCGTTCTTGGTGGCAGTTCCATTGACCCGGAAG
Source organism: Actinomycetota bacterium (assembly GCA_050998695.1). Classification (GTDB taxonomy): domain Bacteria; phylum Actinomycetota; class UBA4738; order UBA4738; family HRBIN12; genus JAJNBA01. The sequence continues at coordinate 6,381 of JBPCPX010000126.1, forward strand.
AACCGGTCGAGCGACACGTGCGCGGGTACAGACGTCCCGGGTATCCCGGTATAGGCGGTCGCTGTGATCTGGACCCAGTAGTCCCCCGCCGGTTGGACGACGCCCCCATCGTCCTTGCCGTTCCAGATGAAGTGGTAGGTCCCGGCGACGCGATTGACGAACTGCGTCACTTCCCGAACCAAGGTGCCGCAGCAACCCCCGCCGGTGTTCGCCGCGTAGATCCGCACGACGATCGGGTTGGAGTTCGCCAAGAGCTGGTAGGTGATGTCCGTTGTGCCCTTGAAGCCGTCGTTGATCGTGGGGAAGAACGGGTCGGGGGTAATCGAGGCGATCTTCACGAGCCGAGACCTTAGGAGGAAGCCTCGTTCCCTCATCTGCGTACCGCTCGGTCCGAAGACGGCGACTTCGTACCGCGTGTTCGCGTTGACATCGAGCGCCGGCCAGTCGAACGGGACGGTCCTGGGCGATACGGAGCCTTGGGTGATCGTCACGGGCTCCTGATGGATCGTCGCGCCGTTCTCGAACCGGAGACGAAGGTTGAACGTCCTGGTCGGGTCGTCGGCCCCGGTGTCATCGGAACCGTTGAAGTTGAACGTGATGTCCGCGGGACCGGAGAACGGCGAGAAGAACGTCGTCGCGCCGTTCGGGAAGCGGATGTTGGACACGCTGTAGGTGGCGAGTGCCGGGGTCGCCGTCAGCAACCCGATCAGGACGGTGAGGGCGGCGACGGCGGCGACAGAGCGTTGCCTGATTGCGTTGAGGCGCATCTTGCACGCCCGCCCACCCCGATGTCGACCCCCAAACGGTCAATCTTGTTGCTCGAACTCCGCACGGACGCCCAGAAGCCGTACCGGACGGGCGATCTCGGGGAAGCGGGAAAGCGCGGCTCGAGCTCCGGCCGCGATGCCGCTGGGGTCCATCGTCGGCTCGGGGAGCGGGACGCCCCTCGTCTTAGTGATGAAGGGGACCAACCGCAGCTTGACGACGACACGGGTGGCCCGTCGCCCGTCCTTGCGGACGTCGTCCGCGGTCTCGAACGCCAGGCGGTCCAGCTCCCGTTCGATCTCGTCGGCGGTCGCGAGGTCCTGCTGGAACGTGCGCTCCCGGCTCACGCCCTTCGGGATCCACGGGGCGTCACTCACCGGGCTCGTGTCCTCACCCCTCGCGAGCCGTGCGAGCCAGGGACCCGTGCTCGGGCCGAACGCGACTGCCAGGTCGTCGAGATCGGCGGTAGCGAGCTCCTCGACCGTGCCGATGCCGATCGCCGCCAGCTTCCTGGCGGTCTTCGTGCCGATCCCCCAGAGGGCATCCGTGGCTCGCGGGCCCATCAAACCGGGCCATCGGTCGGAGGTCAGAATGAAGACACCGGCGGGCTTCCCCTCCTCGGTCGCGATCTTGGCCTGCAGCTTGTTGTCACCGATGCCGATCGAGCACCAGAGCTCGGTGCGCTCCAGGACGCGCCGCTGGATCTCGCGCGCCAGGTCCTCCGGCTGGTCCGTCTCGACCGCGATGAACGCCTCGTCCCATCCCATCTCCTGGACGACGAAGCCGAACGAGCGAAGCGCATCCATCACCCGACGGGATGCTTCGAGGTACGTGGGCGCGTCCACGGGGAGGAACACGGCGTCGGGACAGCGCTTGAGGGCGGTGCGGAGCGGCATCCCTGATCGCACGCCGAACGCCCGTGCTTCATAGGAGCAGGTGGAGACGACGCCGCGCTTCGTCGGATCGCCGTCGCCGCCGACGATCACCGGCCGGCCGCGGAGCTCCGGTCGGCGGAGCATCTCGACAGCGGCGAGGAACTGATCGAGGTCGACGTGGAAGACGAACGGCGCCACGGCGGTCCCTCTAGGCCGCGTGCGCGCTGTCGAGCGCGGCCTGCAGCCTCTGGATGGGCCCCTTCAAGCCGTGCTCTTCCGCGAACGTCTTGAGCGCGGCGTCGTCACGGGCGCCCGACCACACGGTCAAGGGCGCCACGGCGTTCACCGGAACGAGGCGCCGCATCGCGTCGAGGTACTCGCTCGACTCGAGGATCCTCGCGCGGAGCGCCGGCTTGCCCTTCAGCGGTCCGGGTTGCGGATGGACCTGCGCGGCGTCGGCGAGCAGGTCGTCCAACGAGTCGTAGGTGTTCACGAGCGCCCGAGCGGTCTTCTCGCCGACGCCGCGCACTCCCGGGAGGTCGTCCGAGGGGTCGCCACGGAGGATCGCGAACTCCGCGTAGCGAGAGGCCGGCACGCCGTACTTCGCCAGGACGCCGGCCTCGTCGTACTCGCCCAGCTCGGAGACACCGCGCACGGTGAAGAGCAGCTTCACGACCGGGTCGCGGACCAGTTGGATCAGATCGCGGTCGCCCGAGACGATCTCGATCCGGTCGGCCTCGTCCGCCTCGACGCAGAATGCGCCGATGGCGTCCTCGGCCTCCCAGCCCTCGGTCTCGGCCTGCAGCAGACCGGTGAGATCGATGACGCTCCGCAGCAGCGCGAACTGCTGTGTGATCGCCTCCGGCTCGGGCGGGCGGTTGGACTTGTATCCCGGGTAGATGTCGGTTCGTGCCACCGGTCGCCAGTCGTGGTCGTAGACGTGAACGACCTCATCCGGCCGCCTGTTCGCAACGAGGCGCGTGACCATGTCGAGATACCCATGGACGGCGTTGACCGGCCGACCGTCGGGCGCCCTGACGGAGTCCGGCATGGCGAAGAACGCCCGATAGGTCAGGCTCGAAACGTCGAGGAGGAGTCGGTGGGTCACGATTGCTGAGCCTACGCTCGGAGCCGGACGGTGTGGCAGTCTGGTCAGATCCAGAAGGGAGGAGCCGACATGGACTGGTACCTGCCGTTGAAGCTCGTGCACGTGCTGTCGGCGATCGTCGCGGTCGGTACGAACGTGACCTATTTCGTGTGGCTCGCCGCGATGAAGGGACGCGCCCCCACCCAGCAGGCATTCGCGCTGGAGACGATCAAGAAGCTCGATGTGCGTCTCGCGAACCCCGCATACGGTGTGCTGCCGCTCACAGGCGTGATCATGGTCCTCGTCGCAGACGGGCTGGGATTGACCACGTTCTGGATCGCCGTCACGATCGGCCTCTACGTCCTCGTTGGGGTGATCGCCGGTGTGTTCTTCGCACCCTCGCTGCGTCGCCAGACGGAGCTCGCGGCCGAGGCCGGCTCTGCAGCATATGAAGCGGCCGCCCGACGCACGCGCACCACCGGCCTCCTCACGATGCTGCCCGTCGCCGGGATCCTCTACCTGATGGTGATGAAGCCCACCCCGTAGACGGGTTAGCTGCGGTCGCGTTTCTTGGGCGTCAAGCTCTTGCCCACGAGCCCGAACCCGACGGCGGCGAGGGTGACGAGGCCACCGACCAGCAGGACCACGATCAGGAGCACCGCGAGCGCACTCGGACGGCCGTCCCCGATCGCCTCGACGATCGCGTAGATCGAGAGCGCGATCCAGAGCAAGACCACGAGCACCCATGCGAGCATCGAGAACACGGCGAACGCGCCGAGCGCGATGAAGACGCTGGTGCCGGTGCCCTCGCGGAATCGCGCCATGCCTCTCTCCTATGTCAAGCGGCGTCGCTGAAGCGGACTTCAGCGACCATGTCGGCGTCGACCAGGAGGGCCCGGAAGACGACATCGGAGAGGCGCCGCTTGAGAGCGCGCAGCGCCTCCGTCTTGGTG
>JBPCPX010000143.1:0-5171 GCA_050998695.1 Actinomycetota bacterium
CTCCTCCCACCCTGTACCCTTCCTTGCGTGGGCGTGGTGTTTCGTGTGTCCCCCCCTCTTTGGGCTCTCCGCGACCGATCACGTCACGACGAACGACTCGAAGATCCGGATCGCCCCGGGCCCGACGATGACCACGAACAGGGCCGGCAGGATGCACAGGATCAGGGGGAACACGATCTTGACCGGGGTCTGCTGCGCCTTCCCCTCGGCACGCTGCCGGCGCTTGATCCGCAGCTGCTGTGCCTGGGTCCGCAGCACGCTGGCGATCGAGACACCGAAGACGTCGGCTTGGATCATCGCGAGGGCGAAGGCGTTCAGCTCGTCCACGTCGGTGCGCTCGGAGAGGTTCCGGAAGGCGTCGGCCCGCGGCACCCCCAGTTGGATCTCCTGCAGCATGCGAGCGAACTCGGCGGACAGGACACCCGGCACGTTCTGGACCACCTGCGCGATCGCGGCGTTCAGCGAAAGGCCCGCCTCCACGCTGATCGTCAGGAGGTCGAGGGTATCCGAGAGCGTCCTGAGGATCTCTTTCTGACGCTCCTCGACACGGCGGTTCAGCATCGAGTCGGGAACCATGAAGCCCACGAACGCGAGGAGCCCGATCAGCACGATCCGGATGAACGGAGCGAGGTCGCCGACCAGGGTCGTCACGAAGAAGCCGAGCACGATCCCGCCGCCCAGCCCGATGATCTTGAACGCGAGCAGGCGCTCGGCGTCCCATCCACTCGGGCTCCCGGCGAGCAGGAGCTTGTGCGCGACGCGGTCGCGGGCATCGATCGGGGTGACCCGTCGAGCGACCTTCGCCGCTCCGGCGACGACGGGCACGACGATCCGTCGCCCGAAGCTCTCCGAGAGGTGCTGCTCCCGCAGGTTCACGTTCTCGCTGGTCGTGCCGGCGACCTGGGATTCGAGCAGCCGGACCGCGCGACGTCGCTCCGCCTGACTCAGGTCGACGAAGATCCCGAGCAGGAGGATGGCGCCGAACACGCATCCGATGGCAAGGACCAACCAGATGTCAGACATCGATATCCACGATCTTCCTCATCCAGAGGATCCCGAGCACCATCAGGACCCCAGCCACACCCAACATGAACAGACCGATCTGCGTCGTGAAGAGCAAAGAGATGTACTTCGGGTTCACGGCGAACATGTAGATCGCGATCGCGAACGGCAGGATCGCGAGGACCCAAGCGGACAGCCGACCTTCGGCGGTCAACACCTTGATCTGCCGGCGCATCGTCGCCCGCTCGCGAAGCGTGTCGGAGACGTTGTCGAGGATCTCGGCGAGGTTCCCGCCGACCTCACGCTGGATGTTCACCGCGAGGACCGCCCACCGGAAGTCGGGGCTCCCGACCCGGTCGGCGAGCGCCTCGAGGGCCTCCTCGGCCGGACGGCCGAGCCGGATCTCCGAGACGAGCCGCTGGAACTCCACGTTGGCGGGCGCCGAGATCTCACGCGCCGTGGTGTCGAGTGCCTGGAGGAACGAATGCCCTGCGCGCAGCGAGGACGCCATGATCGTGAGCACGTCCGGCAATTGCTCCCGAAGCTTGTCGCCCCTGCGATTGAGCGACATCCGCAGGACGAGCGTGGGAAGCACCAGACCCAAGAGACCGAACACACCGGCGAGGATCGGATTCACGAAGACGGCCGCGCCCAACACGGCGCCGAGCAGTCCAGCACCCACCGTGGCGACCACGAACTCGCCCGACCGCAGGCTCACACCCGCGGCCTCGAGCCGGGCATCCAGCTTCTCGCTGAAGCCCTGGGACTGGGCGAATCGCTCGCCGAACGCCGACACGCTCTCCGGGATCCACCCGCTGCCGGGCTTACCGACCGGCGACGCCGTCGACTGCGGGACCGGGCGTCCGATCGCCGCCATCCGGGCGGCCATGTCGCGATCCGCCTTCACCCGTGCGGCGGTCCCGAGCATGAGCCACCCTAGGGCGAAAGCCGCCAGCGCCACGAGGGCGACGACGACGGCCAGCATGGCCTGGCTCGAGAAGAAGGACTCTGCCGCCAGCATCTATCGACCTTTCTGTTCCATCGCGAAGAGCTCCGCGTCGATGCTGATGCCTCGCTCCTGGAGCTTGTCCAGGAACTTCGGCCGAAGCCCGGTGGACTTGAGGCGTCCCCGGAACCGGCCCTCGTCGTCCATGCCGGCCGAGAAGTCGAACAGGAAGATGTCCTGGAGGGTGATGACTTCACCCTCCATCCCGGCGACCTCGGTCACGTGCGTGAAGCGACGCGTTCCGTCCTTCAGGCGCTGTTGGTACACGATCAGTTGGATCGCGGATGAGATCTGCTCGCGGATCGCACGAGAACCGAGGTCCATCCCGGCCATCATCGTGATCGTCTCGAGACGAGAGAGCGCGTCGCGAGGCGAGTTGCAGTGGATCGTGGAGATCGAGCCGTCGTGACCGGTGTTCATGGCCTGAAGCATGTCCAGGGCCTCGGGCCCACGAACCTCTCCGACCACGATCCGGTCGGGCCGCATACGGAGCGAGTTCCTCACGAGGTCGCGGATCGAGACCTGGCCCTTCCCTTCGATATTCGGCGGCCGGGACTCGAGACGGACGACGTGCGGCTGCTGGAGCTTCAGCTCCGCGGCGTCCTCGATCGTGACGATCCGCTCGTCGTCGGGGATGAACGACGAGATGACGTTCAGCGTCGTCGTCTTCCCGGCGCCCGTTCCGCCCGCGACCATGATGTTGATGCGGCCGCGCACGCAGGCTTCGAGGAACTTCGACGTCGCGGAGCTCATCGTGCCGAACTCCACCAGGTCGTCCGCCTGGTACGGGTCGGCGGCGAACTTCCGGATCGTGAGCGTGGGACCGTCGATCGCCAGCGGCGGGATGATCGCGTTGACACGCGATCCATCAGGGAGGCGCGCGTCCACCATCGGACTCGCCTCGTCGACTCGCCGGCCGACCTTGGCGACTATCTTGTCGATCGTGCGACGTAGCTGACCTTCGTCATGGAACTTCGTGCCGGTCCAGTACAGCTTGCCCGAACGCTCCACGTAGATCGTGTCCCAGTTGTTCACCATGACTTCCGTGACCTCCGGGTCGCGGATGTAGGGCTCGAGCGGCCCCAGACCGAGGACGCTGTCGCCGATCTGGCGAACGATGAGGAGCTTCTCCTGCGCGGCGAGCGGACCTTCTTCCTCGTCGAGGAGCTCGCGCAGGCGCTGGTGCACCATGCCCTCGAGCTCGGTGTCGGAGAGGGTCGCGTCGTACAGGCGGGGCCCGAGGCTCTCGACCAGGCGCTCTTGCACCCGGGTCCGGACCTCGGCGATCCGGTCCTTCTGTTGGGCCTTCTGCAGCCTGTCTGCCAGGGACATGGGGTGCCTCCTCTACCTTCTTCTCATCTTGACTTCTCAGCTTCGGGCGAACAGCTTCCGCTTCTTCTTGTTGGACGTGTCGATCCCGGCCTCGCCGGCGGCGACCATCTCGGCCTGGCCGGCGAACCGCATGGCGAGCTGCCGAACCGCCTGCGCTACCTCGGAGTTGGGCTCGTCCAGCACGACGGGGCGACCCTTGTTCAGAGACGTCGGCACGAGCCGGCTCGAGGGGATCATCGCGTCTACGTTGATCTTCATGACGCGCTCCACGTCGGAGGCGTCGAGGCCGACCTTGGAGTCCGCGCGGTTGAGCACGACCCGGAACCGCTCCCGCGGCAACCCGATCGTGAGCAGCGTGTCGAGTGACTTGGATAGGTGCTTCACGCCGACGACGTCGAGGCCGGTGACCAAGCAGATCGCGTCGGAGAGATCGAAGCACACGAGCGCGGAGTCGGAGTAGTCCACCGAGGCATCCACGACGACCCAGGTGAACTCGTTCCGCAGCGCCCGGAGGAACTTCCCGATCGCCTCACCTGCGGGAGCTTCCGCGGCGGGGTCCGGCGGCGCGCCGAATCCCCACAGGTGCTCCGCGAGCTGGACGCCCACGGCCTTGATGCGGGAGCGCTCCGCCCCCTCACCGAGCTCCATCAGGTCCTGGATGGTGGCCGAGGGCTCCCGGCCGAAGTACGTGAACACGTCGCCCATGTCGATGTCGAGGTCGACGACCGCCGTGTCCTGCCCGGTGACCTCGGAGATCGCGGTCGCGAGGTTGGAGGTCAGGAACGTCTTCCCGGTCCCACCCTTGGAAGAGAAGACCGAAAGGATCCGCCCCCTCGTGAGGGGCTGACCGTCGGACTTGGCGACGTTCACCGAACGCAGGTTGGAGGCCCACACGATGGCGCGCTCCACCGCATCGCGGAGCTCCTCCGTCCCCTGGGTCATGTCGACGACGTCGCGGATGCCGGCTCGCATCGCTGCCGGCAACAGCCCGTTCCAGGTGTGGTCGCGGACCAGCACCATGGCCGTCCCGGGGGCCTGGCGCCCGACGAACTCGGCCAGACCGAGTGCGTCGGGCTCCTTGACCTCGGGCGAGAGGACCAGGACGTCGATGGGCTGGAAGGCATTGATCAACAGCTCCTCGGCAGCCGTGGCCGACTGCACCCAGCCCACCTCGTCCTGAGCCATCTCGATGGCCCTGGCGACCTGTTGACGGAACGACTGCGGCGTCCCGACGGCGACGACGCTCGCGTCTGTCATCCGAGCTTCGCTCCGATCAGGAGGTCGATCGGGACGGTCGAAGCGCGCGGCTGGGTGCCGTCCTCGCCAGGAGGCAGCAGGCCGAGCCAGATGAGGGCGTTCTCCTGAGCGAACACGAGGTTCTGGGCGTCTTGCGGCAAGAGGTCAAACGTGACCTGGATCCGCGAGCTGTCGCTCCTGCCGGTCTCGGTGTCCACAGACGGGTTCTGGATCCGCAGGACCCGAACGGTCGGGATCAACGTGAGCGTGAAGTCCGGCAGGTCGACGCTCTTGGCGACGGTCGTGCCGGCGGTGTTGATCAGCTGCCGGAGGGTCCCCTTGATCGCCTTCACGCCCGTGTAGGTCGCGAACACCTGCACCTGGTCCCCGGGCTGGATGTTGCCGATGCCGCCCCGAGGAGCATCGAGCTCCACGGCGAGACCGACGTGACCCTCGCTCACGCCTATGATGTTCAACTTCACCTCTGCGGAGGACAGGCGCGACTGCGAGATCTGCTCATTCGCGAGGATCGGTGCCGAGGTCGTCTCGCCCCGGAGGGACTCGAGATCGGTGACGGCGCCGCCGACCAACGCTT
>JBPCPX010000070.1:0-4801 GCA_050998695.1 Actinomycetota bacterium
CGGAAGGGATAAGCGCTGAAAGCATCTAAGTGCGAAGCTCACCTCGAGATGAGATCTCCCACTGGCTCGACCAGGTAAGGCCCCTCGCAGACCACGAGGTTGATAGGCGGGAAGTGGAAGCACGGCAACGTGTGGAGCTGACCCGTACTAATAGGCCGAGGACTTGACTCTTGCTCGCGCTCGCTATCGTGTTCCGAGCTCTGCTCGGGGCGCATCCTCGCCATCGTTTCGGATCGTGACGTCTTCGATCGATCCGGGAGCACGGTGTTTCGGTGGCCATGGCGGAGGGGGAACACCCGGTCCCATCTCGAACCCGGAAGTTAAGCCCTCCAGCGCCGATGGTACTGCTCTGGAGACGGAGTGGGAGAGTAGGTCGCTGCCGAGACTTCGTAGGAACGGGCCGCCCGCAAGGGCGGCCCGTTCGCTTTTCCGTACGCTGACCCCATGTCCGGTGGGTTCCAGAAGAAGGGGCGCGGTGGCCCTCGGGCCGCCTCGCCCACCGATGGCCTTCCTCGTGCGATCCAGGAGGAGATCCGGCGAACCGCGCCCCCCGGGAAAGAGCGTGACGCGATGTCACGGCTGGCACGTGCGATCGAGCTCCTCGATCGGGACGACCCCAAGGCCGCCGCGGCGGAGGCCGAGAAGGCCAAGGCCCTCGTCCCTCGTTCGGGGGCGGTCCGGGAGGTCCTCGGGCTCGCCATGTACGGGCTCGGGCGATGGCAGGAGGCGCTCACCGAGCTCAAGGCCTACAAGCGCATCAGCGGCCGGGCCGACCAGAACCATCTCATCGCCGACAGTCTCCGCGGGCTCGGCCGGCCGGCGGAAGCCGTGCCTCTCGCCGAGGAGGTGCTCCGGGTGAAGGGCGTGCCGGATGAAGCCAAGGCGGAAGCAGTGATCGTCGCCGCCTCGGCGCTCGCAGATCAAGGGCGTTTCGCCGAGGCCCTCGCCTTCCTGGGTCGCGCGAAGACCCGTGAGGACGTCGCCGCCGAGTACACGCTCCGACTCTGGTACGTGAAGGGCGACGTCTTGGAACGGGCCGGGAGGCCAGAGGAAGCGGCACAGGAGTTCCGGCGGATCATGCGGCACGATGCAGGCGCGTTCGACGTCGCCGAACGCCTCGCCGCGATCAGCTAGTTCTCCCGGCGCCCGACTCCCGGTCTTCCCTCTCCAGGCGCCGCTTCCAGTAACGCGCCAATCCTTGCGCGTTCATCTTGATGCTCGACAGCAGCCGAAGGCGATCCTCGAGCATCGCGAGGTCGAGCGTCGCCTCGGCGCCGGTCTCGATGTCGGCGAGCGCCGTCGCCTCGAGCCGGGCGGCGAGCTCCTCGGGATCTTCGGTCTCGGTGAGCGCCGTTTCGACGACCGCAGCCCAGTCCCGCACCCGGCGGATCGCCAGGTCACAGGTGGCGGCAACGTCGGCGAGCGGCCCGAAGTGCGCGAACAGCAGGATCGATCTCGCAGCGTTCCGGATCCGTTCGATCGAGTCCACGTAGCGCTCGAGGTCGAACTCGGGAGGAGGTGTCGCCGGCCGGAGCACGGGCAGGTCGGGCACGTGGATCCCGAGGGCGTCACCCGTGAAGACCGCGCCGGTCCGGGAGTCGACGAGGGCCACGTGATGCGACGCATGCCCCGGCGTGTCGAGGACCTCCAGTTCGCGGTCACCCATACGGATCACGTCGGCGTCGTGGATCGATCGCACGCGCTCTTGGTCCACGGGTAGGGTCGGTCCGAAGAGTTCCCGCATCTCGCGTTCACCCCAGACACGGGCCGTGCTCGCGATGAGTCGGGAGGGGTCCGCGAGATGCGGTGCCCCGCGTTCGTGCACCCACACGGTGGCGCTCGGGAAGCGCGAGGAGAGCTGACCGACCCCACCCGCGTGGTCCAGGTGGATATGGGTGAGGACGATGTGGGCGAGCTGGTCCGAGGTCATCCCGAGCTTGTCGAGCGCCGCGGCGACGGGCTCGACGGATGTTCCCGGGCCTGTTTCGACCAGCGTCGGTTCGGCGGCATCCAGGAGGTACGCAGCGGTGTAGCGCGCCCTTCCGCCCATCAAGGTGTCGATCGCGGTGATGCCGTCGGCGACGGGGAAGGGGACGGGCGGCTCCTGCATCGAGTCAGTCTCGCAGGAGTGTCGGTGGCGGCGGATACAGTCTGCTCGCGGAAGGGAGGAGAACTCATGGTGACGGTCAACGTCGTCGTGCTGGCAGGCACCGTGGCGGCCGATCCGGTCCAGCGCCGGATGCCATCGGGAGACGAGGTCACCGAGCTCCGACTCTCCGTTCCGGAGGCGGGAAGGCGCCTCCTCCCCCTGCCGGTCGCGGCGTGGCATACCACGGTCGGCGCGCGCACCGTCGACGGGATCGTGAAGGGCGACGCCGTGCTCGTGCACGGGCACCTCGTCCGGCGGTTCTATCGGAGCGGAGCAGGAGCACGGAGCCTGACGGAGGTGGTAGCGACGGGGATCAAGAAGCTCGAGCAGCCTGCGGCCTGATCGCGCTCCGTTCGGGGCTCCCATCGATGCGTCCGGCATCGCTTTCGTTTGCCAATGGACTTCCGGGGGAAGTGTCACCTCATCGGTCCGGACGATGGCCGAACGGATGAAGGAGGAGCGTCGATGTGTGCCAACTGCGGATGCGGAAGCCCCGAAGACAACCACGGTGACGATCGGAACATCATCTGGAGCGCGGTCGTCGCCTCGGCAGAGGCCAACGACATCACCCCGGCCGAGGCCGTCCAGAACATGCAGAAGATGGCGGAGCAGCAGGGTTAGGCCGCCGGGGGGATCGACGGGACCCCGACCGCCCGTCTTTCGAGTGACCTGCCTTCCCGGCCCTCGCTGCTAACGTCGAGTGGTGGGGAATGAGTCGTTTCGAGAAGAGTCGGCGTACGACCTGTATGCGCGAGGCCGTTCGATGATGGCGGGTGGCCATCCGCATCAAGCCGTGATGCTGCTCTCCCGGGCGAAGCTGTTGGAGCCGGAGAAGGCGTCGATCCGCGAGGCGCTCGGGCGCGCGCTCTACGCGTGCGGCCGAGCCTCTCGCGCTCGTCGCGAGTTCGCGAAGGCGGTGCAGCTCAACCCTTCCGATGACTACGCCCACTTCGCGTTGGCGCTCGCGTGTGAACGCACCGGCCAGCGCACGCGGGCTCGGGGCCACGCCAAGCTCGCGGTCGTCCTCCGGCCCGACGTCCCCGACTACGTCAGGGTCCTCGAGCGGCTGTCGGCCTGACACGCGTGCTGGCGGACCCGTACGACGCGATCCTGCTCGATCTGGACGGCGTCTTGTATCGGTGGCCCGAGCCGATCGAGGGTGCGGCCGAAGCGGTACGGGTCCTGCGGGAAGCGGGTAAGCGGATCGCGTTCGTCACCAACAACGCGAGCAGGACGCCGGTACAGGTCTCCGAACGACTCGCCTCGGTCGGCGTCGACGCGAGGCCGGTAGAGATCGTGACCTCGGCGCTGGCGACGGCGACGCTTCTCGCGGAGCGCGGCGTCGGGTCCGCCTTCGTCGTCGGTGAGGAGGGGTTGCTCGAGGCGCTGGCGGATGCAGGCATCCGTGCCGTGCATGCCTCCGCGAACGAGGTCGACGTCGTCGTGGTGGGGTTCGATCGAGGAGCCGACTACACGAAGTTGAAGGATGCCTCGGTGCTCGTGGAACGGGGTGTATCCCTGGTCGCCTCGAACGCGGATGCTTCCTTCCCCGCACCCGGGGGTGAGTCCTGGCCCGGCGCCGGCGCGCTCCTCGCCGCGATCGAAACCACGACCGGCACCCGCGGCGAGATCGTCGGGAAGCCGGAGCCCCCGCTCTTCCAGCGCGCGCTGGACTCGGCCGGCGGGGGGCGTCCGCTCGTGGTCGGGGATCGACTGGACACCGACATCGCCGGCGCCGAGCGGCTCGGGTGGGACTCGGCGCTCGTCCTCACGGGCGATGCCCGTCGCGAGGACGTGGAACGCTCGCAGTGGAAGCCGACGTTCGTCATCGAGGACCTCTCCGGCCTGGTGTGATGGGTTCCGTGCGGGGGGACGGGGGTATCCTGCCGGAAGACGCTGAGAAGCTGGAACGAGCGACCCGAAACAGGAGGAGTGACCAGATGGTCCTCGATGACATCCGGAAGACATTCGACGCCGTGATCGGTCAGCTGAGCCCCGCGAAGGCCCAGGATGTCGCGAAGCGATACATGGAGCCCGGTGCGGCCAAGGACCAGGTGGCGAAGACCGCCGGAGAGCTGGTCCAGCTCTCGCAACGTCTCCGTGAGGCGGTGCGGAAGGAGGTCGCCTCCCAGATGCGCTCGATGGGCGCGGCCACGCAGGGCGAGCTCGACTCGCTCCGCAAGAGGGTGCGGGATCTGGAGCGCGCGATGGGCATGACCGCGTCAGGTCGGAAGACGTCTGCTGCGCGGAAGACGGCTTCGCGGAAGTCGCCGGCACGGAAGACGAGTGGTCGCACGACCACTGGTCGCACGACCACCTCGCGCAAGAAGACGTCTGCTCGGAGGACGACGACGGGATCCCGTCGGAAGTCCTCGAGCGCCGCGTAGTCGGGATCGACAGGGTGGGCCGCCGCCGCCTCGACGCCGAGCTGGTGCGCCGCGGGCTCGCCGGCAGCCAGGCGGAAGCGCAAGAGGCGGTCCGTGCCGGTCACGTGACCGTTCGGGGTGCGCCTGCAACCAAGAGCACCACGCTCGTGGGAACCGACGAGGCGCTCGTTGTCGGCGCGCCGGGGCGCCCGTTCGTCCCTCGTGGGGGGGAGAAGCTGCCCGCCGCCATCCACACATTTGTAATCGGACCACCAGGGAAGGGCTG
>JBPCPX010000145.1:0-10413 GCA_050998695.1 Actinomycetota bacterium
AACGGAGAGGAGGGAGGAAGGGGGCGGGGGAGGAAGAGCGAAAGAGTGTCGTGGGCCCCGTTTCTGCGACCCCCGCCCCATCGCCGTGCTCGAGCGAGGGTTCAGATTCAGACCTTGCCCGTCGTCCCCTTCGTGTCCGTGGTGCCCGTCTTACCGGTGGTACCGGTCGTTCCCATTGTCCCGCTTGTCCCGCTTGTCCCGCTTGTCCCGCTTGTCCCAGTCGTACCGGTGGTCATGTCCGTTGCGGCGCTGTTCCCGTTCCCGTTCTGTTGGGTGACCGAACGGGCCCAGCCTCTGATCTGCTCGTAGCGAGCACGTCCGGCCTTGGCGCCGAGGACGTAGGCGCCGCCCGCAAGAACCAACCACTTCATGCGACCGGGTCGCCGTGTCGTCTTGGAAAGCGCTGCGAGTGTCTCCTTGGAACGCCCTTGCGCGTCGTCCAGATCCTCACGGAGCTCGCTCACCGCTTCGCGTAGCTCGTCGTTCTCCTTCGCGAGCTTCTCCACGCGATGGTCGAGCCAGCGCTCTTTCACCATCGACTTGGCCTCTTTCACCGTCGTCGGCTGCTTCATCTGCAGATCCCTCCTCAGGGTCGAGCCGTCATCGGTTCCTTACCCAGGACCGCAGGAAGCTACCCTCGACGAGAGGCGCTCCGCTCCAGGCCGTCCGGCTACAGGCGTTTCGCGACGACGAGCGCTGCGTCGTCCCGAAGCATGCCGCGCGGGTCGAGCAGGGTGCGCTCGACCGTCTTGACGATACCGGCGGCATCGTCAGAGGCGGCGGCGATGAGCGCCGAGCGCAGCATCGACTCACCCTCGTCGGGACGCTCGACCGAGAGTTCCGTGACCCCGTCCGTGAAGAGCACGATGGTGTCGCCTCGATGGATATCCGCTTGCGCCTCGTGAAGCGAGACGTCTCCGAAGAGCCCGAGGAGAGAGCCGGGCGTGCCCACCGTGTCCAGGGAACCATCCGCTCGTACCAGCAGCGGGGGGGGATGGCCCCCGAGACAGGTGGTCACCGTTCCTCCTCGGTCCGAGAGATCCAGCCTGACCACGCAAACCGTGCAGAAGCGATCACCCATCAGTTCGCTGTCGAGCAGAAAGCCGTTGAGGAGCTGCAGCACCTCAGGGAGCGGGCGCGCGTCGTCTTCCCGGGCGAGGCTCCGAAGGGCGATCCGGGTCATCCCCATGATCGCGGCTGCCTCGGGGCCCTTGCCACAGACGTCACCGATCGCGAGGTACCAAACGTCTCCTTCGCCGAACACGTCGTAGAAGTCTCCGCCGACCTCGTCACCGAATCGTGAGGGGCGATACATCGTCGCGACCTCGAATCCGGGGACGTGCGGCAACGACATGGGGAGGAGCGCTCGCTCCAGTGCGGTCGCCATCCGATCGCGCTGATCGAACGAGCGTGTGCGGTCGATCGTGACGGCCAGCGAGTCCGCGATGCTCTGCAGGAAGTCGGCGTCATCTTCCTCGAACACTCCCGGCTCCCGAGAGGACGCGTGAAGGACGCCCACCACTCGGCCGCCGACCCGAACGGGGACGCCGACATAGGATCGCCGCTTCTTCAGAGCGCGGCTGATCACGTCTTCGTTGGTCAACTGGTCGATGACGAGTGACCGCCCGGTCACCGCGATACGCCCCGATGCCCCCGCGCCGAGCGGGATCGCGGTGTCGTCGCCCTCCTCTTCGACACCCACCTTCCCCTTAACCCTGAGCTCCTTCCCGTTCTCGGAGAGCAGGAGGAACGATGCACCGTGGGCCAACACCGCGTCGCGCACGACCGGCAGGACCTTCTCGACGAGCTCGTCAAGCCCGCTGGACGCGTTCGCCGCGTCGCTCACGGCTTGGAGCTTTCGCAAGCGATCCTCCGCATGCTCGGCCGTCGCTCTCGCGCGGCGCTCGCCCTCGCCCGTGCGGATGCGATGGAGCGCGATCGCCGCTTGATGCGCCATCGACACGAGGAGGCCGCGCTCCTCCGGAGGCACCATGTGATCGCGATGGAATCCGAGGCTGAGCGCGCCGAGCACCTCGGATCCCAGGGGCACGGGCACTCCCGCGAACCCTCCGAAGCGCTTGTCCTTCTCGATCTTCTTCACGATCGGGAAGCGGGCGAGCAGCTCGCGGCGCGTCTCGATGAAGATCGGTCGTCCCGTGCGAACGATCTCGGGTCCCGCGGCCGGCGTGTCGATCGGATGACGACGCCATCCCGCGAGGGCACCATCGTCCCACGTCGACGCCGCGAGCACCTGCAAGGTGTTGGGGTCGTCGGTGCGAACCGTGAGCCCGCCGGCATCGGCTCCCAGCGCGGACATCGCAGCGCTGACCGTCGCCTGCGCGACCTCCTCGGGGGTCATCGCCCCGGCGAGGGCCTCCGTGATCGCCTGCAGCCGGTGCAGTCGGTTCCCCGCGAGACGCTCGCGAGCAACCGCCTGCGTGCGTTCCTCATCTGACTGACGGAGTCTCCCTGCGATCACCCCTGCCCCGACCGAGGCGATCAGCCACAGGAAGATGGCGAACTGGGTTCCGCGCCCGAAATCGGTGACGAGCGGCACGAAGATCAGGCCGCCGACGAGACTGACCAACGCTCCCGCGATAGGCCCGCACACGATCGCCGCGGTCACCGAGATGAGCGCCCCCAAGCCTCCCGGGACACCTTCGAAGCTGCCAGGAGACTTGTCCGCGAAGAGGAGCAGGACCGCGACTTGAGCGAGGATGAAGCCCGGGATCCAGCGCCGGTTCCAGATCCACGGCGCGAGCGGTCCGGGCGTGCGTGGCCGGCGGACAGACGTTTGCCCGAGGCCCCTCTCGTCCATCACCCCTCACCGTCCGAGTCGATCTCGAACCAGACCTCGTTCCGGTCTTTCGAGATCACCCCCCACCGATCTGCGATCCGGTCCACCAGATAGAGACCCCACCCGGAGCTCTCGGAGGCGGTTGGAAGCCGGGGCGCGGCCACGAACCCCGCACCGGCGTCGGAGACGACGACACGGACCCGTTCGGGATCCCGTTCGAGACGGAGCTCCACCTCCGGAGCCCCCTTCTGTGGAGCGTGTCGAACCGCGTTCGTGACGAGCTCGCTCACCAACAGGGTGGCATCCTCCAGGACCTTGACCGGAACCGCACGGCCGAGCTTGTCGTTGACGACCGCCCGCGCCTGGAAGGCTGCCTCCGGGACCAGTCCGAAGGTCACTCGATGTTCCACGTCGGACATGGTCGCCCGCGAACTCCGTCCCGGCAACCCTTTTTGAGCCTTTCATCGGAACGATCGCCGTCTCTACTGTGTGAGGCAGACCGCGATGCGCTCGTCTTCTCACAACTCATGTTCGATGCGGGTCGACCGATAACTCGTCCCGTTCACTCAGATCCCTGTCGCCCCTCCTCCACCGTCGTGGCCAGCGGTTCGAGCGGTACATAGCGGACGAGGTGCAGGCAAGAGCGGCACGCGACACGGCAGCGATTATCGGTGCGTCAGGGCGGTTGCTGGCGCGAGACGGCCGGCGCCTGGATGTGGCGCGACGACGCCAACGGCGCGATCGTCTTCGAGATGTCCGGAGATCCCTGCGAGGGACGCGGCGCATTCTCTGAACGGTGCACGATACGGTCGATAGCTGAAGGAGGATGCTGGAGCCGGTCGAAGGCCGCTGACTACCGCCGGTGATTCCGAAGTGGCGTCACTCGCTCCATCGGACGATGCGCCCAACAACATGATCCATCGTTGTACACGGACAGCACCGTGTGGCAGCCGGGTTGGTCGCAGGTACGTCCTTCAAGGAAGCGGGCGACGGGCGGCCCGTCCTGAACGGTCTCCGTTCGCACAGCGGCAGGTTCCGCTTCGACGGACAATTGCATCGGATCCTCCTGTGGGTTCCTGTCCTGATCTGGCTGGCCGGCAGATACCCGAGAGGTCCCCCGGCCAAACGCATCTCGCGAGAGGTGTGTCGCCGGCGCGACCGGGGTACAACGAGACCGAGACACGGAACGGGTAGACAGAAGGGATGGCGCATGCCGCAGCAGGCGTGGAGCGAGAAGCGGGAACGCCAGTACGAGCACATCAAGGAAGGTTTGCTCGACCAGGGGCGATCGGAGGACAAGGCGGAAGAGATCGCCGCCAGGACGGTGAACAAGGAGCGTGCGCGCTCGGGTGAAGCGCGGACCGCGAGCCGCACGTCGATCGAAGACATCTCGTCGGGGCGCCGAGGCGGTCTGCGATCGCACCGGGGGTCCGGCGGGCGAACCTACCGCCAGCTGTATGAGGAAGCGAAGGACCGAGGGATCGACGGTCGTTCCAAGATGTCGAAGGCGCAGCTCGAGAGTGCCATCGCGCGACGAGGTTGACGGATCGACGCATGGATGCAGCGTGACCGGAGGAACCGGCCACCCGAGACGTGGAGGTGATGTTCGTTGACCGCGACGATGATCCGGGACGTACGACGCGAGCCTGAGCCTGAACCGCAACCCCCCCAACCGCCGGAGCCCGCCCCGCCGGGACCACCCTCGCCCGTCCCTCCGCCGCAGCCCGACCCCCAACCGCAACCGGTGCCGCCGCCGCAACCGGACCCTTCGCCTGCACCTCCCACCGCGCGCCGCTGAGGCCCGCGGGAGCGGGGTTTGCCGCCCGAGAGGTCTTGGGTACCGTATCTATGTGCTCCTCGACATCGACATCCGCCTCAGGCCGGACGCGCGTTCACCGGCCGAAGCACGCCGGAGCCTCGAAGCCCTGAGGCCCTCGCTGGATGATCACTTGGTGGACGACGCGGTGCTTCTCGTGAGCGAGATCGTTTCCAATAGCGTTCGCCACGCGAGGCTGGACCCGAATGATGCGATCCAGGTTCGGATCCGAGGATCCAACTCGATGCTCCACGTTGACGTGGTCGACCCGGGTCCGGGCTTCGATCCGGATGCCCTCCGAGCCCCCAGGACGAGTGGTGGGTGGGGGCTGCGCTTGCTCGACCGGCTCTCGAGCCGGTGGGGCGTCGAGCGGAACGACGTGACGAGGGTCTGGTTCGAACTCACCTCCCCGGTTTCCTCATCCACCGCATCGGGTACGTGAACGACAACCGAGAGCAGGAGGTGTCCCATGGGTGAGAACACGGACAAGGCCAAGGGCCACATGAAGGAAACCGTCGGTGACCTGACCGACAACGAGCGTCTCGAACGCGAAGGGAAGCTCGATCAGGCGAGTGGCGAGGTCAAGGGCAAGGCAGAGGACGCCAAGGACAAGGTCGGCGAAGGCGTCGACGCGGTCCGCGACAAGCTCAAAGACGACGACTAGGAAGGCAACGCAGTTCCTGAACGGCGCGCCGCTGGTGGATCCCACCGGCGGCGCGTCGCTCGTAGGTCGGCCATCCCTCGGGACCGCCCCTCACCGCCTGGATCCCGGCCGGCGTTCTACTCCGGACGTGAGCCTTTCGCGGTGTCCTCGGACGCTTTCACCTTCTTGACGAACTGTTGCCTCGCCTCGGCATCGTCCTCGTAGGTCTCCCTGTGGGTCTTCGTATCCAACTTCGCCCCCGTTTCATCAACGAGGAGAGTCATCTCGATGCGGTACTTCTTCGGCATGGTGCCACCCCCTTCGACCTCGATGGGAACTCTGATGGCGCCGGCGGGCACGGTCAAGGCCTGAGCGTGAACGACCCGTTCACGGGCTATCGGTGCTGGAGCGGGGTGCCTACACTTCGACCTCATGCCGGTCTGTGGGGCTTGCGGTCAAGACAACCCGGAACCTGCGCGATTCTGCATGTCGTGCGCCACCCCGCTCACGAGCGTGCTCTCGCTCGGCCGATCTCGCAAGACCGTGTCGATCGTGTTCTGCGATGTCGTCGGTTCCACCCCGATGGGGGACGAGTTGGACCCGGAGACCGTGCGTCGGGTCATGGCCAGATTCTTCGAGGAGATGCGGGATGTCCTCGTACGGCATGGCGGCACGGTCGAGAAGTACATCGGGGATGCGGTCATGGCCGTCTTCGGCATCCCCAAGCTGCATGAGGACGATGCGCTTCGCGCGCTCCGCGCGGCGGCCGACATGCGGAGCGCCCTGACCTGGCTCAACGAGGACCTCCAGCGCACCGTCGGGGTCTCCATCACGACTCGAACGGGCGTGAGCACCGGCGAGGTGCTCGTATCCGACGCGGCGACGGGTCCGGCCATCGTGGGTGACGCTGTCAACGTGGCGGCGCGACTTCAGCAGGCTGCGGCGCCGGGAGAGATCCTCCTGGAACGTGAAACCTATCGGTTGGTCCGCGATTTCGTCTCGGTGGACGAAGCGTCCTCGCTGGTCCTGAAGGGAAAGCGGCTCCCGGTCACCGCCTACCGCCTGATGGGGATCGCAACGGTCGATGAGCTCCCTCGGCGAGCGGACCCTCCACTCGTCGGACGCTCCCGCGAACTCCGGGACCTCCGTGCCGTCTTCGATATCGCCGTGACGGATCGAGCATGCAGGCTCCTCATGGTGATCGGTTCCGCTGGCGCAGGCAAGTCACGGCTCGCCACCGAGTTCGTCGAAGGGATCGACAGTGAAGCGGTCGCGGTGTGGGGACGGTGCCTGCCCTACGGTGACGGCATCACGTTCTGGCCCGTTGCCGAGGCCGTCCGTCAGCTTGCCGGGATCGACGTCGACGATCCGCTCGAGATCGCCCGGTCCAAGCTGCAAGCCCTTCTCCGTGAAGCCGAAGGATCGGCGGCCCTGTTCGATCGCGTGGCTGCCGCGACGGGACTGGCGGACGTGAAAGCAGGCATGGAGGAGACGTTCTGGGCGATCCGCCGTTTCCTCGAACAGATCTCCCGAGGGCGGCCACTCGTACTGATCTTCGACGATCTGCAGTGGGCCGAGCCGGCGTTCCTCGATCTCCTCGACCATCTCCTTCGCTCTTGTCGAGATGCGCCCATCTTCCTCCTCTGCCTCGCTCGGGGCGACCTGCTCGAAGAGCGGTCCGAATGGGCCGCTCGAGTGCCCAACGCCACGATGCTCCACCTCCCCCCACTCGGGGATGTGGAGACCGGGCACCTGATCGATGAACTGCTTCAGGGAGATGATCTCGACGGCGGGCTTCGGAGGCGGATCGCCGAGAGGGGGAGCGGGAATCCGCTCTTCCTCGTCGAGATGATCAAGATGCTTCGCGACGACGGCCTGTTCGCGGCCACGGGAACGGACGGCCCCGGAGCCACGAAGGAGATCACGGCTTCCACGGTCCCGCCGACCATCCACGCGCTCGTGGGTGCGCGCCTGGATCGGCTCAGCCCGGAAGAGCGAGCGGTGGTTCACGGCGCCGCTGTGATCGGAAAGGTCTTCTCCTGGGGGGCCTTGCTCGATCTGGTTCCAGACGAGCTGCGGTCGAAGGTCGGTCCGATCCTGCAGGGTCTCGTCCGCCGGGAGCTCATCGCGCCCGACCACTCAGCCTTCGTCGGTGAGGACGCGTTCGCTTTCCACCACATCCTGACCCAGGAGGCCGCCTACGGTCAGACATCGAAGGAATCGCGCGGGGAGCTCCACGTCAGGTTCGCGAGCTGGCTCGAGCGCGAATCCGGTGATCGGATCGGGGAGAACGAAGAGATCCTGGCCTATCACCTCGAGCAAGCCTCCCGGTATCGCACCGAGCTCGGTCATTCCGACGGTGGAACTCTCGCGCTGATCGATAGGGCCAGCGCGACTCTCGCTTCCGTCGGCCGTCGTGCGTTGGCGCGTGGTGACATGTCGGCCGCCGCGAACCTCCTGACACGTGCTTACGACCTCCTCCCCGCCGAAGGAGCAAGTCGGCTCACGCTCGTGCCCGAGCTAGGGCCGGTCCTGGTGGAAACGGGGGAGATCACACGAGCCGAGAAGATGCTCGCTGACGCGGTCGATCGGGCGAAGGAGAGCGGGGACCGAGGACTCGAAGCGCACGTGCGGATCGTCTCGTTGCTGATGAAAGAGTTCACGGATCCCGAGCATCGATCCGAGGAGGCTCTGGGGACTCTCGGCAGCGTGATCCCGGTGCTTGAGGACCTGGGGGACGACCTCGGCCTCGCTCGTGCGTATCGCCTCCTCGGAGACGTGCACTTCGCTCGGAGTCGATACGCCGATGCTGATGGCGCGTTCGAGCAGGCCATCGAGCACGCCCGGAAAGCGGGCGCGCAGTACGAAGAGGCGGAGAGCCTTCGGCTCTACGCTGGTTCGGGCCTCTACGGTCCCGCACCGGCCGATGAGGTGATGCGCAGATGCGAGCGGATCCGGGAGGTCGCCCGTGGGAACCCGACGGCCGAGGCCGGCGCGATCAGGAGCATGGGCGTTCTGAATGCGATGCGTGGAAGGATCGAGGAGGGTCGCGAGCTCGTTCGGACGAGCGCGCAGCTCCTCCAGGATCACGGGCTGACGATGCGCGCCACGTTCGTTTCCGAGGCGATGGGGTTCATCGAGACGCTCGCCGGAGATCACGCGGCGGCCGAGCGTGCGCTCCGGGCAGCACACGACGAGGTGAGCCGTCTCGGGGACCTTGGGTATCAGTCGACCGCCGCTGCGCTCCTCGCGCATACGATCTGCGCGCAAGGGCGATACCAGGAAGCCGAGCGATTCTGTGCGATCGCTGAGGAGATCGGCGCTGAGGACGATCTCGCGACGCAGGTCCTCTGGAGGAGCGCCAGGGCGAAGGTGTTGTCCGCAGGAGGCGAACACGAGACGGCTGCAGCCCTGGCTCGTGCAGCAGTGACCCTCGCCGAAGGCACCGATGACACGAACATGCACGCCGACAGTCTCATGGACCTTGCCGCAGTGCTCTCCGCGACGGGGAACTCCGCCGAGCGGGTCGAAGCTATCCGTCGCGCCCGGGATCTCTACGTGAGGAAAGGGAACGTGGTCTCTGCCGGCGTCGCCGAGCGCCTGGAGAAAGAGACGCTCTGAGACGGGCGACGACGTGAACCACCGGTCACCTCTGGATCGGCGCCTCCTGAGCGGGCTCCGTAGAGTTCGGCGCGACGGTCAGGTGGGATCCGGAGAAAGAGGTGGATGGAGACCTACGACGCGATCGTGATCGGCGGCGGCCACAATGGGCTGACCGCCGCCTTCTACCTGGCGAGCGCCGGTGTGCGGACGCTCGTGCTTGAGCGACGGGAGATCGTCGGTGGAGCGTGCGTCACCGAGGAGATCGCGCCCGGGTGTCGCGCCTCGACCACGTCGTACATCGCCTCGATGCTCCGGCCCGAGGTGATCCGCGACCTCCGTCTCGAGCGCCACGGTCTGCGCATGGTCCCGTGCGAACCAGGATTGCAGGCCGCATTCGAGGACGGGACGGTCGTTCCCTGGTGGTCCGACCACGAGCGCGCGGTGCAGGAGTTCGCATCGAGCATCTCGGAGAGCGATGCGATCTCGTTCGACCGTGTCCATCGCCGGCTCCACGCGCTCGCCCGCTATCTGCAGCCCTTCTTCCTCGAGGAGCCCCCCAACCTGTATGCGCGCGGCTGGGCGAAGGTGCGTGAAGGGAGTCGTGCGTGGCGCCGGTTCCGGAAGATCTCAGGTGACGAGCTCGCCGATCTCGTTCGGTTCACGACGGGATCGCTGGGGGAGTTCGTGGAGCGTCACTTCGAGACCGACCGCATGCGGAGGATGTACCTCGCGAACAACGTGTACGGGATGCACGCACCGCCGTACATGCCCGGCACGGCGATCGGACTGCTGTTCCATCTGCTGTCCGGCGGCGCCGAAGGCGTGCAGGGGTTCTACGGCCACGTGCTGGGAGGGATGGGGTCGGTGACCCAGGCCATGGCTGCGGCGGTCACGGAGGCGGGAGGCGCGATCCGCTTGTCGTCGCCGGTGGCCAGCTTGCAGGTGCGGTCGGGTCACGCGACCGGGGTGGTGCTCGAGTCCGGCGAAGAGCTCGCGGCGAAGGTGGTGCTGTCCAACGCCGATCCCAAGCGGACGTTCCTCGGGATGATCGAGCCCAGCGTGCTGCCCGACGATTTCCGCAACGACGTCGCGGCGATAAAGATGGCCGGGCCGTGCGCGAAAGTGAACTTCGTGCTTTCGGCGGAGCCGTTGTGGACGGGGATGCCCACGGACGCGGACGCCAACCGTCGTTCGCTCGCCACGCTGGTACCGACGCTCGATGAGGCCCAGCGGATCTACGACCGACAGCGCGAGGGCGAGATCCCGGACCGCCTCTGGGTGGATTGTGTGACGGCCTCGAACGTCGACGACACGCTCGCACCGCCGGGGGTCCACGTGATGACGGCGTTCGTGCAGTACGTGCCCTACCAGCTCCGGCGGGGAACCTGGGACGAGCGGCGAGCGGAGCTGCTGCGGACCGTCGTGGGGCGGGTCGAGGAGCACGCGCCCGGTTTCTCCGGAACGATCGAGGCCGCGCAGGTGCTGACGCCGCTGGACCTCGAGCGAACCTACGGACTGACCGAGGGAAACATCTTCCACGGCGACCTCAACATC
>JBPCPX010000155.1:0-11006 GCA_050998695.1 Actinomycetota bacterium
TCAGGCTCCGCGTCGAAGGTCGCCGAGCCCTCGCTCGACCTCGGACCGCAACCTGCGGGGGTCGATCCCCTGAGCGTCGATGAGCTGGGTCGACATCGCGTCGAGTCGGAGGAGACCCAGAAGCACGTGTTCCGGTGCGATCGAACGCTGATCGAGCCGGATCGCTTCACGGAGGGCGAGCTCGAGCGCCTGCTTCGCCTTCGGCATGAACGGGAGGCCGCAGACGCGAGCTCGTCTGCGACCGTGCCATCGACGACGGCGCTCCAGCGCGCCCTTGCCGAACGAGACCTCGATCCTCCTGCGGACCTCGTCGAGGTCCACCCCGATCGAGCGGAGCGCGGCGACATCGGCCTCGTCGAGATCGTCCTGGAGCGGTTCGACGATCCGTTCGAGGTCGGCCCGGGCCTGCACGGGATCGAATCCGCAGGCGATCAAGGCCCGCGTCGCGACGTTCGGGCCGGTCCCGGCGAGCGCGATCAGGAGATGCTCCGTCCCCACGTGGTCGTGGTGAGCCTCCTGTGCGAGCTCGACGCCGCCGGTCACGATCCGCCGCGCCTCTGGTGTGAATCGCTCGAACATCGTGTCAGCCTCCACGGCCGAACAGCCGCCGCTCCCGGTGCTTCTTGTGCACGGCCTGCTTGCTCACGTGGAGCTCGTCCGCGATCGCCTGCCAGGACCAACCGAGCGCGCGGGCGTTGTCGACCTGGAGCGCCTCGAGCCGTTCGAGGAGCTTCCTGAGCGCCGCCACCGCGCGTAGCCCGATCGCCGGGTCAGCGTCCGTAGCCTCGGAGGCGAGGTCCACCGCCTTGTTCACTGGTTCGTCATCCTAGGTTGACTCCCCCCCCCCTGTGTCAACTCTGATTGACGGTGAGATGGTGGATCTCGCCGAACGCGACCCTGACGGGGCCCTCGCCGGTCTCGATCAGCAACGCGCCGGTGTCGTCGACGTCGGCCGCGACACCACGAGCGGTGTCACCGCCGACCGCGATCGCCTCGACTCGACGGCCCAGCGTGGCGGACACTGCCCGCCACCGGGCCAAGATCTCCTCGGCCGGGCCCTCGATGATCGATCGGAATCGTTGGAGGAAGGCTGCCAACAGCGCCTCCTCGTCGACGTTGCCGATCGCGTCGGCGCCCGGCACGTCATCCGGAGGAACTAGGTTCACCCCGATCCCGAGGACGACATGGGCGATCCGTCCATCGTTGATCTCGGCCTCGCCCAAGATCCCACCCACCTTCGATTCCCCCACCATCAGGTCGTTCGGCCATTTGCACCGCACCGCTCGGCCGGACGCCTCCGACGCGGCCTCCGCCATGCCCGCGCCCGCGGCGAGCGACACCGACCCGATGCGATCCGGGGCCCACGAGGGTCGGAGCACGAGGCTGCACATCAACGCCGCCCCCGGTCGGTCGACCCACGCCCGTCCTTGCCGGCCTCGCCCTGACGTTTGATGCCCGGCCGCGACGAGCGTCCACTCGGGAGCTCCTTCGGCAGCCATCTTCAGCGCGGTCGCGTTGGTCGACTCCGTCACCTCGTCCCAACGGACCGGCGCCGTGAGCCCGACAGCCTCCAGCGCCCGACGAAGCGCATCCTCGCTCAGCACGGTTCCACCTCGCCCGACGCTATATCGTGGCGCCACATGGCGCGGAAGCAGAAGCTCCTGATCGCCAATCGCGGGGAGATCGCCATCCGGATCGCTCGCACGTGTCGCGACCTCGGCATCGCAACGGTGGCCGTCTACTCTGACGCCGATCGCGATGCCCTGCATGTCGAGATGGCGGATGAGTCCTTCCGGATCGGTCCGGCGCTCGCATCCGCGTCCTACCTCTCGGTCGATCGGATCATGGAGGCCGCCGCCAAGTCCAGAGCCACCCTCGTCCACCCCGGCTACGGGTTCCTCGCGGAGCGAGCGCAGTTCGCGCAGGCGGTG
The DNA here is from genome assembly GCA_050998695.1 of Actinomycetota bacterium. Classification (GTDB taxonomy): domain Bacteria; phylum Actinomycetota; class UBA4738; order UBA4738; family HRBIN12; genus JAJNBA01. The sequence goes on from JBPCPX010000155.1 coordinate 1,932, forward strand.
GAGGATGCAGGGCTCGCGTTCGTCGGTCCCCCGGCGCGAGCGATCGAGACGATGGGCGACAAGTCCGCCGCGCGCCGGGTCGCGGACGCGGCCGGGATGCCGATCGTCCCCGGGACCCGCGAGCCGGTGGACCTCGCGCAGGCGAAGAAGGAAGCCGCGCGGATCGGATTCCCGCTGGTGGTCAAAGCCGCCTTCGGTGGGGGCGGGAAAGGCATGCACGTCGTGCGGGACGCGGAGCATCTGGAAGAGTCGCTCAAGCGAGCGGCACGCGAAGCGAAGTCTTACTTCGGCAGGCCGGAGGTCTTCCTCGAGCGCTACGTCGATCGTGCCCACCATGTCGAGGCGCAGATCGTCGCCGATTCGCACGGCAACGTGTTCTTCCTCGGTGAACGCGATTGTTCGGTCCAGCGGCGCCATCAGAAGCTGACCGAGGAAACGCCGTCACCCTTGTTCGACGATCGCGTCCGCGAACGGTTCGCGGAGGCGACGGTGGGCCTCGCGAAGGCGGCCGACTACGTGAACGCCGGCACCGTCGAATGCGTGATGGACGAGGACGGGGACTTCTACTTCCTCGAGATGAACACGCGGCTGCAGGTCGAGCACACCGTGACCGAGATGGTGACCGGCTTCGACCTGGTCGCCCTGCAGATCCGGGTGGCGCTCGGCGAGAAGCTGTCGTTGGACCCCTCCCCCCAGGGCGCGTCGATCCAGTGCCGGATCAACGCCGAGGACCCCGGGAGGAACTTCCTGCCCGGTCCCGGTCGCGTCACCCGCTACCGGGAACCGGCCGGCCCGTTCGTCCGGGTGGATTCCGGGATCGAGCAGGGCCGCGAGATCCCCGGGGACTACGACTCGATGTTCGCGAAGCTGATCGTGTCCGGCCGGGACCGGGAGGAGGCTCGCAAACGGATGCTGCGAGGGCTGGACGAGTTCGCCGTCGAGGGAGTCCCGACGACGATCCCGGTGCACCGATGGATCCTCGAGTCGAAGGAGTTCCGGGCGGGCACCCACACGACCACATGGCTGGAGCGCGCGCTCGCAGAGGTCGACCTTCCCGCGCATCCGGACTTCGCGTCCTCGGGCCCTGCCCCGAACAGGCCGGCGGATATCCTCGTCGAGGTCGACGGGCGCCGGATCCCCGTCCGGATCTTCGACGAGCGGCGTGATCCGGCGCCGAGGCCACCGATCGCTCCCGATGCGCATCATGGTGAGCACGTGCACGGGGAGATCCTCGCGCCGATGCAGGGCACCATCGTGAAGGTGCTGGTCGAGAAGGGCCAGGAGGTGCGGCCCGGCGACGTGATCTGCATCCTCGAGGCCATGAAGATGGAGAACCACGTGCCCTCGAACCGTGACGGGGAGGTCACCGACCTCCCGATCCGCGCCGGCCAGGTCGTCGAGACCGGCCAGGTCCTCGCGGTGATCGACTAGCGACCGGTCGCTCCCCAGGCGTCGCGGCCGACGATCCGGAAGCCGGAATCCTTGACCTTGTAGGTCCGGTTGATCGAGACGAGGAGCGCCGTGAGCGGCTCGGCGACACGAGCCATCTCGAGACGCCCACAATCCACCCAGCGCATCCCGGGGATCCCCTCGATCAAGGCGCCGACGCGAGCCTTCGCGGCTGGGTCGTCGGCGCACAGGAGCACGTCGCTGTCGATCTCGCGATCGAGGGCCTGCAGGCCCTCGGCAGCGATCGTGTGAAAGCCCGCCACGACCCGAGGTCCGTCGCCGAGGATCGCCTGGGCTTGCTCGGCGGCCGAGCCATGCCACGGGCGAAGCACCTGCCACGGCCGGCCGCCGACGGCGGTCGCGAGCGGGCTAGTGGCGTCGAGGACCACGGCGTCGGCGGCGACGGCGTCCTTGAGCGAGCGGTAGATCTCGGCCTGGCCCGCGTACGGCACGGTCACGGCGACGACGCCGTCGGCTCGGGGCGCCGCCGCCGCGCTCGCGTTGTCGGTTCCCTCGAGGGGTGTGCCCGCAAGCTCGGATGCCTTCGCGGCGGCCTCGGCTCCACGGCCTGCATCGCGCGAGCCGATCGTCACGCGATGTCCCGCCTTCGCGAGGCGCAGCGCGAGGCCGAATCCCTCCGCGCCCGTTCCCCCGATCACCGCGACGTCCACGGCGCGAAGCCTAGTGGCTAGTAGGTCGGCCGGTACTCACCGAACACGCGGCGGAGCGCGTCGGAGACCTCACCCAGCGTCGCGCGCAGCCGAAGCGCCTCGCGCATCGGTGGCAGGAGGTTGCCCGTGCCGCGGGCGGTCTCCTCCAGGTCGGAGAGTGCGACGTCCACGGCACCCTGATCGCGCGAGGCGCGGAGCTCGCGGAGACGACCCACTTGCCGAGCGGTTTCCTCCTCGGAGATCCGCTGGAGCTCGACGGTCTTGGCGCTCGCATCGACGAACCTGTTCACACCCACCACGACGCGGTCCTCGGTCTCGATCCCTCGCTGGATCCGGTAGGCGGCCTCGTGGATCTCGTCCTGGTAGAAGCCGGCCTCGATCGCGGCGACGGCACCTCCCATCGAGTCGACCTTCTCGATCATCTCGCTCGCCAGGCGTTCGAGCTCATCGGTGAGCGACTCGACGTAGTACGAACCCCCGAGCGGGTCCACCGTCTCGGCGACCCCCGTCTCGTACCCGAGCACCTGCTGGGTCCGGAGCGCGATCTTCACCGCCTGCTCGGTCGGCAACGCCAAGGCCTCGTCGAACGAGTTCGTGTGCAACGACTGCGTGCCGCCAAGGACCGCTGCCATCGCCTCCAGGGCCGTCCGCACGATGTTGTTCTCGGGTTGTTGAGCGGTGAGGGTCGCTCCCCCTGTCTGCGTGTGGAACCGAAGCGTCTGCGATCGAGGGTCCTCCGCCCCGAAGCGGTCGCGCATGATCGCCGCCCACATCCGACGGGCGGCCCGGAATTTCGCGATCTCCTCGAAGAAGTTCATGTGGCACGCGAAGAAGAACGACAGGCGAGGGGCGAAGTCGTCGACGGCGAGGCCGGCGTCGACGGCCGCCTGCACGTATGCCACCCCGTTCGCGAGCGTGAACGCGATCTCCTGCGCGGCGGTCGCGCCGGCCTCGCGCATGTGGTAGCCGCTGATCGAGATCGTGTTCCAACGGGGGATCCGCTCGCCCGCGTAGGCGAACAGGTCGGTGATCAGGCGCATCGACGGTTGCGGCGGGTAGATGTAGGTGCCGCGAGCCGCGTACTCCTTCAAGAGGTCGTTCTGGACCGTGCCGGAGAGCTCCGAGGGTTCGACGCCGTGCTCCTCGGCGACCAGTTCGTAGAGCAGGAGCAGGATCGGCGCGGTCGCGTTGATCGTCATCGAGGTGGAGACCTGGTCGAGCAGGATCCCCTCGAAGAGGCGCTTCATGTCGTCCACCGAATCGATCGCGACGCCGGTCTTGCCCACCTCTCCTTCCGCCCTCGGGTGGTCGGAGTCGAGGCCCATCTGGGTCGGGAGGTCGAAGGCGACGGACACCCCCGTCTGCCCGTGATCCAGGAGGTAGCGGAACCGCCGGTTCGTCTCCTCGGCGCCGCCCATGCCGGAGTACTGACGCATCGTCCACAGGCGCCCCCGGTACATGTCGGGGTAGACGCCTCGCGTGAAGGGGAACGTGCCCGGTTCGCCGACCCCGTCGGAGGTGGCCCCGTCTTCTGGCGGCTCGTAGATGGGGCGGATCTCGATCCCCGAGTCAGTCACGCGGGCGGCAGTGTCATCACCCATGATCGAAGAGCGTATCGCCGTCAGGCGCCTCGGGCAGTTCGTCCGATCACGGAGCGGAACCACGCCGTCGGTCGACAAGATGTTGAGCCGCCGGTACCGTTCCGGGCCCATGGACATCGTCGACCCGAGCATCGAGGCCTACATGGAGGAGCGCCTCCGGCGCTTCGACGAGCCGGTGCTCCTCGAGATGGAGGCGTACGCCGACGAGCGGGGCTTCCCGATCGTCGGCCGCAACGTCGGTGTGACGCTCGAGCTCCTCGCTCGCTCCGTGGAGGCCGAGCGCATCATGGAGCTCGGTTCGGGCTTCGGGTACTCCGCCTACTGGCACGCCCGTGCCGTCGGCCCCGTCGGAGAGGTCCACCTGACCGACGGGGACCCGGAGAACGAGATCAAGGCCGCCGAGTACCTGCGGCGAGCCGGGCTCGCCGACCGCGTCCGATTCCACGTGGGCGACGCGGCGAACGAGCTCGACCAGCTGGACGGCGAGTTCGACGTGGTCTTCAACGATGTCGACAAGGACGGGTACCCGGCCGCGTGGCGCGCCGCCAGTGAGCGGATCCGCCGAGGTGGCCTCTACGTCTGCGACAACGTCCTCTGGTACGGCCGCGTGGCGGTGCCGGATCCGGACGAACCGCACCCCGGATGGACCGAGGCCGTCCTCGAACACAACCGCCTGGTCGCGGAGGACGAGCGGTACCTCTCGACGATCGTCCCGACGCGGGACGGCGTGTTGGTGGCGATCCGGATCGGTTGAGTCCACGCCGCCCGGCGTCGCGGCGGCCCCACGATAGGCTGGAAGCTGGTGAGCACCGAGACCAACCGCAAGGGTCAGTTCGGCCCGCTGTACAAGGGCCACGGAGGCCAGTACAGCTGGCTCCTCCACCGCGTGACCGGCGTCGCGATCATCCTGTTCCTCTTCGCCCACGTCGTGGACACCGCGGTGGTCGCCTGGGGCCCCGACGCCTACAACCGCGTTGCTTCCGTCTACCACAACCCCTTCATCCGACTGCTGGAGCTCGGACTGGTGGCGGCCGTCCTGTACCACTCGTTCAACGGCGTGAAGATCATGCTGATCGACTTCTTCCCGAGGCTGACGAGGCACATCCGCGGCCTGGGGATCGCCACCACCCTCCTGTTCTTCGGCTCGATGATCCCCATCACGTGGATCATGGGCTCGGCCATCGTCGAACTCCTCCTGGAAGGCTGACCCGGTGGCGACGACGACCGAGGCTCGTCCTGATCGGCCGCCCCCCCAGGCGAAGCCTCCCGGGGCCGGCAGGGATCGTCCGATGGGCGGCTTCGAGCTCTGGACGTGGCTGTTCATGCGGATCTCCGGTCTCGTCCTGCTGCTCCTCGCCGTCGGTCACGTGCTGATCATGCACGTGTGGGACGAGGGAGTGGATCGCGTCAACTTCGAGTTCATCCAGCTGCGGTGGGCAAGCCTGTTCTGGAAGACGTGGGACTGGCTGATGCTCGTCCTGGCGCTCCTTCACGGCGTGAACGGCCTGCGAGTCATCGTGCTCGACTACGTACGACCCGCCGGTCTCAGGCTCGCGATCAACTCGTTCTTCGTGGTCCTGGGGGCGGCACTGATGGTGCTGGGCACGATCGTCGTCGTCATGTTCGACCCTGCCGACTGGCCGGCGGTGACCTGACGGACATGACGACCACTCACACCTATGACGCCGTGATCGTCGGGTCGGGCGGCGCGGGACTCCGCGCTGCCATCGAGGCCTCAGGCCGGGTGAAGACGGCCGTCATCTCGAAGCTCTACCCCACCCGCTCCCACACCGGCGCGGCCCAGGGCGGCGTCTGCGCGGCCCTCGGCAACGTCGAGGAGGACTATCCCGAGTGGCATGCCTTCGACACCGTGAAGGGCGGCGACTATCTCGTGGACCAGCCCGCCGCCGAGATCCTGACCGAGGAGGCCGTCGCCGCGATCTACGAGCTCGAGCGCTGGGGACTTCCGTTCGATCGGACACCGGACGGGTTGATCGATCAACGCCGTTTCGGGGGCCACACCGCGAACCACGGCGAGCGTGCGGTCAAGCGAGCGTGCTACGCGGCGGACCGTACCGGGCACATGATCCTCCAGACCCTCTACCAGCAGTGCGTGAAGCGAGACGTCCGATTCTTCAACGAGTTCTACTGCCTCGACCTGCTGCGCACCGACGACGGTCGCACCGTCGGCGTCGTGGCCTACGAGCTCGCCACGGGTGAGCTGCATGTGTTCCGAGCGAAGTCGGTCCTGTTCGCGACCGGCGGCTACGGGCGAATGTTCCGAGTCTCCTCCAACGCCCACGCACTGACCGGCGACGGCCCGTCGGTCGCGTTCCGGCGTGGCATCCCGCTGGAGGACATGGAGTTCTTCCAGTTCCACCCGACCGGCCTCTATCGCCTCGGCGTATTGCTCTCCGAGGGAGCGCGTGGAGAAGGCGCGATCCTGCGGAACCGCGACGGCGAGCGGTTCATGGAGCGCTACGCTCCGACGATCAAGGATCTCGCTCCGCGCGATGTCGTGTCGAGGTCGATCTACCAGGAGATCAGAGAGGGCCGCGGTCTTGGCCCGAAGGGCGACTACCTCTATCTGGACCTCACCCACCTGGACCCGAAGGTCCTCGAGGAGAAGCTGCCTGACATCACCGAGTTCGCCCGCGTCTACCTCCAGGTCGAGCCCACGCGGGAGCCGGTCCCGATCCAGCCCACGGCGCATTACGCGATGGGAGGGATCCCCACCGATGTGCACGCTCGCGTCGTCACGGGATCCGAGGAGACACCCGTCCCCGGCCTGTACGCCGCCGGCGAGTGCGCCTGTGTGTCGGTCCACGGCGCCAACCGGCTGGGGACGAACTCGCTGCTCGACATCGTGGTCTTCGGGCGCAGGGGTGGCGACCACATGGCGACGCATTGCGCCGAGACCGACCTGCCGGATCTGCCGTCGGACGCCACCACGCACACGCGGGACATGCTCGAGGGGATCCTCACCCGGCAGACGGGGGACAACGTCGCGGACATCCGGTCGGAGCTGCAGGACTCGATGTTCGATCTCGCGTTCGTGGTCCGGACCGAGGAGAGCCTCGCGAAGATGGACGGGATCCTCGCCGGGTTGCGAGAGCGGTTCCACCGGATCGCGATCGGCGACAAGGGCAACGTCTACAACACGGATCTGATGGAGGCCGTGGAGGTGGGGTTCCTCCTGGATTGTGCCGCGACGCTCGTCGCGGCCGCTCTGGCCCGCGACGAGAGCCGCGGCGCCCACTACCGAGAGGACCATCCGCTGCGCGACGATGCGAACTGGCTGAAGCATTCCCTCGCGTACCGTGAGGACGATGGCTCGATCCGGTTGGATACCAAGCCGGTGAAGATGGGCCCCTACGTGCCGATGGAGCGGAAATACTGATGGCGACCGCTGCCGAGATCCTGAACACCTCCGACGAGCGCCGGGTCGGCGCGACGGACCTGATGACGCTGACCCTCAGGATCCAGCGGTTCAACCCCCAGGTCTCCGGGGACGCGTGGTGGGACGAGTTCACGATCCAGGTGGACCCATTCGAACGCTTGGTCGAAGTGCTCCACCACGTGAAGTGGTACCTCGACGGGACCCTCACGTTCCGCCGCTCGTGCGCGCACGGCATCTGCGGCTCCGACGCCATGGTCATCAACGGCCGCAACGCCCTCGCGTGCAAGGTCTTGGTGAAGGACGTCGCGCCCAAGGTGACGATCGAACCGATCCGCGGCCTGCCCGTCCTGAAGGACCTCATCGTCGACATGGAACCGTTCTTCGACGGGTATCGGGCCGTGCTCCCCTACCTCGTGAACGACGAGGAGACCGATCGCGAGCGGATCCAGACACAGGAGGAGCGCGAGAGGTTCGACGACACGACGAAGTGCATCCTCTGCGCGGCCTGCACGACCTCCTGTCCGATCTTCTGGGCCGACGAGACCTACATAGGTCCGGCCGCGATCGTGAACGCGCATCGGTTCATCTTCGATTCTCGGGACCGCGCCCCCCGGGAACGCCTCGGCGTCCTCTCGGAGAAGACCGGCGTGTTCCGCTGCCGGACGACCTTCAACTGCACCGAGGCGTGTCCACGGGGCATCGAGGTCACGAAGGCGATCCAAGAGGTGAAGCGAGCCATCCTGTTCGATCGCGCCTGAGCCTGCGCACGAGCCCCCGGAGGGGTCGGTGCCGCCTACCGCTGATGAGTCGATCACGGAAGCGACTCGATGCCGTATTGACGAGCCGGCCGTTCCGCGCGATATCTGACCGTATGGCCGATCCTGCCCCTGCTGAGTTCGTGCTCCCGGTGAGTCCCACGGCCGAGAGGGACGCGCACGAAGCCTTTAACCGCGTTCTCACGGGCGAGGCGGCGGAGCTCCGGGATCGGGCCATGCTTCTCATCTCCGGACTCCTCACGAGCGAAGACGACCGGCCGCTCACCGGTGATGAGGTCATCGCCGTGAAGGTGATCTCCTCGCGCTCGGTTCGGATCGAGATCACCGGCGCCGGGTCTGGAGTCGTGCTGGGAGGGCTCCGGAAACCGCGCCACCTCGGATCGAGAGGCTGGAGCCCGCACCTGCTCAGCAGGATCACCGATCGCTGGGGTCTCGTCTCGGGCGCGGAGGGCGCCTAGGTCTGGTTCGAGCTCGACCTTCCGCCCGAACCCGAGGGATGAGCCCGGACGATCGCCTCCTGCTCGGGTACCGACCCTCGAGCTGAGTCGAGCTCACCTCCACCAGACGATCGGGTAGGGTGCCGAGGTGGCTGGACGGCACCGTGTCACGCTGATCCCGGGCGACGGCATCGGACCCGAGGTGTCGGCCGGCGCTCGCCTGGTGCTCGACGCCGCTTCTCCGGGGATCGAGTGGATCGAGCGTCAGGCCGGTTCCGTCGCCCTCGCGGAGCACGGGGACCTCTTGCCCGAGGAGACGCTTGATGCGATCCGGGAGGCGCGGGTCGCGATCAAGGGGCCCATCACCACGCCCGTCGGGTCCGGGTTCCGCAGCATCAACGTCGCCCTCCGTCAGGGTCTCGATCTGTTCGCCGCCGTGCGCCCCGCAAGATCGCTCCCAGGCGTGCCGACGAGACACGGCGATGTGGACCTCGTCGTCATCCGGGAGAACACCGAGGATCTCTACCAAGGGGTCGAGTTCGCGGCCCGATCTCCCCAGGCCGAAGCCCTCCGGGAAGAGCTGCGGAGACTGGCCGACTTCGAGATCCGACCGGACGCCGGCGTCACCCTGAAACCCATCTCCATCGCAGGGACGCGACGCGTCGTGGGGGGGGAGGGTGAGGAGCCCAAGAAGAACAAAACAAGAAAGAACCGACCCGACAACCCAAGAAAGAGGGAGAA
>JBPCPX010000166.1:0-6641 GCA_050998695.1 Actinomycetota bacterium
GTACCGGTGGGCGGGAGTGGCGGCGGCCGCCGCGGTGGTCGTCACGATCGCGATCGCCCTTCCCAACGTCGGCGGCGGGGAGATGGGCCGCAACACCCAGGAGGATTCCCAAGGGACGATGGCCGCCGAGCCCGCCGAGGACGTCGCAGGCGGGCAGGTCGAGCTCCAGGACGAGAACTACGACGCGACGGAGCTCGAGCAGCTCGCCCGCGCGGCCGGCGCCGATCCGTCGGCGCAGGCAGTGGAAGCCAACGCGCCCCAGACGGGGGCAGATCCCGCCGCCGCCCGGTGCGTGCGCCGGGCGTTCGATGAGCAACCGGCAGGCACGCTGACTCGGCTGATCCACGCCAGATTCGAGGGTCGCGAGGCCTACATCGCGGTCTACCTGGAGGGCCCGGGGGCGAACGAGCCTGTGGACACCGCGGCGGTGTGGGTCGCCGCCAGGGATGACTGCACCATCTTGTCCTTCGCCTCCGCCCGCATCTAGGTTGAGGCTCCGAAGCCCCGAGAGGGGCAGGAGCCGAGAGCGAGGGAAGGAACCGGCTCAGGCTCAGCGTTCAGGTCCTGTGGGAGGATTGAGACGCATGAGCACCGAAGACCCAACCGACGTGCGGAACCTGATCGTGATCGGCTCCGGCCCTGCGGGGTTCACTGCCGCGCTCTACGCCGCGCGAGCTAATCTCGAACCACTCGTCCTCAAGGGGCTCGAGGCTGGTGGCCAGCTGATGCTCACCACCGACGTCGAGAACTATCCGGGCTTCGCCGACGGCATCCTGGGTCCTGAGCTGATGGATCAGATGGAGAAGCAGGCGGCTCGCTTCGGGGCCGAGATCTTGTCGGTCCACGTCACCAAGGTCGACTTCTCGTCCCGCCCTTTCGGCGTCTGGGCCGGCGATCAGGAATGGCGAGCTCGCACGGTCGTGATCGCGACGGGCGCGACCGCCAGGTGGCTCGACGTGCCGGGCGAGGAGAAGCTCCGCGGCCGGGGCGTCTCGGCGTGCGCGACGTGCGACGGATTCTTCTTCCGCGATCGTGAGCTCGTGGTGGTGGGTGGTGGCGACTCTGCCATGGAGGAAGCGACGTTCCTCACGAAGTTCGCGTCCAAGGTCACGATCATCCACCGGCGAGACGAGTTCCGGGCGTCGAAGATCATGCAGGAACGAGCCCTGGCCAACCCGAAGATCGAGGTCGTCTGGGATGCGGAGGTCGTGGAGGTCCTCGGCGACGATGCCGTGACGGGCGTGCGGCTGCGCGACACCGTCACCGGTGAGGAACGAGAGTTCCGGACCGACGGCGTCTTCGTCGCGATCGGCCACACCCCGAACACGGAGCTCTTCCGTGACTGGTTGGATCTCGATGCCGACGGGTACGTCGTCGTTGCGGAACCGCGCACGCATACCTCTCGTGAGGGCGTGTTCGCGGCGGGCGATGTCACCGATCGGGTCTATCGTCAAGCGGTGACCGCGGCCGGGCAGGGATGCAAGGGTGCGATGGATGCGGAGAAACTCCTCGAGACCGAGGCACACGCCGCGAGCTGAGGAAGGGAATCACCGCAGCAGGCAGAGCGTTCACGACGAACACGTGGACCACTGGGGTCATCGCCCGGTGGACCCGAGAGGAGAACAGATGGCCAACATCGGAGATGTGACCGACACGGAGTTCCAAGCCAGCGTGCTGGACTCGGAGACCCCCGTCCTCGTGGATTTCTGGGCCGAGTGGTGCGTGCCGTGCCACATGGTCTCTCCGGTCGTCGAAGAGATCGGTCAGGAGAAGGGTGGCGACCTCAAGGTCGCGAAGCTGAACATCGATGACAACCCGGATTCCACGCGCACCTACGGTGTGATGTCGATCCCCTCCCTGATCCTGTTCAAGGCGGGCAAGGAGGTCGTCAGGGTCACCGGCGCGAGGCCCAAGGACGCCATCCTCCGCGACCTCGACCCGCACCTGGCGTAGGCCTCCTCCCCCCACACGGCGCTCGCGGCGGTTGCCTCGCGTTCTGCGGCCACGCAGACTCGGACCGATGCGCATCCATCATGTAGGTGACCGAGGTCCGGAGATCACGGACATCCAATCGAGACTGCTGTCACTCGGTGCCGCCGTCGACGCCGTTGAGTGCGACGGGACGTTCGGTCCCTCGACGGAGGCAGCCGTCCGATGGTTCCAACGAGAACGTCACCTCCGGGTAGACGGGCTCGTCGGACCCGACACGTGGGAGCAGCTCGTCGAGGCAGGGTGGCAGCTCGGCGATCGCACGCTGTATCACCGCGCTCCCCTGTTCCGGGGCGACGACGTGCGGGGGCTCCAGCGCATGTTGAACGCCCTCGGTTTCGACAGCGGCAAGGAGGACGGCTTCTACGGTCCACGGACGGACGCCGCGCTCCGATACTTCCAGCGGAACGTGGGCGACGAACCGGACGGGATCGTCGGGCCCCACACACTTTCGATCCTCCGCCGCATGCGTCCGCTCGAAGCGGTCCCCTCGCGTGCGCTGGTCCGCGAACGAGAGGAGCTGCAGGCGTCTCGAGGACCGATCGAAGGTCGCGTGATCGCGGTCGACGTCGGCGATGGCACGGACGAAGGCGGCGACACGAACCGTCGCTCCGCGCAGGCGCTCGTTGCCGCGCTCCAGGCGGTCGGCGCCGACGCCCGGCTTCTCGTGACCGGTGAGGACGCGGCCGCGCCCTCGGACCGGGCCCGCCTCGCGAATGAGGCCGGCGCCGCTGCGTCGATCACGGTCGAGATGGCAACCCGCGACGATGAAGGAGAGGACGGTCCCGTCTGCTCTTACTTCGGGAGCCGAACGACGCACTCCCCTTCTGGATTGGTGCTGGCGCAACTCATCTTGGAGGAACTCGAAGCCGAGCTCGGGCTCTCCGGCACGCTCAGGCCTCTCACGATCGCGCCGCTCCGCGAGACGCGGATGCCGGCTGTCCAAGTGGAGCCACTCACGGGAGTCGGGACGAAGGAGCAGGAGCTGCTCCGTGATCCCGGTCTCCCCTCGAGGGTCGCTCGAGCGGTGGCAGCCGGGGTGGGCCGCTACTTCTCCGGCTAGCCTCTCCGGCGGCCGGCCGCGATCACCGCGAGCAACAGGCCGAGCAACGCTCCGAGGATCGAGGCTCGGAGCGCTCGCTCCTGCTCGGTCGGGTACGGGCCCGGCTCGGTCATGGCCGATAGGCTATCCGGAGAAGCAGAGGTCGACCGTGTCATCAGACGCACCCGCCTTCGCCATCCTCTTCATCATCGGGCTCGCTGCGTTCGCTCTCTGGGTCTGGGCGATCGTCGATGTGGTCAAGGTACCTGACGATTCCAGTTCTAAGGCGGGGACCAAGCTGGTGTGGATCCTCGTGATCGTCATCACCGGCGTGATCGGCGCCATCATCTACTTGCTGGTCGGACGGCCCGCCCCGGCAACCGAGGCGGCGCGCTCTCACCTCCGGCGGATCAACCGCCACCTCCGCCGCCCGGGTCGATCGGGTAACGATCTCGGGGGCGGATGTGGCATCGCAGCATTTGTGTGATACCGTCACTCAGTCGGGGGCAAGCCCCGGTCCGGAGCCGATGATCTCGGACACGATCCGTTCAAGATCGTCGGCGGAGCCGAAGTCGATCACGACCTGACCCCGCCTCCGACCCATCCTGATCACGACGCGGGTCGCGAGCTGTTCCGACAAGATCTCCTCGACCTCAGCCAGGTTCGCGTCTCCGTGGTCCGGCGTCTCTGCCTTTTTCTTCGGGGAGGGCTCGGCCGGACCTTCGATGAACCGTCGCACGATCTCTTCGGTCTCCCGGACCGAGAGATCCTCGGCCGCGACCCTGAGCGAGAGCGATGTGATCGCGTCCGCGTCACCCAGGGCGAGGAGGGTCCGCGCATGGCCCGCGGAGATCTTCTCGTCCGTCAGGAGCTGCTGGACGTCGAACGGCAGCGCCAGCAGCCGGATCGTGTTGGCGATGTGGGAGCGCGACACGCCCACACGGTCGGCGAGCTCCTCCTGCTTCAAGCCAAGCTCGTCCAGGAGCTGGCGGAAGGCCTCGCCAAGCTCGATCGGGTTGAGGTCTTCCCGGTGGATGTTCTCGATGAGGGCTTCCCTCAACAGGTTCGAGTCATCCGAATCCCGCAGGACCACCGGCACCGTCACGAGCCCGGCTAGCTTCGCGGCGCGGAGCCGTCGCTCCCCAGTGACGACTTCATAGCCCTGGCTGGTCCGGCGCACGACGATCGGCTGCAGGATCCCGACCTCTCGGATCGACGCCGCCAGTTCGGCCAGCGTCTCGTCGTCGAACCGGCTCCTCGGCTGCTTCGGGTTGGGAGCGATCGCGTTGGCGGGAACCTCGAGGAGCCCCGTGCTCGCCTCCCCGGCCTCCGGGGCGCCCGGGATCAGCGCCGAGAGTCCACGTCCCAGACCCCCTCGTTTCGACATCAATCGCCTCCCTTCCGGAACAACCGCCAGCGACGCTTCCGTCCTGGCTCGTCATCGAGTGTCGCCCCGATGTCCGCCATCCCCTCTGGCGGCTCGTTCGCGGTCGGCGGAGAAGGTGGCTTCTCGCGCGAGGCGTCGAGTTCGCGGTTCTCGTCGATCACCACGACCCTTCGGCGAGGCAGCTCACCAGGAGGGGCAGGGCTCGAGGGCCGCTTGACCCGCGGCTCGGGCTCGGGTGGAGGCTCCGCCCACAGATCCTCATCTGAAGCTTCGGAGTTGCCGGTCGGCCGCTGCGCTGGCTCCGGGGTCTGAGAGGACTGCTCGATCGGTTCGGGCGGGTCGGCCTCCGGGGGCTCGGGGAGGCTGGCCTCGGGCTGCGGCGGAGAGTCCTCCTGGGCGGGCTCGCGAGCCGCCGCAGGCTCGGCCACGTCGGCCGCAGGCTCCGAACCCGGCACGATGTCAGGCTCCCTGAGGTCGACCTCCGGTACGGCGGCGACCTCATCCACAGTGACCACCTCGTCGAGCGGCGTCATCACGGCGATCGGCATGTCCTCGAACAGTGGCATCGGCTCGTCGGGAGGCGGACGGAGAGCAACCTCTCGGGCGAGCTGGCGATAGGCCTCCGCCCCCTTCGACTTGGGGTCGTAGACGGTGATCGGCTGTCCGAAGCCCGGGGCTTCGGACAGCCGAACGGTCCGCGGGATGATGACGCCGTAGACCAGGTCCCCGAAGTAGCGTTGCACCTCCTGGACGACTTGCTCGGAGAGCTTCGTTCGGGAGTCGAACATCGTCATCACGATGCCCGAGAGCCTGAGGCCGGAGTTGATGTTCTGCTGCACCAAGGAGACGTTGCGGAGTAACTGCCCGAGCCCTTCGAGGGCGTAGTACTCGCACTGGATCGGGACGATCAACTCCTCCGCGGCGGTGAGCGCGTTGATGGTGAGGAGACCCAGCGAAGGGGGGCAGTCGAGGAGGATGAAGTCATACACACCTTCTGAGACAGGCTCGAGAGCCTTCTTGAGCCTGGCCTCGCGGGAGAACTGAGACACCAGTTCGATCTCGGCCCCGGCCAGGTCGATGGTGGCGGGCACCGCGTGGAGACGGTCCACGGGAGTCGGGACGATCGCCAGCTGGATGTCGGCTTCGGAAACCACGACGTCATACACGCTGACTTCACGGGCATCGTGCCGGATCCCCATCCCGGTCGAGGCGTTGCCTTGGGGGTCGAGGTCCGCGACCAGTACACGGTAGCCGATGTCCGCGAGCGCCGCCCCCAGGCTCACGGCAGTCGTGCTTTTCCCCACCCCGCCCTTCTGGTTCGCGATAGCGATGATCCGAGCTCGACCCGGGAGGTCCGGGACCACGGGGACCTGCTTCCGCGATGCGCGCTTCGGCTTGGCAGCGGTCGGCCCATGGGCAGTGGAAGGGGCCTCGGGCTGGGACGTGCTGGCGGAGGCTTTGGTCACTGTCGGGTCATGATAACGATGGGTCCGCCGCTTTCAAGGGTTGCTTTTCCCGTGCCTGTGACCTGGGCGTCCGCAGGCACGTCGTCGGCCGTGAAGCTCCGGCCGGCCCAGTAGATCAAGGTTCCTCGAGGCCCGAGGAGATCGCGGGCAACGCCCCAGGTGCGCGATGCATCCCCGAACCCTCTCGCAAGGCAGACCTCGAATCCAGACGCGAGTTCCTCAGCAGGGTTGGCGAAGACTCGGACGTTGGGAAGACGGAGCTTCTCGAGAACCAACTCGAGGAAAGCAGCTCGAGCCTGCCTGGGCTCGCTGAGGGTCATTTCCAGCTCTGGTCGCGCCACCGCCACGGGGAGTCCGGGAAATCCGGCTCCGGATCCGAGATCGACGACCTGCGCCACGCCGTGGGATATATGAGGCACGGCCCTGAGGCTGTCCAGGATATGACGAGCCCGGAGATGCGCGCTGTCGGAGGCGGAGACGATGCCTCGCGGAACTGCCTGACTCACAAGGAGGTCCTCGTAGAGCCCGAAGGTCGCCACCTGCGCGGGGGAAAGTTCCTCTGGGGTCCAACTCTCATGTTTCACGTGAAACACGGCCTTTCCCAGGACCCGCTGGAGCTTAGGGTCTAGAGCTTGCTGCCCACGTAGAAGCCGGACACTCGAACCTCCCACAATCGCAGAAGGGCCACGGGCATGCTCCCCCCGTTGAGCAGCCACTCGACGGGAAGGAGATGCCCGTGGCTCCGGCAACGAGTCTC
>JBPCPX010000038.1:0-17837 GCA_050998695.1 Actinomycetota bacterium
ATCGGCCACCTGGGGGTTTGCCTCGACTCGACCGACGACCCCTTCCCCGGCGTGGCCACTCCGTGCTATTCCTTCGTTCCCGGAAACGACGGGGATCCCGGGGGGGAGGTACGGAAGGGTGCGCATCGATCGTCTTCCGAGCTTCGAGATGGACGTGTTGCCCGAGGATCCCTCTCCCCCCGACGTCTGGCAGGAGCGCTCTGCGTGCTTCGGGATCGATCCCGACGTCTTCTTCCCGATCTCCGAGGAAGAGGCCGGCCCGGCGCTCGCGTTCTGCAGCGCCTGCACGATCCGTCAGGAATGCCTCTCGTGGGCCCTGAAGAGCGGAGAGCGCTACGGGGTCTGGGGAGGGCTGACGGAACAGGAACGACGTCGCCTCTCCCGCCAGGTCGCATGATCACGTAGAGAGATCGTCTCTACCTGTTCTGGGGCAGGAGAAGAACCCCGAAACAGGCTATGCGCCCGGGGGCCGCAGGAAGCAGGTCCGCAGGCGGGGCGACCAGCGGCACCGTGAACGTCGTCTGAAGGGCGACCTCGTCTACGAGACCAACGAGACCCTGTCGTTGACGCCAACACCCTCACCGACGCCACCGTCGGGGACGGGACCGCTCAGGGCACGATCGCGAACAACGACAGGATGCGGACGACGCTCACCTCGAAGGTCGTGCGGAAGCCTCGCGCGGTGATCGCCAAGGGACTCCTGGAGCCGACGAAGTCGGGTCATCGAGTCACCGCGACGCTGTTCCGGAAGCAGGGTGCGAGGTTCGTGAAGGTCTCCGCGAAGACGGTCTTGGTCCGATACATCAAGGATCGCGACGGCGACGGCAAGAGGGACGGCGCCTACGCCGCGACGTTCGTTCGTCCCAGAGCGCAGGGCACCTACAAGGTTCTCGTCCGATCCAAGGGCACTGCGACCCACGAACCCTCCGACCGGGTCAAGGTCTTCACGCCCCCCGCCAGCTGAGGCGTCGGGTCAGGTGTCGGCTCCGATCCTCACGATGCAGACGTGGATCCACGCAGCCTTGACCATCGAACATCTGTTCGATACGGTGTTCCTCCTCGTCGGCCCCACCGATCGGAGGCACCCGTGCTCTCGGCTCCCGTCCAGACCACCCTCGCCGACGCGGTGCCGCTGCGGGAGGTCTCCTTCGTGGTCGTCGACCTCGAGACCACCGGCGGCTCGCCCCGGGACTCCCGGATCACCGAGATCGGAGCGGTCAGGGTCACCGGCGGGGAGCGCCTCGGGACGTTCCAGGCCCTCGTCAACCCCGAGGAGCCGATCCCCCCGTTCATCGCTCACCTGACGGGGATCGACGATCGGCTCGTGCGGCAGGAGCCTCCCATCGAGGCGGTCCTGCCGGCCTTCCTGGAGTTCGCTCGGGGCGCCGTCTTCGTGGCGCACAATGCGCGATTCGATTTCTCGTTCCTGAACGAGAACCTCGCCCGGCTCGACTATCCGGTCCTCGAGGGGCCTCCGGTGTGCACCGCCAAGCTGGCCCGGCGCGTGGTGTGGCCCGACGTCCCCAACGTTCGTCTCCAGACCCTCGCACAGTACTTCCGGACCCGTGTGAAGCCGATCCATCGGGCCCTGGAGGACGCGATGGCGTGCGCGGAGGTCCTGGACGGGCTCCTCGACCTGGGCGGGCGGCTCGGCATCCTGACGCTCGGCGACCTCCGCGAAGCCGTTCGTGCCCGGGGGCGACCGCACTTCGGCAAGATCAGGCTGGCGGATACGCTCCCCCACGCCACCGGCGTCTACCGGTTCGTGGGCCGGGACGAGCGTGTGCTCTACGTGGGGAAGGCCCAGGACCTTCGTGCCCGCGTGAAGTCCTACTTCTACGGCGACGGGCGCAAGAAGGTCGAGGCACTCCTCGGCGAGGTGCGACGCGTGGAGGGCGAAGAGACGCCGGGTGGAGAGCTCGAGGCGCTCGTCCTCGAGGCGCGACTCATCCGTCGGCACGAGCCGAAGTACAACCGTCGCGGCAAGACCTGGAGGAGGTTCGCGTACCTGAAGTTCGACCCCTCCGAGGCGTTCCCACGACTGAAGGTGGTCCATCGTGCCGGCCACGCCGACGGCTGCACCTACCTGGGGCCGTTCCCGGGCAGTGGGGCCGCCCGGCTCGCGAAGGAGGCACTCGAGGAGGTCGTGCCCCTCCGCCGGTGCACCCGATCCATGGGCGCACGGACCCGGTTCTCGCCTTGCGCACTCGCCGACATCGGCCGGTGCCCGGCTCCCTGCGACGGCAGGGTCGACCCCGAGCGCTACGGAGAGCTCGTCCGGGACCTCCTCTCCTCCCTCGAGTCCCCGGACGGGCTCCTCGAAGCGCTCGGAGCGAAGATGACACGGCTGGCGGACGCGGAGCGCTTCGAGGAGGCCGCCTCGACCCGGGACCGGCTCCAAGAGCTCGCCGCGGCCCTGCACCGGGCCCGCAGGGACGCCTGGCTGCTCGGATCCGGTCGGCTCGAGCTGGTGGTCGAGGGCGAACGACGGCTCTCGTTCGTCGGGGGGACGCTCGCGCGGGCCGGGAGCGACGCGGAGGGATCGGAACCGATCCCGCTCCCCTGCCCGCGCGAGCGCGCCGACGAGCTGTCGGCGGTGCGCTCCTGGCTGGCCCGGAATCCCATCCGCCTCGTCGCGTGCGATATCCCGCTCAGCGAGCCGGTCGACGGTGGCGCTCGGATCGCAGCGATCCTGCGCTGGTCGAAAGATCCCGAGCTTCCCCGGGTCGACCGACGCGGCGGTCGGACCGCCATCGCCCTACCTGACGCCCGGCGAGACGAGACCGGCGGATAGACTGGCTCGCATGGAGCGCGCGGTCATCCTGGAGGGAGCCCGGACGCCCATCGGAAGGTTCCTGGGCTCCTTCGCGGACACCACGGCCGTCGAGCTGGGGACGATCGCCGGGAAGGAAGCGCTGACGCGCGCGGGCGTCACTCCCGAGCAGATCGATCAGACGATCGTGGGTCACGCCCGCCAGGCGGGGAACGGACCCAACACCGGGCGGCAGGTGAGCATCCATGCCGGCGTCCCGGACGAGGTGTCCGCCTTCACCGTCAACATCGCCTGTGGCTCGGGCATGAAAGCCATCCAGCTGGGCGCGCAACAGATCGAGCTCGGCGACGCCGAGGTCGTCCTCGCCGGCGGCATGGAGAACATGACCCGTGTGCCGTTCCTCCTGGACCGCATGCGCACCGGCTACCGGATGGGCAACGCGACCGTGTACGACGCGATGTATCGCGACGGGCTGCTGGATCCGCTGAGCGGGCTGCTGATGGGCGAGACCGCGGAGAACCTCGTCGACCGCTACGACATCTCGCGGGACGAGCAGGACGAGTTCGCGCTGGAGTCCCAACGGAAGGCCGCCTCCGGCGCCGACGCCCGCGCCGCCGAGATCGTCCCCGTGGAGGTGCCGGGCAGAGTCGCGATCACCGTCACCGAGGACGAGCATCCGCGCCCCGAGACCACGCTCGAAGGGCTGGCTGCGCTGACCCCCGTGTTCCGAGAGGGCGGATCCGTCACCGCCGGCAACTCGGCCGGCCTGACCGACGGAGCCGCCGCGATGGTCCTGATGTCCGAGTCGCGGGCGCGATCCGAGGGCCGCGAGCCGCTCGCGAGGATCGCGGGCATGAGCTGGGCCGGGGTCCCGCCGGAGATCATGGGTATCGGACCGGTACCGGCGACGATGAAGGTCCTCGAGAAGACCGGCCTGTCGCTGGCCGATATCGACCTCGTCGAGATCAACGAGGCGTTCGCCACGCAGGTGATCGCCTGTGAACGCGAGCTGAAGTTCGACCGTGACCGACTGAACCTCATCGGGGGCGGCATCTCGCTCGGTCATCCGATCGGGATGAGCGGCGCGAGGATCCTGCTTTCGCTCGCGTATCAGATGCGGGCGCGCGGCGCGGCGCTGGGACTCGCGACACTCTGCATCTCCGGCGGGCAGGGGCTCGCCGTCATCCTCGAAAGGACCGAGCAGCGATGACCGTGCACGCCGTCGTCCTGATCCAATGCCAGATCGACGAGATCGGGGAGGCCGCGCAAGCGATCGCCGAGATCGCGGGCGTCTCCGAGGTCTACTCGGTGGCGGGCGAGTTCGATCTCATCGCGATCGTGCGCGTCGCGGACCACGACGACCTCGCGGCGGTGATCCCCGACGGGATCTCCAGAGTCGAGGGCGTCGAACGGACCGAGACGCTGATCGCGTTCCAGGTGTACTCGAAGCACGATCTCGAGCGGATGTTCTCGATCGGCTTCGAAGAGAGCTAGCGCCAGTCGATCGCGACGGGGAGCGAGCTTCGCCCCCAGTCGTCGAGCTCTCCTCGGTAGCGCGGCCGGTATTTCTCGGCGACGAGCCGGCGTGCCAGCGCGTCCTCATCCGGGTCGGTCACCACCCGCGCTTCCGTGTTCCGCTTCACGTCGCCGATCTCGAGGACGACCTCGGGCGAGACCATCAGGTTCCTGACCCAATCCGAACGGTCACTTCCGCCGGACAGGAGATACACCGTGCCGTCTGCGAGCGCGAACCAGATCTCGATCCGGTGCGGTGTCCCGGAATGGCGTCCGGTGGTGGTCAGGTAGCAGTAGTCGAGGTCGGCGGGCGGCCGCGCATCGGTCACAGCACCGCCCACAGCACGAGGCCGACGATCACCACCAACGCGACGGCGGCGATGACCAGATCGGCTTTCTTCACTTTCCCCGGCTGCATCGCGTTGAAGCCCATCGTCTCCTCCTCGACTATCCCTCGACCGGGCCCTCGATCCTGTAGTACTCGCGGAACTTCTCGGGAGAGAGCCAGTAGATGTGCTGACGCACCGTCGAGGCGTAGGTCCGCGCCTCCGCGCCGTCATGACATGCGCGCTCCGCCACCATCTCGCCCTCCGGGTCGAGGATCGCGACACGCCAGGTGCCCTCTTCACCCCGGACCTCGACGCCGAACCCGCCCTCGACCGACGCCAACGCCATCACCCCATCAGCCTTGCCGAACGAGGTTCCGGTGTAGCCGTCCCAGCTGAGCCTTGAGCTCCCCAAGCACGCTCTCTTCATCCAACGTGAATGCGGGGTGAAGCGACGCCACCCGTTCGAGAGCCCGCTCGAAGCCCGTCCCCAGCCGTTCTGCTTCGCGCAAGGAGTCCACCAGCACGGCCGCGTAGTCGGCATTGAACGGCTCGCCGTCCCAAGGGCACTCCCCGCCGAGGTCGACGACCTGCTCTGCCAGGAAGTCTCGGCCGTCCCGTTTGCAGATCCCCTTGATCTTCACGCGCTCTCCTTCTCGGTCACGAGGTCGAGCAGCCGGTCGGCCAACTCGAACGGATCCACGGGCTTCACGAACCACGCGTCGGCTCCCGACCACTTCGCGAGCCAGGCGTCGTGCTTGCGGTCCAGCAGGATGACGATCACCCCGGTGTACGGCTCCATGTCGTCCCGGAGCGTCCTGGCGAGCCCGAAGGCTCCCGCACGGGATGCGATCTCGTCCGCGACGATCACATCCGGGCGATCCCGGAGCGCAGCCGTCGTCCCCAGCTCGCCGTTGCGGGCAGCGCGGAAACGCAGCTCTTGACCGAGTCGGCGCTCGATGCTCCGTACCGACAGGGCCATGAGCTGACGGGAGCGCTCGTCCGGCGACACCAGCAGGACGTCCACGCGCGCGATGCTACTCGCTTCCGCGCCGCCCGCGGCCTTTGAACGATCGCAGGCGGCCCGGTACGCTCCGCCACGTCGGGGCCGCCGCCTGCCCGCTTCCCCGAACGATCTCGAGCCCGGATCACGACAGACGATCGGGAACCGGAGATCTCGAGCGGCTCGGAACGGAAACTCGAGGAGGGAACGGATGGAGAGTCTCGGCAAGGCAGCGGTCGCGGAGTTCGTCGCGACATCCGCACTGGTCTTCGTAGGTGCAGGAGCCGTGATCCTCGCGGTCGGAACGGGGCAGCTCGACCTCGTGGGGGTCGCGCTCGCGCACGGCCTCGTCCTGGCGGTCATGATCTCCGTGACCGGTCACATCTCCGGCGGATTGATCAACCCTGCCGTCACGATCGCGCTGTGGACGGCCGGGAGGATCTCCACCCGGCGCGGGGCCGCCCTGATCGTCGCGCAGATGCTCGGCGCGGTCGCCGGCGCGCTCCTCGTTCGCTTCGTGGTCGGGGGCGATCTCTTCGACGCGGGGGGCGGCGGCGCGCCGGCGCTCGGACCCGACGTCGCGGTCGGCAAGGGCATCGTCCTCGAGGCGATCCTCACCTTCTTCCTCGTCTTCGTGGTGTTCGGTACCGCGGTCGACGACCGGGGCCCTTGGAACAAGACCGCGGGCTTCACGATCGGACTGACGGTCGCGTTCGACATCCTCGCCTTCGGACCGTTCACCGGCGCCGCGATGAACCCGGCGCGATGGCTCGGGCCCGCATTGGTCGGCGGCCTCTGGGACGACGCGCTGGTGTGGATCGTGGGGCCGATCACCGGAGGGATCATCGCCGGCGTCCTGTACACCAGCGTGTTCCTCCGCGGGA
The DNA here is from genome assembly GCA_050998695.1 of Actinomycetota bacterium. Lineage (GTDB taxonomy): Bacteria > Actinomycetota > UBA4738 > UBA4738 > HRBIN12 > JAJNBA01. Next base: position 6,502 of record JBPCPX010000038.1, read on the forward strand.
AGGAACCGGCGACGCCCTAGCCTCCACAACACGAACCGGCGACCACCGCCGGGTACCCTGAGGCGGCGATGGTCGCCGACCTGTATCTCGACTCGGCCTCAGCCACTCCTCTGGTGCCCGAGGCGCGCGACGCCGTGCTCGCCGCCCTCGACGTGTACGGCGACCCGCTGTCGATCCACACTCCCGGGCGGGCGGCTCGCGCGCTGCTGGACGGAGCGCGCGAGCAGGTCGCCGAGGCGATCGGTGCCCAGCCCGACGAGATCGTGTTCACGTCGGGCGGCACGGAGTCGATCGCCCTCGCGATCTGGGGCGGCGTGCGAGCCGTGCGCGAGCTCGGCACGAGGATCGTCATCGGGGCCGTCGAGCACCCCTCGGTCGGAGGCGTCGCCCACGCCCTCGAGTCAGACGGCTTCGAGGTCGTGACGATCCCGGTCGACCGGTACGGCAGGGTCGACCTGGATCGCTACGCGGTGGAGGTGAGGACCCCGGGCACGCTGCTCGCCTCGGTCCAACATGCGAACCACGAGATCGGGACGATCCAGCAGGTCGCCGAGGCCGCCCGCCTGGCACGCGAGGCGGGCGTCCGCTTCCACACCGACGCGTGCCAGACCCTGGGCCGGCTCCCCGTGGATGCGCCGGCGCTCGGCGTCGACCTCCTGTCGCTCTCGGGGCACAAGTTCGGTGGCCCGCCGGGTGTCGGAGCGCTCTACGTGCGCCGCGGGCTCGGGATCACCGCCTACCCGTGCGGCGACGACCGCGAGCGGAAGCGACGCTCGGGGATGGAGAACACGCCGGGCATCGCGGGCATGGCGGCGGCCCTCACCGCGTCGCTCGCCACGATGGCCGACCGGGCCGCCGCGCACTGGTCGATCACCGCCGCCCTGAGGGACCGCATCGCGACCGAGGTCCCCGGTGCCACCGTCCACGGACATCCGACGCACCGGACGCCTCACCTCGTGGGGTTCAGCGTCGCCGGGCTCGACTCCGCGACCCTGATGATGACCCTCGACGACCGGGGATTCCGCGTGGGCGCGGGCTCGCTCTGCAGCGGCCGGCCGGAGGACCCCTCCTCCGTCCTCGAGCAGATCGGCTCCCCGCGGACCCCTGGGTTCCGGGTGAGCCTCGGCGACGGCGTGACGGAGCGTCAGGTCGACGAGCTGCTGGACGTGCTCTCCGGGACGGTGGGAGAGCTCCAGCGGATGGAGGCGGCATCCTCCGAAGCGCTCGCGCGGTTCAGCCTTCCGGGCGAGGCGTAAGCCCGCCGAGGGGGCCAGGCTACTCCACCGTCCAGGTGTCGCCGGAGTGGAGCAGGGTCCCCAGATCGCCCGCACCGAGGCGCTCGGTCGCCGCCTGGAGCTGGTGCTGGATCGCCTGCCCGTAGACGGGACGCTCGATCTCGTGGAACACGCCGATCGCCGACGGCTCGTCGGGTCCGTGGGAGAGGTGGGCGAGCGCGAAGGCGAGGGACGGTCGCCCGTGCGGATCGTGGACGACGATGCTTGCCGCATCGGTGTCGGCCGTCGCGGCGATCTCGTAGCGGCCGTTCTCACCGACCCGCACACACCGGTTCCCGTCGTCGAACACGATGGGCTGCCCTTCCTCCAGCCGGATCTGGTTGTGCTTGCCCTGCGACTTCTCGCGGAGGAGGTCGAACGCTCCGTCGTTGAAGACGTTGCAGTTCTGGTAGATCTCGACGAACGCGGTCCCCTTGTGCTGCGCGGCTCGGCGGAGGACCTCGGTCAGGTGCTGACGGTCGTTGTCGAGCGTCCGTGCCACGAACGTCGCCTCGACGCCGAGGGCGAGCGCGATCGGGTTGAAGGGGTGGTCGACCGACCCGAACGGTGTCGACTTCGTGACCTTGCCCTCTTCCGACGTGGGCGAGTACTGGCCCTTCGTCAGGCCGTAGATCTGGTTGTTGAAGAGCAGGATCTTGATGTCCACGTTGCGCCGCAGCGCGTGGATCAGGTGGTTGCCCCCGATCGAGAGCCCGTCGCCGTCGCCGGTGACCACCCAGACCGAGAGCTCCGGGTTCGCGACCGCGATACCGGTCGCGAGGGGGGGGGGCCGGCCAGGGGGCCCCTGTGCCCCGTAGGTGTCCATGTAGTAGGTGAACCGGCCGCTGCAGCCGATGCCCGATACGAACACGGTCTTGTGGGGCTCGATGCCGAGCTCCGGCATGAACGCCTGTACCGTCGACAGGATCGCGTAGTCGCCGCAACCGGGGCACCATCGCGGCTCCTGGTCGGAGGTGAAGTCCTTCTTGTTGAGCGTTGGCGCCGCCTCGCCGGGAGCCTGACCACCGTTCTGGATCACGTCACTCATCGAGCACCCTCGCGATCTCGCGTTCGAGCTCCTCGGCGAAGATGGGGAGCCCCTGGACCTTCGTGTAGGACTGCGCGTCCACGAGGAACTTCGCGCGGAGCAAGGCGGCGAGCTGTCCCATGTTCATCTCGGGGATCAGGACCTTCCGGTACTTCCGGACGACCTCACCGGTGTTGGTCGGGAACGGGTTCAGGTGCCGGAGATGAGCCGTCGCGACGTTCTGACCGTTCGCCCTCGCGCGAGCCACGGACGCCGTGATCGTGCCGAGAGACGAACCCCAGCCGAGCACGAGCAGGTCCGCCTCGCCGGAGGGATCCTCGACATCGAGCGGCGGGATGTCATCCGCGATGCCGTCGACCTTGGCCTGCCGCAGGCGGGTCATCAGCTCGTGGTTCGCGGCGTCGTAGCTGATGTTGCCGGTGCCGTCCTGCCGCTCGAGCCCGCCGATCCGGTGGACGAGCCCCGGAGTGCCGGGGACGGCCCACGGGCGCGCGAGCTTGTCGTCCCGCGAGTAGGGAAGGAAGTCCGCACCGTTGGAGGTCGCGAACGCGGGATCGATCTCCGGCAGGCTCTCTACGTCCGGGATCGGCCACGGCTCCGACGAGTTGGCGAGGAACGTGTCGGACAGCAGGATCACCGGCGTGCGGTAACGCACCGCGATCCGCGCGGCCTCGATCGCCGCCGAGAAGCACTCCGCGGGCGTGGAGGCGGACACGATCGGGATCGGCGACTCGCCGTGGCGGCCGTACATCGCCAGCAGGAGGTCGGCCTGCTCGGTCTTCGTGGGCATGCCGGTGGAGGGACCGGCGCGCTGTACGTCCACGACGATCATCGGCAGCTCCATGATCACGGCGAGCCCCACCGTCTCGGCCTTCAGGTCGATGCCAGGTCCGCTGGTTCCCGTCACGGCGAGCTGACCGCTGAAAGCCGCGCCCAGGGCGATGTTGGCCGCGGCGATCTCATCCTCGGCTTGGATCGTGACGACGCCGAAGTTCTTGTGGCGCGAGAGCTCGTGAAGGAGCTCGGAGGCGGGCGTGATCGGGTAGCTCGCGTAGACGAGAGGCAGGCCGCTGCGCTGCGAGGCCGCGATCAGCCCCCAGGCGAGCGCGGTGGCGCCGTCGATGTTGCGGTAGGTCCCCGGCGCCTGGGGAGCGGCCTCCACCTTGTAGGACTCGGCGAACAGCTCCGTCGTCTCGCCGAAGTGATACCCGGCCTTGAAGGCCGCGACGTTCGCGTCGAAGATCTCCTGGCGGGAACCGAACTTCTTCTCCAACCAGCCGAGCGTCGTCTCGGTCGGGCGGCCGAACATCCAGGACACGAGCCCGAGCGCGAACATGTTCTTCGCTCGCTCGGCCTCCTTCTTCCCGATCCCGATGCCCTCGGTCGCGCGGACCGTGATGGACGTCATCGGGACCTTGTAGACCTGGTAGCCGTCGAGCGTCCCGTCCTGCGTCGGGTCCGCCGTGTAGCCGGCCTTCTCGATGTTGCGCTGGGTGAATGAATCCTCGTTCAGCACCAGGACGCCGCCCTTCGCGACCGTCTCCAGGTCGGCTTTGAGCGCCGCCGGGTTCATCGCGACGAGAACGTCGGCATGGTCGCCGGGCGTGGTGATGTCGCTCGAGGCGAACTGGATCTGGAAGGCCGAAACACCGTGGACGGTTCCCGCCGGCGCCCGGATCTCGGCCGGGAAATCCGGCAGTGTCGCGAGGTCGTTGCCGAGGACGGCTGTCGCACTTGTGAACCGGTCGCCCGTGAGCTGCATGCCGTCCCCCGAGTCGCCGGCGAAGCGCACGACGATCCGCTCGCGTTCCTTGACGGGTTTGCTCATCCCAGACACCCTACTGCGCGACTTCAGATCTGACGGCTCCCCGATTCGGTAGTTTCTGCCACATGCGGAAACGGAGGCTCGGAGCGCACGGGCCGGAGATCTCGGTGATCGGCTACGGGGCGTGGGAGGCGGGTGGGACCGCATGGGGACCTAACGAGTCCGAAGATGTGGTCATCGAGGCCCTCCGGGTCGGCATCGACGCCGGCATCGACTGGATCGACACCGCCGAGGTCTACGGCGACGGCGTATCAGAGCTGCTGGTGGGCCGCGCGATCGCGGGGCGGCGGGACGAGGTCGTCATAGCGAGCAAGGTTGCGCCGCAACCGGAAGGAACCGGCTTCGCCCCGGCGCAGGTCCGGGCTGCGTGTGAGAAGAGTCTCGGCAGACTGGGGATCGACCGCATCGACCTGTACCAGCTCCACTGGCCCGATGAGAGCGGGATCCGCTTGGAGGACACCTGGGGAGCGATGTGCGAGCTCCAGGACGCGGGGTTGATCGGAGCGATGGGCGTCTCGAACTTCGACCGCGCGCAGATCGAGTCGTGCCTCGCGATCCGCCATGTCGATTCACTCCAGCCGGAGTTCTCGATGCTGGTGCGGGAGCACGCCGAGTTGATCCGCTGGTGCGGCGACAAGGGGGTCGGCGTCATCACCTACGGACCGCTCGCCTTCGGACTGCTCAGCGGCACGATCAACGCCGAGACGAGCTTCCCGCCGGGCGACTGGCGGGGCGAGAAGCAGGACGACGGCCCGTTCGCGGACCTCGCTCGTTCACTCGAGGTCGTCGACCGCATCCGGCCGGTCGCAGAGCGGCTCGGATGCACCCTGTCCCAGCTCGCCCTCGCCTGGAACGTCCACCAACCCGGCGTCACGGCGGCGATCGCGGGGAGCCGGAACCCGGCGCACGTCCGTGCGAACGCCGCCGCAGGCGACTTCGAGCTGGACGAGGCGACGCTCGCGGAGCTGGACGCGATCCTCTCCTGATCAGCCGACGGGTGTGCCGGGCTGGACCTGGCGGAGCCTCCGCGCGAGCCCCTCGAGCAGAGCCATCGCGAGGGCAGGCTCCTGCTCCACCATCCTCCGGAGGGTGTGCCGGAAGACCCGGAGTACCTCGACGGGCGTTTCCGGCACGACCGACGCGGTCCGAGGACCGCCGTCCAGCGCCGAGAGCTCGCCGAAGAAATCACCCGGGATGAGCGCCCCCACCTTCCGTCCCGCCCGGACGACCCGTGCCGTCCCGGTCAGGACCACGAACATCGCTTCGCCCGATCGCCCTTCCTCCACGATCGCCCGTCCGGGTCCGAACTCGACCGCGTCGGCCTCTCTCGCCAGGCGCCGGAGATGCCGTTTCGAGAACCCGTCGAACAGCGGGACCGCCGCCAGGGCCGCCACCGACCGCCGGAGGGTGGCGTGTGGGTGCTCTGCGGACCCGGCCGACCCGCCCTGGGAGGAGGGGAGGATCGTGTCTCGCGTCGGCACCGCGCGCATCGCCGGAGCGTACTCCCCGCACCCCTGTCGTGCAGGGCGTTTCCGTTTGCGGCGGTAATGTTGAGCGATGGACGTACGGAGCAGGCTCGAGGCCCTGATGGCCGACCGTATCCTCGTGCTCGAGGGGCCGAAGGGCACGGCGATCCAGACGCTCGAGCTCTCGGAGGAGGATTTCCGCGGAGAGCTCTTGAAGGACCACCCCAGGGATGTCCGGGGGGACAACGATCTGCTCGGCCTGACCAGGCCCGACATCGTCGAGGCGATCCATCGGGACTACGTCGCCGCCGGCGCCTGGATCGTCAGCACCAACACGTTCAACGCGAGCCCCGTCTCCCAGTCCGACTACGGCCTGGAGCACCTCGTGTACGACATGAACAAGGCGGCGGCCGAGACCGCTCGGCGGGCACTCGACGGTGCCGACGACCATTTCGTCGTCGGCTCCATCGGCCCCACCAACCGAACGCTCTCCATCTCCCCCAAGGTCGAGGATCCCGCGTTCCGGACGATCACCTTCGATGAGCTCACGGCCGCCTACGCGGAGCAGATCCACGCGCTCGCCGACGGGGGCGTCGACGTGCTTCAGATCGAAACGATCTTCGACACCCTGAACGCGAAGGCCGCGATCGCCGCCGCCGAAGATGTCGCCCCGGACCTGCCGCTGTGGCTCTCGTTCACGGCCGTCGACCAGAGCGGCAGGAACCTGTCGGGACAGACCGCCGAGGCGTTCTGGCTTTCGATCGAGCACGCGGAGCCCATGATCGTCGGCGTCAACTGCTCGCTCGGCGCCGCGCAGATGCGCCCGTACCTAGAGGCGCTCTCCCGTGTCGCGCCCACCTACACGGCGTGCTACCCCAACGCCGGGCTCCCCAACGCGATGGGACTCCACGACGAGGACCCCGAGATCACCAGCGGCTTCGTCGGCGAGTTCGCGCGAGCCGGCCTCGCCAACGTCCTGGGAGGATGTTGCGGGACGACCCCCGAACACATCCGGCAGATCGCGGAGGCCGTCCGCGATCTGCCTCCGCGCCAGGTCCCCGCACCCACGGAGACGTTCACATCGTTCAGCGGTCTCGAGCCGTTCGTGGTCCGCCCCGACACCGGGTTCGTGATGGTGGGCGAACGCCAGAACATCACGGGCTCCAAGAAGTTCCGCCGCCTGATCGAGAGCGGCGACTTCCAGGCCGCCGTCGACATCGCGCGTGAGCAGGTGCAGAACGGCGCGAACCTCCTCGACGTGAACATGGACACCGACCTGCTCGACGGCCCGCAAGCGATGACCACCTACCTGAACCTCTTGGCGACGGAGCCGGAGGTCGCCCGTGTCCCCATCATGGTCGATTCCTCCAGCTGGGACGTGATCGAGGCCGGTCTGAAATGCGTCCAGGGCAAGGGCGTCGTGAACTCGATCAGCCTGAAGGAGGGGGAGGAGGACTTCCTCGACAAGGCCAGACGCGTCAAGCGCTACGGCGCGGCCGTCGTGGTGATGGCCTTCGACGAGCAAGGCCAGGCCGACACCGTCAAGCGCAAGGTCGAGATCTGCGAGCGCGCCTATCGGGTACTCACCGAGCAGGCCGGCTACGACCCGTCGGACATCATCTTCGATCCCAACATCCTGGCGATCGCCACCGGGATGGAGGAGCACGCGGACTACGCACGCGCGTTCATCGACGCGACCCGGATCATCAAGCGGCGCATGCCCGGCGTGAAGGTCTCGGGAGGCGTCTCGAACCTCTCGTTCGCCTTCCGCGGGAACGATGTCGTGCGCGAGGCCATGCACTCGGCGTTCCTGTACCACGCGCGACAGGCCGGGCTCGACATGGCGATCGTGAACGCCGGCCAGCTCCCCGTCTACGACGACATCCCGAAGGACCTCAAGGAGCACGTCGAAGATCTGTTGTTCAACCGCCGGACCGACGCGACCGAGCGGATGCTCACCTTCGCGCAGACGGTGACGGGCGAGGCGATGCGGACCGAGCAGGATCTGTCGTGGCGAGAGGGCTCGGTCGAGGAGCGGCTCTCGCACGCGCTCGTCCACGGCATCGACGCCTTCATCGAGGAGGACGCCGAAGAGGCGAGACAGCACTTCGACAGGCCGCTCGAGGTGATCGAGGGGCCGTTGATGGACGGGATGCAGATCGTCGGCGACCTCTTCGGTGCCGGGAAGATGTTCCTGCCACAGGTCGTGAAGTCCGCTCGCGCGATGAAGAAGGCGGTCGCGTACCTCGAGCCGTTCATGCAGGAAGAGAAGGAACGACTGGGGCTCGTCGGCTCCGCCCAGGGCACGATCGTGACCGCCACGGTCAAGGGCGACGTCCACGACATCGGGAAGAACATCGTGGGCGTCGTCCTGGGCTGCAACAACTACCGCGTCGTGGACCTCGGCGTGATGGCACCGGCGGAGACGATCCTGGATGCGGCCGCTCGAGAGAAGGCGGACGTGATCGGTCTTTCGGGCCTCATCACGCCCTCGCTGACCGAGATGGTGAACGTGGCGATGGAGATGCAGCGGCGTGGGCTCGATCTCCCGCTCTTGATCGGTGGCGCCACGACGTCCAAACAGCACACGGCGGTGAAGATCGCGCCGGCCTACTCGGAGCCCGTCGTCCACGTCGTGGATGCCTCCAGGGTGGTCGGGGTGATGAGCGCCCTGCTCGACGAGCCTCGCAAAGCGAAGCTGGACACCGACAACCGCAAGGATCAGGAACGGCTCCGGAAGCTCCATGAGCAGAAGCTGAAGTCGCCGCTCCTGCCCTACCGCAAGGCGCTCGAGAACCGCCTCCAGGTGGACTGGCGACAGGAGGACGCTCCGCCGCCTCCCTTCGTCGGGACCCGGACGGTCGAACCGGATCTCGCGATGCTCCGCGACTACATCGACTGGACGTTCTTCTTCACCGCGTGGGAGCTCAAGGGCAGCTACCCGCAGATCCTCGACCACCCCCAGATGGGCGAGACCGCTCGCGAGCTCTTCGAGGTCGGGCAGGAGGTGCTCGACCGGATCGTGAACGAGCGATCGCTCGAGGCTCGCGGCGTGTACGGGTACTTCCCGGCCCACGCCGACGGCGACGACCTCGTCCTCGAGGGTGGGTGGGTCTTCCACTGCCTGCGGCAACAGGCCGACCGCGGTGAAGGAGAGCCGAACAAGTCGATCGCGGACCTGGTCGCACCCCTCGAGTCCGACGTGCAAGATCACGTCGGCGCCTTCGCCGTCTCCGCCGGCTTCGGCGCCGACGAGCTGGCGAAGACCTACGAGGCCGAGCACGACGACTACCGGGCGATCGTGGCGAAGGCGCTCGCCGACCGCCTCGCCGAGGCCTTCGCCGAGCACCTCCACGAGCAGGTCCGCCGCGAGTGGTACGCGCCCGACGAGCACCTCTCCAGCGAGGAGCTGATCAAGGAGCGCTATCGAGGAACGAGGCCCGCCTTCGGCTACCCGGCCTGCCCCGACCACAGCGAGAAGCGAACGCTGTTCCAGTTGCTGAACGTGAGCGAGGCGGCGGGCATCGACCTCACGACGTCGTGCGCGATGATGCCCGCCGCGAGCGTCAGCGGCCTGTACCTCGCGCACCCGGCCGCCCGGTACTTCCACGTGGGCCGGATCGCGAAGGACCAGGTCGAGGACTACGCGCGGCGCAAGGGAGAGTCATTGACCGAAGCCGAACGCTGGCTGGCACCGAACCTCGCCTACGAGCCGGGTTAGGTGATGGTCCCGCGGGCCGCACCGCGGCTGATAGCGTCCCCGCCATGACCCAGACGTACTGGCACCCGTTCGCGGACATGGCCGCCGTCGTGTCCGGTGGCGAGCTGATCCTCGATCGAGGGGAAGGCTGCTACGTCTGGGACGTCGACGGGAAGCGCTATCTCGATGCGACCGCATCCCTGTGGTACTGCAACGTGGGTTGGGGGCGGAGTGAGATCGGCGAGGCGGCGGCGGTGCAGATGTCGAAGCTTCCGGCGTACTCGAACTTCGGCGACATCGTGATCCCGGTGACCCTCCAGCTCGCGGATCGGGTCGCGGGGCTGGCCCCCGTACCCGACTCCAAGGTCTTCCTCACGAGCGGCGGATCCGACTCGATCGACACCGCCACCAAGATGGCTCGCCACTACTGGCAGCTGGTCGGGGAGCCGGACCGCACGATCCTGGTCCGCCGGGAGAAGGCCTACCACGGGATGCATACCGCGGGGACCTCGCTCGCGGGGATCCCCGCGAACGCCACCGGCCACGGCTCCCTGATCGAGGATGTCGTCGAGGTTCCGTGGGACGACGCGGACTCCTTGCGGGCCGCGATCGAGGACGTCGGCCAGGATCGGGTGGCGGCCTTCTTCTGCGAGCCGGTGATCGGCGCAGGAGGTGTGCACCCGCCCCCGGACGGCTACCTCGAGGCGGTCCGCCAGGTCTGCCGTGACACCGACGTCCTGTTCGTCGCCGATGAGGTGATCACCGGATTCGGTCGCTGTGGCGACTGGTTCGCCTCCACGCGGTTCGGCTTGGAACCGGACATCGTCGTGTGCGCGAAGGGCATCACGAGCGGGTACCTACCCCTCGGCGCGGTCTTGGCAGCTCCTCGCGTCGCCGAGCCGTTCTGGGCCGAGGGCGCGGGCATGTGGCGGCACGGTTACACGTACAGCGGCCACGCGGCCGTCGCGGCGGCGGCGTTGGTGAACATCGACATCCTGGAGAACGAGGGTCTCCCGGCCAGGTCGAAGGCGATGGAGGGCTCACTGGTCGATGCGCTCAAGCAACTGGCCGATCACGAGCTCGTCGAGGACATCCGGGGCGGCGTCGGGATGCTCGCAGCGGTCAGTCTCCGACAGGATCTGGTCGAGAACGACCCGGCGCTCGGAGCTCGGGCCGGCGCCGCGATACGTCAGGCCGGCGTCTTGGTCCGCCCGTTGGTGGGGGGAGCGCTCGCGATCAGTCCCCCTCTGATCCTCGAGGAGTCACAGCTCCAGGAGATCGTGGACGGGATCCGGGCGGGCCTCGACGCGGTTGCCTAGTGGAACGAGTGCCCGCACGCGCACGAGCTCTGTGCGGCCGGGTTGTCGATCGTGAACCCTGAGGCCTCCAGCGAATCCACCCAGTCGATCGTGGCCTGGGACAGATACGGGACGCTCATCTTGTCCACGACGACCCTGACGCCGAACTGCTCCTCGAGGAGATCCTTCTCGGAAACCTGATCGTCGAGGTACATCGCATAGCGAAGGCCGGAGCAGCCGCCCGGCTGCACCGCGATCCGAAGTGCGATCTCGGGACGGCCCTCCTCCGTGATGAGCTTCTGGACCTCACCGGCGGCCATCTCCGTGAGCCGGATCGACTTCTGGGTCGTCTGCGGTGTCGTCTCTTCGGCGGTCTGGGCCATCGTGTCTCCCGTCGATGTCATGCCCCAGATTCTACCCTCCGTCGCCGTCAAGTCTCGGTGAAGTCCGAGGGTTCGGCCCCGGTGGCCCGAGCCAGCTCCTGCGGAGGCAGCGGGAACACCGAGTCCGGTGTCCCCGCCGCCGCCCAGACCTCCTGGAAGGCAAGCAGAGCCGGATCGAGGTACGCGCGGAGCGTGTCGGGGTGTCCGAAGGGTGGCGGGGGGGGGGGGGAGGGGGGGGGGGGGGGGGGGGGGGGGGGGGGGGGGGGGGGGGGGGGGGGGGGGGGGGGGGGGGGGGGGGGGGGGGGGGGGGGGGGGGGGGGGGGGGGGGGGGGGGGGGGGGGG
>JBPCPX010000071.1:0-3892 GCA_050998695.1 Actinomycetota bacterium
ATTCCTTCATCACGTCACCGAGCTGTCCCGTGAGCGTGAGCCCGTCTTCCGACACGTCCTCGCGCGTCGCCTCGATGAACAAGACGTCGCCGCCGGTGCCGGTCACCGCGAGGCCCGTCGCGACACCCGGCACGGCGGTTCGCTCGGCCGCCTCGAAGAAGAATTTCTGACGTCCGAGAAAGGCGCGGAGATCGGTCGCATCGACGACCACCGGCGGCGCCACCTCATCGGAGGTGAGCTTGGTCGCCACCTTCCGCATGACCTTCCCGAGCTCCCGCTCGAGATTGCGAACGCCGGCCTCGCGGGTGTAGTCCCCCACGACACCTCGGAGGGCGTCGTCGGTGACGTCGACCTCTTCGGGGCGCAGCCCGTTGCGCTCGATCTGGCGCGGCATCAGGTGCCGCTTGGCGATCGCGACCTTCTCGTCCTCGGTGTAGCCGTCGATCCGGATGACCTCCATCCGGTCGAGCAACGGTCCTGCGATCGTCTCGGCGACGTTCGCGGTCGCGATGAACAGCACCTCGGACAGATCGAGGTCCACGTCGAGATAGTGGTCGCGGAAGGTGTGGTTCTGCGCGGGATCGAGGACCTCGAGCAGCGCGCTCGACGGGTCCCCTCGCCAGTCCTGCCCGACCTTGTCGACCTCGTCCAGCATCATCACCGGGTTCTTCGTGCCCGCGTCCTTCAACGCGCGCACGATCCGGCCCGGCAGCGCCCCGACGTAGGTCCGCCGGTGGCCCCTGATCTCGGACTCGTCGTGCACGCCGCCGAGTGAGACCCGAACGAACTTGCGGCCCAAGGCGCGCGCGACGGACTCGCCGAGCGACGTCTTGCCGACGCCGGGCGGTCCCACCAGGGTCAGGATCGCGCCAGAACCGCGATCGCCCGTCTCCACGAGGCCGCGCTCCGCCCGGAGCTTCCGGACCGCGAGGTACTCGAGGATCCGGTCCTTCACGTCTCCCAAGCCCTCGTGGTCGGCATCGAGCACCGCCCGAGCCTCCGAGATGTCGAGGTTGTCATCCGTCTTCGCGGACCACGGCACGTCGAGCAACCAGTCCAGATACGAACGGATCCAGCCGTACTCCGGGGACTGCTCGGACATGCGTTCGAGCCGGCCGAGCTCCCGCTCGGCCTGCGTGCGCACGTTCTCCGGCATCCCGGCGTTCTCGATCTTGGAGCGGTACTCCTCCGCGACGTCTTCGGATCCGTCCTCTCCGAGCTCCTTGCGGATCGCCGCCATCTGCTCCCGGAGCAGGAGCTCCCGCTGCCGCTCCTCGAGGCTGCCGGCAACCTCGTCGCGGATCCGCTCCTTGACCTGCACCTCCGCGAGGGTCTCCTTCGCCCACTTCACGACCTTCTCGAGCCGTGCTTCGACGTCGAGGGTCTCGAGGACCTCCACCTTCTGCTCGAAGGAGAGATCGGGCGAGTACCCGGACGTATCCGCCAGCTGTCCCGGATCGGTCACGCCGCGAAAGAACTCGGCGACCGCCGGGATCCCGCGAGCATCGGTGATGGCCTCGACCGTTCCGCGATACTCCTTGCTGAGCTCTCGGGCTCGATCGCTCACGGGCTCATCGGCCGGCTCGATCTGGACCCACGTCGCCTGGCCGGTGCCGGGCACCCCGAGGCCGACGGTGGCGCGGCGGAGCCCGCGGATGACCACGGCCTCGGTTCCGTTACGCATCCGCCCGACGTCCTCGATCTGGGCCACGACGCCGACCCGGGCGTAGCGACCCTCCACCCGTGGCACGGTGAGGAGGAGGGCTTCGTCTCCCTCGGCGGTGGCGGCGACCGCCGCCCGGGCCTCGTCCGACTCGATCGTGAGTGTCACCACCATCCCCGGCAGCACGACGCCGGTGGTCAGGGGGAGCAGGGGCAGGGCCTGGGTATCGAGCTCGTTCATGTCTTCAGTCCTTTCCACGCCCTGAGGAACGGGTCTGGGGCCCATGATATTCCTCGTCGGTAATCACGATTACGGTGTTGCATCTTCTTGCGTTCCTTGTGCCTCCACCTGCTCGGATGGCGATGTCCGGGTCGGCCGGTAGTCTCTGCCGCCATGCAGGAAGCGATCATCCGCACCGATGGGCTCAAGAAGTCCTTCGGCGATGTGCAGGCGGTCAAGGGCGTGGACCTGGCGGTGGAGCCCGGGACGGTCTTCGGCCTGCTCGGGCCCAACGGGGCCGGGAAGACCACCACGATCCGCATCCTCACGACCCTCCTTGAACCCGATGAGGGCACGGCTGTGGTCGCCGGATTCGACGTGGTCCGGGACGCGGCGCTCCTGCGTCCGGTGATCGGCCTCGCCGGCCAGTTCGCGGCCGTTGACGAGAACCTCACCGGCCTTGAGAACCTCGAGATGGTGGGTCGCCTCTACCACCTTCCGAGGGCGGAGGCCCACCGGCGGGCCGAAGAGGTGCTCGAGCGGTTCGATCTCGCCGAAGCGGCCCACCGGATGGCGAAGACCTACTCGGGCGGCATGCGGCGGCGGCTGGACGTCGGGGCGAGCCTGGTCGGTCAACCGAGGGTCCTGTTCATGGACGAGCCCACGACGGGACTCGACCCTCGGAGCCGCCTGGTGCTGTGGGAGCTGATCCGTGACCTCCAGAAGGAAGGGACGACACTGTTGCTCTGCACGCAGTACCTCGAGGAGGCCGACCAGCTCTGCGACCGCATCTCCGTGATCGATCTGGGGACCGTGATCGCCGAGGGGACCTCGGAGGAGCTGAAGGACAAGATCGGAGGCGAGGTGCTCGAGCTCCACGTCGCCGCTGACCACCTCTCGCGCGCGGCAGAGTCGCTCCGGGGCCTCGGCGCCGGGGAACCGACGACGGACCCGGACGCCCGGTTGATCCGGGTCCCCGTCGGTACCGAGGGGCCAACGGTCCTGCTCGAGACCGTTCGGCGGTTGGACGACGCCGGCATCGCGATCGAGGACATCGCTCTTCACAGACCCACCCTCGATGACGTGTTCCTCTCGCTGACCGGCCACGCGGCGGAGATAGCGTTGGAGGAAGCCGACGAACCCGAACCCCCGCCCGAGAAACGCAAGCGGAGGAAGGATCGATGAGCGCCGTCGCCGTGTCTCGACAGTCGTTCGGCGCGCGCGCGATGCTGTCGTTCTCCGACAGCTTGATCGCGGCGCGGCGCAACCTGCTGCAGATCGTTCGCGTGCCGGCCGTCCTCGTGTTCGAGTTGGTCCAGCCGGTGATGTTCGTCCTGCTCTTCCGATACGTGTTCGCTGGGAACATCGCGGAGATGGGCGCGTTCGAGGGCGGCTATGTCACCTTCCTGATGCCGGGGATCATCGTGCAGAACGCGATCTTCGGAGCGACCACGACCGCGATCGGGATCGCAGAGGATCTCAAGTCTGGTCTGGTCGATCGTTTCCGCTCGCTCCCGATGGCACGGTCGGCGATGCTCGCCGGGCGGGCGACCTCGGACCTGATCAAGAACTTCATCCTTCTCCTCGTCGTGATCGGGATCGGATACCTCGTCGGTTTCTCGTTCAAGAACGGATTCGTCGGCGCGATCGCCATGATCGTGCTCGTGATGGCCGTGAGCTTCACGTTCTCGTGGGTGATGGCCGCGATCGCGCTGTCGGTGAAGAAGCTGGAGGCGGTCCAGGCTGCGGCCTTCACCGGGATCTTCCCCCTCGTGTTCATGAGCTCGGCGCTCGTGCAGGTCGGAGGGATGGAAGGCTGGGTACAGGTGATCGCCCGGAACAACCCGATCACCCACTGGGCCAACCTCGCCCGATACTTCGCGATCGGCGAGTTCCCGACGATGGGGGGCTCGGTCGAACAGCTGATCCTGTGGTCGGCGATCTGGATCGGCGTGCTCCTGGCGATCTTCATGCCGCTTTCGATCCGCCTCTACTCGAAGCTGACCTAGG
>JBPCPX010000086.1:0-10405 GCA_050998695.1 Actinomycetota bacterium
ATCGCCGGCGCGAAGCTCGTCGAGCTTCCCGGTGAGGATCATCTGATGTTCTCCCAGGGCATCGATCGCATCGCCGACGAGATCGAGGAGTTCCTCACCGGGACGCGAACCGGCAAGGATCCAGACCGACTTCTCACGACATTGCTGTTCACCGACATCGTCGATTCGACGACGCGGGCCGCGGAGTGGGGTGACCGACGCTGGCGGGATCTGCTCGACCAGCACCACACGCTCGTGCGAACGCAGCTCGAGCGCCACGGCGGTCGCGAGGTCTCAACGACCGGCGACGGCTTCTTCGCGTCGTTCCCCTCGCCGACGCAGGCCGTTCGCTGCGCCGTCGACGTGGCGGCGGCGATCGAGTCACTCGGCGTGCAGATCCGCGCGGGCGTCCACACCGGTGAGGTCGAGGTGAGAGGCGACGATCTCGGCGGACTAGCGGTTCACATCGCGGCCCGCGTCAGCGCGGCGGCGGGAGCAGGCGAGGTCGTGGTCTCGAGCACAGTGAAGGATCTGGCGGCGGGAGCTGCGATGACCTTCGAGGACCGCGGCGAACACGAGCTGAAGGGCGTCCCCGGACGCTGGCGTCTCTTCACGGTCGAGCGTTAGACGAGTCGCTTCGCGGGAACGCCTACCAGTAGCGCGCGGTCGCCATCGCGGTAACGGCCAGCAGCAACAGGACGAGGTCGATCTTCCCCGCGCGTTCCAAGGAGCTCGACAGGTGCTCCAACCGAGCCTGCTGCTCCGTCGTCGGCGGACCTCCTGAGGCCGCGATCTCCTCGCCGAGGTCCACGAGCCGCTCGACGCCGTGTCCTACGCCGATCGCGCCGAAGACGGCCGAGATCGTGGCGAGCACGCCGCCGATCGTCAGCACGAGCCCGAAGCTCGACGTCACCCAGTCGCCGAGAGAAGGAGAAAGGTTCATGTTCCGCAGCCACATGATCCAGCCCGCGACCACGGTCACCCCTCCGAGAGCGGTGATCACTTTGGCCACCTTCCGCTTCTTGACCACGGCGGTGAGCAGCGGTCCGGCGGACGGACCCACCTCGGCGGCCGAGGGCCCGATGAACCCGACGAACAGGAACGCCGATCCCACCCACAACATCCCGGCCACGATGTGCAGGAACCTGAAGACGATCATGAACGGCTCCGCGGCGATCATCTGCTTCCCTCCTTCGTCGTCGACCGGCCAACGATAAGGCCGATGGCGAGTCCGTAGCATCGTCCCGATGTTCGACGGCTTCACCTTCGAGCACGTGGATCTGGGGGAGTGAGCACCGGTTTCTGGGATCAGGGCTGATCCGACGGATCGTCCAACCCGTGAAGCCGGCGACCGGCAGCCGACATCCGCGCCGCCTCCGCGGGACTGATCCGCGACGCGGGTTCGTTCGACGGTCTTTCGCGTTTGCGCCGACGCGGGCTGCGCCCCTTGGGTTCGGGCTCCGGCGCCGGAGGCCTCGGAACCGACGAGTGTCGTGCATATGCCGGCCTCACCATCAGCGCCTCGGTTCGATCGGAACCGGCCACGTTCTCCTGCGCACCGGCCTCCACAGGGCCCGACATGCCGGGCTGAGACAGGATCGACTCATCGTCGGGGGCCGTGTACGGCGTGGTGCCCGATCGAGAGGCCACCAGCCACCGTTCCTCGAGATCCCGCCGATGGAACTCGGTCGCGAATCGATGCGCGCCCCACCTTGTCGCACGCTGCTGCGCGTATCGCAGCAGGGCAGTCTCGACGAGCTCCTCCTCGGTCAGCACGGGTTACTTATCGGCACGCGGAGATCCAGAACTTCAGTGGAAGTTCCGGATCGCCGCGGATCTGACGGGAGAGGGATCGGCACGGAGGCGAGGACGTCGTGGCCGCCCTCACGCACGCCAGGAGCGAGGGGCGTCGAGGTCGTCGCTGACTCTCAACTGGCCGACAGGCACAGTCAACCGCGTGACCTAGTCGCTGACGGACTTCGCGAGGACGAACGGTGAGACGGGGCCGCTGCCGGCCTCCAGCAACGCCGCGCCTACCACCGTGAGCGTCCACCTCGAATCGACGAGGTCATCGACGAGCAGGACCGGCTCCTCCGCCGGGGCACCCTCGACCGCGAACGCTCTCCACACGTTCTTGAACTGCTGGTGCGAGTTCTCCAGCTCCGCCTGCGGCTTCGTCTCGCGGGTCTTCACGACGACAGGGCGGAACGGTAGGCCGAGCGCGGCCGCCAGCCTCTCTCCGAACCTCGGCACCGGGCTCACGTCTGTCGAAGGCACGCACGTCACCCACGTCGGCGGCGGATCCGGCCGCCAGCGCTTCCCGACGAGCTCCCCCGCGGCGGCGACCAGCTGATCAGCGAACTCCCCGGCCTCGAGACCTTTCCGGACGAGTCCGCCCCAACCGCCGTCGTTCAACACGCTCAGCGCCCGTCCGGACTGGAGCCGCAGCTCCTCCGGGATCCGGCCCTTGGGCTCAGCGAGACCGCTCGGCCACTGGAGCCGAGGCTCGACCATCAGCTCCGCCCACCGCAGGTGCTCGCGCGCCTTCGCGACGACCGCCTCATCCAATTCCACAGAAGGCGACGAACCTATGCACGCCATGCATCGCCCGCACGGCTCGGCGCCGGGATCGTCGAGCTGCCGCAGGAGGAACTCCATCAGGCACTTCCCGGTGCGGCCGTAGGTCTCCATCGCGGCCTGCTCCGCCCGCCGGACCTCGGTGACGCGCCGCAGGCGCTCCTCGTCGTAGCTCCACGGCTCGGAGGTCCGCCGCCATCTGCTCCCGGCGTGCTCGATCGCCCCCTCGACCTCGAGGATCTTCAGCATGTTCCGCAGGCGCATCTGGCCGACGTTCACGGCCGCCAGGATCTCGCTCTCCGCGACCGGCGGCGCCCGCTCCTCCAGCAGCGCGATCGCCACTTCTGCCTTCGTCCGCGACGGGAACGCCGAGCCGATGAAGTAGTCCTGGATGTCACGATCTTCGGAACCCCGCAGGAGCACGACCGGCGCGTGCGGCAGCGCGCGCCCGGCGCGACCGACCTGCTGGTAGTAGGCGACCGCCGAACCGGGCGCCTGGTAGTGGATCACGAAGCCGAGGTCCGGCTTGTCGAAGCCCATCCCGAGAGCCGAGGTGGCCACGAGCGCCTTCACGTCGTTGCCGATCAGGGCGTCCTCGAGCTCCAGCCGGCGCTCGGACTCCGTCTCGCCGCTGTAGGCGTGCGCGTCGATGCCCTGCGTGCGCAGGAACGAGGCGACCCGCGTGGTGTCGGCGACCGTGAGCACGTAGATCACGCCGGAGCCGGAGAGGTCGGGCACGACCTGGACGAGCCACGCCATCCGCTCGGGTTGCGAGCTCGTCTCGAGCATCGAGAGCGCGAGGCTCTCCCGGGCGAGCGGGCCGCGCTGCGTCACGAGCTCGGCGCCGAGCTGCGCCTGGATGTCATCGATCACGCGGTCGTTGGCCGTCGCGGTGGTGCACAGGACCGGGACGCCTGAGGGCAGCAGCTCGAGCACGCGGACGAGCCGACGGTAGTCGGGCCGGAAGTCGTGGCCCCAGTCGCTGATGCAATGCGCCTCGTCGATCACGAGCAGGCCCGAGCGCGCGGCGACCTGAGGCAGCACGTCTGCGCGGAACGCCGGGTTGTTGAACCGCTCGGGCGAGACCAGCAGCAGGTCGACCTCGTCGCGCTCGATCGAGGTGCGGATCTCCTGCCAATCGTCCCGGTTCTCGCTGTTGATCGTGCGGGCGACGACGCTCGCGCGTTTCGCCATCTGGATCTGGTTGCGCATCAACGCGAGGAGCGGCGAGACGAGGATCGTCGGTCCGGCGCCGGCGTCGCGGAGCAGCCGCGTCGCGATGAAGTACACGGCCGACTTCCCCCATCCGGTGCGCTGCACGAGAAGGACACGGCGACGCTCGGTGACCACGGCCTCGATCGCCTCGCGTTGCCCAGGTCGGAAGGTCGCGTCAGGTCCGGCGATCGCATGCAGCAGTTCTAGGGGGCGATGGGTCACGTCACGACTGTACGCACGGCGACCGACACCCCGAGTTAGACGCAGATCCCCTGATTCCTCGGATCCGGCGTGTTTGCGGTTCCGAGCCCCAAGAAGGGGATCCTGAACCGGAGACGTCGCGGTGGATGGAGCGGCGCCGAGCGAAAGCGGGCGCGCCTCCCGGCGGCGCCTCAAGCGGACCGGTATCGCAACTCGTTCCGTCTCAGCGGCCCCGGACGAAGCTCGCGAAGAGGAGCCTCGTCAGGTTCTCCGCGTACCGCTCGGGGCTCCAGCCGAGCCGGCGGGTGAGCTCGCGCCACGGAGCCTGCATCGTGACGGTGTAGAAGAGGTCACCCGCGTCCTGGACGGTCCAGCCCTCGGCGAGCTCCCCCTCGTCAGCGATCCGTCGCACGATCATCCGATGCACTCGACGGCTGGCCTCCATCCGGTCGCGCCACGCCGCGCCGAGCGCCTCGTCCCGGTACTGCGCCGCCTCGAGCACCTCGGCCACCGGATCGATGTGCGACGAGTAGGTGCTGTGGAGCTCGACCGTGCGGCGGAGCATCTCGACCCCTGTGGGCGCGGCGAGCACGTGAGCCAGCAGCCGCTCGAACCCAAGTACCTCCGGCATGAACCGGACGAGCGCGAGCAGCAGCCCCGCCCGGTCGCCGAAGTGGAGGTACACCGCCTGGCGCGAGACCTCCGACCGATCGGCGACATCCGTGAGCGTCATCGCCGCACCCCGCTCGACGATCTCGTCCCAGGCAGCCCGGAGGATGCGCTCACGGGTGCCCGGATCGCCAGGCCGCTCGGCGGGCTCGGCCCGCTCGCGTCTCCGGCTTGACATGCTGTAAACCTAGCAGGTAGTTTACGGTTGACATGGTGTCAAGCGACGCTTCTCGGGACGGCACGGACGCCCAGGACTTCGCGACGGTCGTGATCGGCGGCGGCCAGGCCGGCCTCGCGGTCGGCTATCACCTGAAGCGCCATGGTCTCTCCTTCGTGATCCTCGACGCGAACCACCGGACCGGCGACTCCTGGCGGCAGCGCTGGGATTCTCTCCGCCTCTTCACGCCGTCGTGGGCGAACGGCCTCCCCGGTATGCCGTTCCCGGCCCCTCGACGCTCCTACCCCTCGAAGAACGAGGTCGCCGACTACCTGGAGGCGTACGCCGCCCGCTTCGAGCTCCCCGTGCTGACGGACACGCGTGTTGAACGCGTCTCGCGCCGGGACGGCCGGTTCCGCGTCGAGGCGACCGGTCGGCGCTTCGTCGCGGACGACGTCGTCGTCGCGATGTCGGGCTACCAGACGATCCGCATCCCCCCCTTCGCCGACGAGATCGACCCCGCGATCGTGCAGCTGAGCTCCGTCGAGTACCGGAACCCGGGCCAGCTTCCCGACGGTCCGGTGCTGGTCGTTGGCGCGCACGACACCGGAACAGAGATCGCGCTCGAGAACGCGGCGGAACGGACGACGTGGCTCTCCGGCCGGGATCCGGGCCAGGTCCCATTCCGCATCGACCGGCCGTTCGGGCGGAGGGTCGGCGTCCCGGCCGTGATGTTCATGTTCGACCGGGTGATGAACGTCGGGAACCCGCTCGGACGGAAGGTCCGGGCGAAGCTCCACCGCCAGGCCGGTCCCGTGGTCCGGATCAAGCGAAAGGACCTCGCGGCGGCCGGTGTCGAGCGCGTCCCGCGGGTCGTCGGAGCCCGCGGCGGACTCCCCGCCCTCGAGGACGGACGGGTCCTCGAGCCCGCGAGCGTGATCTGGTGCACGGGCTTCGCCCCCGACTTGTCGTGGATCGACCTGCCGGTCTTCCCCGACGGCGCGCTCGAGCCGGCTCACGAGCGGGGCGTCGTTCCGAGCGAGCCGGGTCTCTACCTCGTCGGACTTTCCTTCCTGTCGGCCGCCTCGTCGGCCCTCCTGCTCGGTGTCGGGCGAGACGCCGATCGGATCGCCGGCGCGATCGAGGCTAACCGCCGCGCCTCTTAACCCATCCCGAGACGAGATCGCGCCGATCGATGACGAGCTGGATCGACCTCCCATGGCGATCGACCGACCCTCAGTCGAGCAGGGCGTCCACCGAGCCGAGCGTGTCGGTCAGTCGCTCCGCCAGCGTCGTGGCGAGCCACCGATGCAGCGCCGCGGCGAGCTCCGGCTCCTCGGCCTCGAGCCGCTCGATCGACTCGCGGCCGATGCGCAGGACCACGCTCGGGGCCTCGGCCACCACGTCGGCCGTGCGCGGGATGCCCGTGTAAAGCGTGATCTCGCCCACGACCACTCCCGGGCGGAGCGTCCGGAGCCGGATCCTGCTTCCCTCGGGCGTCGTGGTCTCCACGCCCAGGCGCCCGGACTCGAGCACGTAGATGTCGCCCGGAGGGTCGTCCTGGTGGAGCAGGACCGCACCCTCGGGCACCGAGACGCGCTCGAGGTGGGCGGCGAGGCCCGGTGGTAGACCGTCGAGGCGACGGCCCGCGGGGTGATCCGCCAGGGCCTCGGCCGGGGTGGGGGCGCTGAGCAGCGCGTCCTCGCACCGCTGCAGCCCACGGTCCAGGTCGGGCTCGAAGGCCACGACCCCATCCCCCTCGACCACGCCTCCCCGCGCGAGCTGATCGCGAACGGGCTCGGACGCGGCCGTGAAGACGATCTCCGTTCCGGCGGCCTCCGCCAGGCGCATCACCTTCACGAACGCGACGACCGCCGAGGAGTCCACGCCCGTCACGCGCCGGAGATCGATCACTAGGAACCGCGGCGGCGTGGCCTCCTCCTCCATGCGCCGTTGGACCCGCTCCAGCAAGCGGTTCGTCGATCCGAAGAAGACGAACCCGGAAGCCCGCAGGAGCTGGACACGGTGCGAGAGCTCGCGCAGCTCGGCGCGCTCGGTCGCCGGTCGATCGACGTTCGAGCGATAGGTCTCGCCGAAGGCGAACTCGCGGACCAGCTCGACCCGGCCGTAGCTGATGGCGAACAACAGGACGGCGAGCACCAGACCGATCACCACACCGGTCAGGAACCCCCAGACGATGATCCCCACCAAGATCACGAGCACGACGGCGTACTCGAGCGGCGGGAGCAATCGCCGCTTGTCCCAGACCCACTCGACGATGAAAGAGAGCCCGAGGTACACCAGCACACCCCCGACGATCATCCGCGGGATCAGCGCGACGACCTCCGCACCGAACACGACGGCGCCCAGCGGAACGAGCGCCGCGATCAGGCCCGCGGCCCGGGCATCCACACTCATCCGTGTCGCGAGCGCCGTGAGGGAAAGCGCGTGATAGCCGGGGATCCCACCGAGCGCCCCGGACACGACGTTCAGGACGCCTGCGTCGCGGAGCTCCTGGTTCGTGTCGAGGTCCCGATCCAAGACGAGCTCGGTGCCACTGATGTTGAACAGGATCGCGAACGTGGCCACGAAGACCGCGGTCACGATCCCGGTCCACGATCCGAGCACGGAGGGCCAGTCGGCACCGCCGAGCGCGCGAAGCGTCCACGGCTGCCACGGCTGGGCTGTCTCGGACGATCCGAACAGCAGCCACCCCCCCTCGCGGGCCTCCTCGATCGAGGAGCCGGTGGCGACCATCCCTGCCACGAACACCACGAGCCCGATCAAGATCACCGCCGGGATCACCAGCGAGCGCTTGATCAGCCGCACCGAGACGAGCAGGATCACGCCGAAGGCGAGGGCCGGGAGCCAGTGGGCGAGCTGGTACTCGCGGATCATCGTGGGGACCGTGCGCAGGTGCAGGAGCGTCCCCGTGGCGACGTAGATCCCACCCTTGAAGAGGAGCCATCCCGTGCCGGCGAGGAATCCTCCGACGACCGGATACGGCACGAACCGGATCAGCCCGCCGAGGCGGAACCTTCCGATCACCACGAACAGGATCCCGCACAGGACCGTCACCACCAGGGTCGCGGCGACCACGGTCAGGAAGACGTCTGGACGCTCGTGGACCTCCAATCCGGACTGCCTGGCGATGAGGTCGAGGTCGGCGGCCTTCGCGGCCGTGGCGGCGGCGACGAGCCCGAGGACCGCCGCCGCCGCGTCTTGCACGCTGCCCACGACGCCTCGGGAGCCGGACCGCCACGCCATGAACGCGAGCGTCAGCGCCGCCGCTCCGAGGTACAGGCCGATGCCGTCCGGAAGGCGGGCCCCGAGCAAGCCGCCGAAGACGAGGGCGGCGAACGCGATCGCGAGCACCGACTCGACGGCACCGATGATCAAGCCTGCGGCAACCGAGGAAAGCCACGTGGTGGCCCGTCGCCGTTCGACCATCCGTGTCTCCACCTCCCGTCAGTCCAGCAGCACGTCGAACGTTCGCATCGTGTCGCTCAGTCGCTCCGCCAGCGTCGTGGCGAGCCACCGGTGAAGCGCCGCGGCCGTCTCCGGCTCCTCGGCCTCCAGGTGCTGGATCGTCTCGCGGCTGATCCGGAGCACGACGGTGGGGACCTCGGCCACCACGTCGGCGGTTCGCGGGACGTCTGTGTAGAGCGTGACCTCGCCCACCACGACCCCCGGGCGGAGCCTCCGGAGCCGGATCCTCGTGCCCTCCGGCGTGACGGTCTCCACGCCCAGGCGTCCGGACTCGAGCACGTAGACGTCGCCCGGTGGCTCGTTCTGGTGGAGCAGGACCGTGCCGGCAGGGAGCGAGACACGCTCGACGTGGGCGGCGAGGCCCGGCGGCAAAGCGTCGGGGCCGGCGGCGGGGTGCTCCCCTCGGCCTTCGGTCAGGCTGGGGGCGGAGAGCAACGCGTCCTCGCAGTGCTGCAGCCCACGGTCGAGGTCAGGCTCGAACGAGACGAGTCCCGGGACCTCGTCCACGCCTCCGCGCGCGAGCTGGGCGCGCACGGCATCGGAGGCGGCGGTGAACACGACCTCCGATCCTGCGGCCTCCGCCAGGCGGATCACCTTCACGAACGAGACGACCGCCGAGGAGTCCACGCCGGTCACGCGCCGGAGATCGATCACCAGGAACCTGGGCGGGGTCCCCTCCTCGATGCGCCTCTTGATCCGCTCCAACAGGCGGTTCGTCGATCCGAAGAACACGAACCCGCTCACCCGAAGGATCTGGACGCGGTCGGACAGTGTGCGGAGCTCAGCGCGTTCGGTCTGCGGGCGGTCGACGTTGCTACGATAGGTCTCGCCGAAGGCGACCTCGCGCACCAGCTCGACCCGGCCGTAGCTGATGGCGAACAACACGATGGCGAGCACCAGACCGATCACCACCCCGATCAAGAATCCCCAGACGATCACCGCCGCCAAGATCACCCAGACCACGGCGTATTCGAGCGGCGGCAGCAACCGCCGCTTGTCCCAGACCCACTCGACCATGAAAGCGAGCCCGAGGTACACCAGCACACCCCCGACGATCATCCGCGGGATCAGCCCCACGACCTCCGCGCCGAAGACGACGGCGGCCAGGGGGACCGCCGCCGCGACGAGCCCCGCGGCCCGGGCGTCGACACGCATCCGTGTCGAGAGCGCCGTGAGGGACAGGGCGTGATAGCCGGGGATCCCACCGAGCGCACCCGACACGAGGTTCAGGACACCTGCGTCGCGGAGCTCCTGGTTGGTGTCCAGGTCCCGGTCCAAGACGAGCTCGGTCCCGGAGATGTTGAACAGGATCGCGATCGTGGCGACGAAGACCGCGGTCGCGATCCCGGCCCACGATTCGAGCACGGCCAACCAGCCGGCGCCGCCGAGCGCGCTGAGCGTCCACGTCTTCCATAAGATCGCCGAGTCGAACGGTCCGAGCAGCCATCCCCCACTGCGGACCTCCTCGATCGAGGAGCCGGTCGCGACCATCCCCCCCACGAACGCCACGAGCCCGATCGCGATCACCGCCGGGATCACGAGCGGCCGCTTCACGACCCGCACCGAGACGAGCAGGATCACGCCGAACGCCAGGGCCGGGAGCCAGCGCTGCAGCGCCGAGGCCACCAGCAGGTCGCTCAGGGGGTTGAAGAACGGTGACACCCCCGAGGCGACGTAGACCCCACCCTTGAAAAGCAGCCACCCCGTGCCGGCGAGGAACCCTCCGACGACCGGATACGGCACGAACCGGATCAGGTCGCCTCGCCGGCGAGACCCGAGCCACCAGAAGACGAGCCCGCACAGGACCATCACCACCACGATCGCCGCGAGTGCGCTGAGGAAGATGTCGTTCGGGCTCCCGGCGCCGTGCACGACGACGCTCGCCGAGACGACCGCGATCACGGCCGCGCCCGTTCCCTGGAGGCCGCCGACGACGCCTCGGCGGCCGGCTCGCCAGGCCATGAACGCGAGCGTCAACGCGGCCGCCCCGAGGTACAGACCGACCCCGTCGTCCAGGAAGTAGAACTCGAGATAGCCGGCGAAGACGAGCGCCGCGAAGGAAACCGCGAAGACGACCTCGACGGCTCCGATCACGATCCCTGCGACGACCGTGCCGAA
>JBPCPX010000147.1:0-9891 GCA_050998695.1 Actinomycetota bacterium
CGATCCTTGCACTGACGCTCGGCGATCTCGGCGAGCGTCCGGTCGTGGAACACGACGTAGGCGGGCACGCCGTCTGCCTGCGCCCGCTCTCGTCGCCATTCCTTCAACCGGTCGAACAACGCGCCTCCTCGTTCCACGGTGACTGCGACGCGAGGAGCCGACGACCGAGCCGGCGCCCCCGCGGACGAGATCCCCATCTCGTCGAGGAACGGGCTCGGTCGAGAGCGACCGTCGACCGGCCACGTGAGGAAGAGGTACCGACGCGCTCGCGTGATCCCGACGTAGAGCAGCCGCCGCTCCTCCTGGGGGTCGGCCTTGGCTCGCCCCGAACGGAACGGGAGTTCGCCGTCGACCAGTCGCGGGAGGAATACGGCGTCGAACTCCAGACCTTTCGCGCGGTGATAGGTGAGCAGGTTCACACCACGGCCGCTGTGTGCGGTGGAGAACCGTTGAGTCAACTCCGCGAGGAACGCCGCGAGATCGCCGCCGGGATCGGCGCCCTCGAACTCCGCCGCGAGGGAGCGCATGCGCGCGAGGTCGGACTGGCGTGTGACTTCCTCGTCGGCGTCGGGCGATGCCTCGGGGTCGTAGCCGAGCTGATCGGCGATGCCCACGACGGCCTCGAGCACACCGGCGTGTGCGTTCGTTCGCTTCAGGCGCTGGAGGACTGCTCGCGGTCCCGGTCGGCGAAGGAACGCCCCGTCGCGCACCTGGTACGGGATGCCGGCGGCGGCGAAGGCCTCCTCGAACGGCTCCGACCGGGCGTTGATCCGGTACAGCACCGCGATCTCCTCGAGCGGCACGGTCTCCTCGAGGTGAAGCCGGCGGACGGCCTCGACGACGACCGTGACCTCGGCGACCTCGTCGGGGACGGCGCGCGCGATCGGGGAAGGACCCGAGGGCATGTTCGACCGAAGGGTCTTCCGGATCCCGCCCAAACGAGGCGCGAGCCGGTTCGCGAGCTCGAGGACCTCCGGAGTGGAGCGGTAGTTCTCCTCGAGGCGGACGACCGTCGCGTGCGGGAACCGCCGCGTGAAGTCCAGCAGGTGCTCGGGCGACGCGCCGGTGAAGGCGTAGATCGTCTGGTAGTCGTCCCCCACGACGCAGAGGTCGTCGCGCCGGCCGAGCCACCGTTCGAGCAACCCCGCCTGCAACGGGTTCACGTCCTGGAACTCGTCCACCGTGAACGCGGAGAACCGCGACCGGACGGTTTCCGCCGCATCGGGGTGGTCGTCGAAGAGCTTCAGGGCGAGTCCGAGCATATCCTCGAAGTCCAGCCGGCCCATCGCGCGCTTGCGGCGCTCGTATCCGTCGTAGATCCCGTGCATCAGCTCCGCCGGGATCGGCGGGTCGTGGTCGCCGAGGTCGGCGAGGTAGCGAGCCGGCGGGATCATCCGGTTCTTGGCCCATTCGATCTCACCGGCGAGCTCGCGTCGTGGAAGGAACTTATGCGGCGGGGGCAAGGCGTTGGCGAGCGAGGCGATGAGCGGAGCCTTGTGATCCAGCACGTCGGGAAGCGGCTCACCGGTGTGCGAGGACCAGAGGCGTGAGAGCTGTGACAGTGCGGCGGAGTGGAACGTGCGCGCCTCGACGCCGTCGACCCCAAGCGCTTGGAGTCGCCGTTTCAGCTCACCGGCGGCCTTGTCGGTGAACGTCACCGCGAGGATCTGCGCCGCGTCGAACTTGCCGCTTTGGACCTGGCACGCGATGCGATGCGTGATCGTGGTGGTCTTGCCCGTCCCCGCTCCCGCCAGGATGGCGACCGGCCCACGGAGCGCGAGGGCGGCTTCACGCTGGGAATCGTTCAGTCCGGCGAGGACACCCCCGAGGTCGCGCACCTCGCCGACCCTAGCACCGCGCATTGGGCGATCCGTCCGGCCCGCGGATCCAGTCGTGCTGCGTTGCGTACACGCTGTATCGAAGGCGCCTACTGCCGTTGTAGTGCGAGCCGGGCCCCGAGCAACAGGAGCACGCCGCCCGTCACCGTCTGGATGACCCGCCTGACAGGAGGCCGATCGACGAAACCGCTCACGGCGTGCAGCACGAGCGTGTACACGGTGAGCCAGGCGAGCCCCATCACGATGAAGAGTCCGGAGAGCAGCAAGAGCCGCCAAGTGAATCCGGGTCCGGGGTCGACGAATTGCGGCAAGAGGGACAGGAAGAAGATGGCCACCTTCGGATTGAGGACGTTGGTCAGGACGCCCTGCCGGTAGGCGGCCCACGGCGTGGCCGCCTTCTCTCCTCGACCAAGCGATGCATCTCCCCCGGCACCGATGATGGTTCGGATCCCGAGGAAGATCAGGTACGCGGCACCGGCGATCTTCACGACCGTGAACGCCTGCGACGACGCGAGGAGCACGGCAGAGAGACCCACGGCCGCTGCGGTCGCGTGAACGAACAAGCCGGAACAGGTTCCCGCCGATGTGGCGAGCCCGGCGACGCGACCCCCCGCGAACGTGTTCCGAGCGACGAGGGTCATGTCGGGGCCGGGTGTCACGACCACTAGCGTCGCGACCGCGACGAACCCTGGGAGGTCCACGAAGCGAGCGTAGCGTGGCTCGGGCGCGGACGCAGGTCTCCGCCGAATGCCCAGGGGGGTGCGCCTGAGCCCTTGGAAGCGAGCTGATGGATGACCTCGTCGATGCGATCACGTTCGGCAACGTGCCGCAGGTCAAGACCGGCTCGCGTCCATCGCTGCCGCACTTGCCTTGCACCAGGTCGCGACGACTCGAGGACCAGCGGGACTCGCCCTGAGCACTTCGGCGTGTCGATCAGGCGCTCAGTATCGGGGAGCGTTCGGGCTCGGCACTCCGTCGAGAGCAGCGAGGTCGTCCTCCGAAAGCACGAGCGCCGCCGCCGCGACGTTCTCTTCGAGGTAGCGCAGCCGTTTCGTGCCCGGGATCGGAAGCACATCGTCGCCTTGGGCGAGCGTCCAGGCGATCGCGACCTGCGCCGGCGTGGCGTCGTGACGCTCCGCCACTCGGCGAACGACCGTCACGATCTCCTGGTTGGTCTCGATGGCCTCGTCGGTGAACCTCGGGTTGGACGAACGGAAATCGCGTGTGTCGGATCCCCCGCTCGTGATGGTGCCGGTCAGGAAGCCACGCCCGAGGGGAGAGAAGGGCACGAAGACGGCGCCGTGGTCGGCGCACCAGGGCATCACCTCGTCGAGGGGGTCTCGCGTCCACAGGCTGAGCTCGGACTGCACGGCGGCGACCGGATGGATGGCGTGGGCTCGCTCGAGCTCGGCGATGCTGACCTCCGAGAGACCGAGCCCTCGCACGAGCCCGGCCTCGACGAGCGAGGCCATGGCGCCCCACGAGTCCTCGAGCGGCACGTCGCCGTCGATGCGATGCAGGTAGTAGAGGTCGATCACATCGGTGCGCAGGCGTCGCAGCGATCCCCGAACCTCCTCGGCGATGCGTTCGGGCCGGGCGTCGCGTGAGAGCGGGTAGCCGCCGTTCGGTCCCACCACAAGCCCAACCTTGGTAGCGATAGCCGCTTCCGCACGTCGGCCCTCGAGCGCCCTGCCGAGCAGCTCCTCGTTCGTGAAGGGTCCGTACACGTCGGCCGTGTCGAACATCGTGACGCCGAGGTCGAGCGCCCGGCCGATCACGCGCTCGGGGTCGTGATCGCTCGCCGAGTCGACGTACGCGAAGCTCATCGGCATGCATCCGAGTCCGATCCGCGAGCCTGGCCGAAGGAGGTCGATGCCGCGTATGGTCCCAGGGGCTCGCTCACGTGAAAACGGATGTACGCTAGGCGGAGCTCCGTGTTGGGGGATCCCGTCAGGGATCACCGGTCCCCTCTGGTCCTGTCGGGACCCGTTCGCCAACAGACTTAAGAACGTTGGGCATGTGAGAGGGGATCTGGGCCGGGCGCAACACGTAGGCGGCCGTGTAGACGGCGGCGACGACCAAGATCAACCCCCTATATCCGAGCACAACGCTGCTGTACTCGAGGAGGCCGCCGAGGATGGCTCCTAAGAGGTTGATCCCGAAAGCCGTCGTCGAGGAGCTCACAGATCTGAACCGCTCCGCGAAGATGAGGTTCCCGAAGAAGATCGGGGCGAATGTGATCGTCGTGGCCGCTACGAATCTCGTCACGGGGGACAGACCAAGAAGCTGCTCGGGTCTGACTACCCATGCCACTCCGAGGGAGACGAGCAACGCCGAGTAGAGGAGCCCCGGACGGAGCCGTGTCACTCTTTCCGCGATCTCGATCGCGAGAAGAACGGACAAGAGGATCCCGGCGAAGACGAGTGCATTGACGAGCCACGTCGTCCCGAAGAGGAGAGCGAACTGCACGATGCTCTTCGTTTCCAGCAGGAGGAACGCCGCGCCCATGAAGAAGAGATCCAGGTATGGGCGCGCGTCGGCCACCTTCACATGTCCGAAGCGTCGGATCGCCAGTGCAGAGCCAAGGAGCAGGAATGCCAGCGACACGATGTAGAAGGTCGATAGTCCCCGACCCTGAGCGTAGGGGAAGGGGTAGTTGTCGGTCGCGGGGCGTGGGACAACGCGAGGAGGAACCCAGAACGTCGAGCACCGCAAGACATCCGGTTGGGCCGAGATGGTCAGTACCGCTTGACTGTTGGCACCTGCACCCGGTTCCCCCACATCCAAGCACGGGCGCGAACCGAAGACCTCGGTGAGGGTCTCCGCATATCGAGCGAAGACGTCTGGGCGGTAATAGTTGTACATGGAGAATGCACCTTCGGGTTTGAGGTGGGATCGCACGGCTTCGAAGGCTTCTCTCGTGAACAAGAAGCTCTCGAGTCTGAGCGATCCCTGCCCTGCGACGAGGACAAGCGAGTCGGGGAGAGCGAAGAGGATGAGGTCATATCTCCGATCGCTCCGCTCGAGGAACGCTCGGCCATCCTCCACGTGATCACGGACCCGCGTGTCCTGATATGGCCGGTGCGGATGGCGCTCTCGACCCAACCCCTGGAGGACCGGGTCTATCTCGACCGCGTCAACGTGCCCCGCGCCGCGGGCGAGAGCAAGGGCGACATCGTTGCCGGAGCCGGCTCCGATGATGAGCACCTCGTCAAGCGGGTTCTCAGGGATGTGACGATACGGGTAGGTGTAGAAGGGCTGTTCTCTCACCAGATCCTCCAAGGTCCAGATGGATTGGTGTGGGATCCCATTCACGAAGATCGGCGTTCTTCCATCGGCTCGGCGTTCTTCGACGGTAACCCGATAGTAGGGAGACCAGATATCGCCAGAGATCAGCCACTGGCCGCCCAGTAGAGCGATCCCCGACCCGAGGGCCGCCCAATGGCGTGGCGCTGCGCGACGACCCATCGTCGCGGCGAAGAGAAGAGCGACAGCAAGAACCCAGGCGACCGGGGGCAGTCGGAGGATCGAGGCGATCGTGAAGAGGATGATCCCAAGGATGCTTCCGATGATGTCAAGGCGGTAGGCATGCAGGGGACGCAAGGTGACGAATACGCGAGCGACGCCAGCCGCCGAAGCCATCATGACAAGCGTGACGAGGATGAATATCAGTGGCAGGGAGAGCCATACCGGGAGCGATGGCGTTCCGAAGAGGCCGTGCGTAGCACCACTACGCTGTCCCACAGGGAAGATGATCACGAAAGCGATGGCGAGGAGCAGGAAGGAGGGCAATGACAGGAAGGAATCTCGCTTCGAGGTCGCACGCAAGAACCCAAGCCCGATGCCGAGGAAGCTCGCGAGGAGTACGAAGTTCGTGAAGTAGCGTACATAGACGATGTGTGCCGCGACCAAGCGGATGAGCGCAAGCTCCAAGAAGAGCATCAGACAACTCAGAAGAACTAACTCTTGCCATCCGCGCTGCGTCGTCTCGAAATTCGCGGACCCCTGAGTCACTCTGCGATGCTACCGGCAGCCGAAGCCGCCGATCGATAGCTGTGGGACGAGGCGCTCTCGGGCTGAGTCTCAGAGCCGTGGGGAGGTGGAAGGTGTCTCGGGACACGTCGGCACGTGTCGCTGGACATCACACGGTGCCACGACACATCACACGGTGCCCCCGGGAGGAATCGAACCTCCGCACACGGTTTAGGAAACCGATGCTCTATCCACTGAGCTACGAGGGCGAGGCATGTAGAAAAGGTGGTCGAGAACCTCCTTGACAGATCCGACACTCGATCGTGACTGAGTTTACGGCGAGGTGAGGGCAGATATCGAGGCGGAACAAGTCGGTATCCCTCTTGCGCGCACACTGCGGAGCGAAGCAGGCGGGAGTCGGGACCGACTTAGGCGGCTGAGGGGAGTCTGCCGCGGCGCTCGTGACGGAGCACGGTCAGCCCGTTCACGAGCAGCGCGTAGCCGATGAGGTCGATCTGCTGGCGGAGGTGGCCGACGCTGTGGGCTCTTCCGAGGAACAGTGTGTCCTCGAGGTTCCGGTTGATCGATTCGGCGTCGTTCCTGCGTGCGTAGAGTCGTGCGAAGTCCGGATCGCTGGGTGGGATCGGTCGGACGTTCTCGGTTCGGTTGAAACGCCTGGCCCTGTCCTGATCGTTCGCATGGAGCCGCACCGTGACGGTGCCGCCGCCCAGGCGCTGCGGCAGCCGGTAGTCGTTGTACCAGCGGTACATCCTGCTCTTGTCGCGCGTCCTGTGGGTGCGGATGCGCCGGAGCGCCTCGAAGACCATCTGACCACGATCCGTCAACCTTCCTATCCCGATTGCGCCGTCCTGTGCGTAGAGCGACACGGGGACGGCACGGCCATCGGGGTCCGTGATCATCTTGTCCTCGACGTAGACGCTCTTCGCAACGCGGCGGCCATCCTTTCGCCGCGGCGCACGCGCGCCCTTCTCGGCTGCCGCGACACGGTTGATAGGTAGCAGCCCCAGGTCGCGAAGCAGTTCCTGATGGTGAACTCCGCGGAGTGCGGTGTCGTAGATGACCCCTTGGGCGCCCGGCACCAGAGGTGCGAGACGACGGAAGCAGTCCATAGCGACCGAGGCCTCCGCTCCCGGCTTCTCCACCCGCTCGATATCGAGGATCACGCGGGTTCCTTCGTCCGTGCCGCGGGCAGCCACCATGACGAACTTCGTTCCCCAGGCCGCCTCACCGTCGCCCTCGAAATGCAGGGCGGCGTCGGGCTCCTGGCGAAGCGGCAGGATCTCACCCGTCTGTTTGTCAACGCGGGTGTCTCCTGGTTTGGCTCGGAACAGCGGTGTAACCACCTTGCCATCTGCGTGCAGGACCCGGTCGAGACTGGGATGCGTCCACGATCCCCCTCGGTCCGGTTCCAGCAATCCGGTCGCGCGCGCTTGTTCAACCGCGACTGTGTGGTGAAGATCGCCGAGCGCCTTGAGGATCGTTGGGTCCGTCAGGTACGTGTTGCGCATGTAGATGAAATGGTGTCTCCGCATCGGGACCGCCGGAAGGTGTCTGGACACGTCGTCGGGGAAGCGTGCGGCGACCAGTTCCCGGATGAACGTCCACACCAGTGGATGGGCGAGCTCAGCCTCTACCTGGCGAGCACTGCGCCACACGCTACACAGGGCGGCATACACGAAGACCATGAAGTCGGGGTAGGTTCGTGGGCGGCCACCAACCTCGGCGGACCCCTCGGGGATGAGATCTGCGAGCGCGAATACGGCTGGATTGCGAAGGATGGCCTCGACCTTCTCCAGCGCCGCGGGGCCAGAGACTCGACTCATCGCCCGCTCGGATCCAGCCCGATGAAGCTCGCGGTGCGGTCCAAGCTGCGGATGCCGAGCCTGCGGGCGACCTCCTCGAGCGCGAGACCCTCGCCCAACAGGCGACGACCTGCCCACGCAGCGATCGAGGCGGGGCGAACGGCGGGATCGGCAGCGAGCCCGGCACGGCGCAAAGTCCAAGCGATGGCTGTGCTCGCCGACGCCTGCCCCGAAGCTCCACCACGATCACCCTTGTAGACGACCGCCGTGTCCTCAGCACCTGCTGAGGCCAGGGTGACGAGCCGCCTACCGAGTTGCTGGATTCCCCAGTCCGAAAGGAAGCCGTGCCTCGGCTGCGTCCTCGACGAGCCGTGGATCCGGACGATCCCGGAAGGAAGGTCAACATCCGACGCCATGATGGATGGGAGCTCCGATGTCCGAGCTGTGGCTTCAGCCAGCGCCCATGCCGCAGGGAGCCGAGTCTCGGTCAGCGTGTGGAGAGATGCTCCTCTGCACATCACGATCTCGGGGTCGGTGAGTGGACGAACTTGCCGGGGCGCGCGAGCAGGCAGCGCGATATCGAGCGATGCTGGAGCTTCCGGAGTCCGTCGGGCTGGCACGTGTCCACCGGCCGGTCCGACCCGGCCCCGAACCTGAAGGTCGGTGTCCTGACAACTCACGTGACGAACGTCTCGTACTCGTTCGGTCCGGCATCGCCGGGGCCCAACAGCAACGCTGGTGCATCCGAGAAGCTGGGTCCCTCGGCCGCCGTCGTCAAGGTGCTGCTCCTCTGGAATCCGCCCGACGAGCCGATCCGGTGGGACCCGACCACCTCGTCGATGACCGTCCGATGTCCAGCGGGATGGCCTCGCTGCCCAACCCGATGGCACCAGGATGTGGTCATCATGTTCGCCGGCCTCCTCAGGGGGTCGGAAGCGGCGCCGGCGCCGAAGAGCCTCGATGAGGCCCGGCCCTCGGTGGAGACGTGGGGTGGAAGGCCAGGAAGACGACGGGAGGTCGGTCGCACTGGCTCTTGCATCCGGATCAAGGATCCATCGGGAGGAGGCGGGCAAGAGATTGAAGCCCCAGGTCCGGGTACTGATGTAGACAACGACGAAGCAACCCGCGACACGCTGGGCGAGTTCCTCTCCGGTGAAGGATTCGATGTCGTTGGGAGCGCGAGCAACGGTGCCGAGGCGGTCGATCGGGGGTCGCGGCTTCGGCCTGATGTCGTCTTGATGGACCTACGGGTGCCGGGGATTGATGGACTTGAGGCGACCGCGCTTATCTCGGCGAATCTCCAAGAGACCCAAGTGGTCATCCTTACCGCCTTCTCTGACCAAGAGCCCCCGAGGGCTACCGAGATCACGGGGGCCGCGAGCTTCGTCGAGAAGGATGGTCCGCTATCAGTGCTCATCGAGGCAGTCCGAGCGGCCGCGGTAATCGCGCGTTCCTCGGGGGGCTGAATCTTCGCCGTCAGATGGGCGATGGGCTCCGCCCACGACCCCTCGTCCTCTGGGTGGACGTCAGCTTGCTCGCATGGTTCCTGCGACGTGCAGTTCACCCCATCTCAGCAGGGCGGCATGCCGTTCTCAGGAGCCTCACCCGTGCATCCGAAGCCGGTCACGAACCCGTTCACGATCGTCGCTGCGGATCGAGGGGTGAGTTCGTCCACCGTGTCGGTCGAGGTAACCGGACAGGACTGTCGGTAGTTCCAGGCGGCGAGCGTCAGCGCCGTCTTGGGATCGAGATTCGGATAGGGAGCCAAGAAGGTGGCGCCGCTGCCCTCCGCGATCTGGGCCAACCGATCGACCACGTCTTGAGCGACTCCGCCGTTCCCCTCGGGAAGGTAGTAGACGAACACGGCTCCGTGCTCCATCGAGTGGACTGCCGCGGTCTCCTCCACCGGCACGTCATAGACTTTGGGATCGACCGGTAGCGACCCCGGGCTATGTTGGCCGGACGTTGCTGGCGGGTCCGAGTAGGAGGTTGTCTGTCCCGGCCCGAAATGCGGCTGCGAGGGAGTGACATCGGGACGCTTGTGGATCTCACTGCACCCTGCTTGCTCTGCTGCCCTTATGGCCGCACCCGGGATGTCGTTCGGCCCTCCCAAGCTCTGGAGAAGCGCAATCCCACCCACCACGAGGATCGCGATCCCGATCCAGGTCGCGGTGCGGCGGGGGGGGGCAACGGGAGGGGGGGGGTGGAAGCTCGAGTTTTCCAGAGAAGAGTTCTAGCTATTTTGCCTGCTGTCGGTT
>JBPCPX010000018.1:0-11184 GCA_050998695.1 Actinomycetota bacterium
GCCTTCCGCTGCTCGTAGTACGCGAGGATCTGTAGCTCCACCGCGAGATCGACCGAACGGACCGAGACGCCCGGTGGCGCCACGAGCGGGGCGGGCGCGAAGTTCAGGATCGACCTGATCCCTGCAGCGACCATGCGATCGCCGACCTCTTGAACGGCCGTCGCGGGCGTGGCGATGACTCCGATCGCGATGCCTCGCTCCTTCACCAGCTCCGGGAGCGTGTCGACGTGGACGACCTCGAGGTCTCCCACCCGTTCGCCGATCGTGCTCGGATCGACGTCGACGAGTGCCGCGACGCGGAATCCTCGATCGCCGAAGCCCTTGTAGTTGGCGAGGGCGTGCCCGAGGTTCCCGATTCCGGCGATCGCGATGCCCCAGTCCTGGGTGAGCCCGAGCTCCCGCCGGATCTGGTGGATCAGGTAGGCGACGTCGTAGCCGACGCCGCGCGTGCCGTAGGAGCCGAGGTGCGAGAGGTCCTTCCGGACCTTCGCCGAGGTCACTCCGGCGGCCACGGCCAGCTCCTCCGAAGAGGCGACCACGACCCCGTCCGCCGCCATCCCGCCGAGCGCCTGGAGGTACCGTGGAAGCCGTCCGACCGTGGCCTCGGGGATCGACCGATCCCTCCCGAGCGATGCGCCCTCGTGCTCATGAGAAGGGAGCCTAGCCGAAATCCGGGGACGCGTTCACAAGTGCACGAGCGCGCCCGCCGGCGGCGGCTCTCATCCCACCAGTCGGGCGAGCCGGGCGGCGTCGACGGTGACCTCGAAGGCCTCCTCCCCGTCGACCTCGACCACGGGGATCCGGATCCCGTACTCGAGCTCGAGCTCCTGGTCGGCCTCGATGTCGACCTCCTCGAACTCGAATCCCAGTCGCTCGCGCTGGGCAAGGATCGTCTCGCGAGCAACGTCGCAGAGGTGACATCCCGGGCGGGAGTAGAGGACGACCCGATGCATGCGGTGCTGTTGCATCGGGGGCCTTGGCATGCGGTCGATGGTAGCGTCGCGCGCCAGGAACATGAGAGAAGGCGACCGGGAGGATCTCGAGCTTCACCGGCGTCTCTCCCGAGGCGACCGAGAGGCGTTCGACGAGCTCTATCGGCGGTACTCCCCTACGGCGTACGGCGTCGCCTACCGGCTCACCGGCCAGCAGCTGCTTGCGCAAGACGTCGTCCACGACGCCTTCCTCGCCCTGTGGCGGGCCCCGGAGGCGTTCGACGCGGCCCGGGGGGCGTTCCGCAGCTTCTTCCTGGCGCTCGTCCACCATCGCGCTGTCGACACGATCCGGCGGGAGGAGCGGATGCGGGCCCGGCAGGATCGGGCGGCGAACCTCGAGCCCGCCGTGGGCGAAGACCTTTCGGAACGCGTCGTCGACGAGGACTTCGTCGCACGGCGTCGCCGTGAGGTCCGAGATTCGCTCGAAGACCTCTCAGCAGAACAGCGTCAGGTGCTGGAGATGGCCTATTTCGAAGGCATGACACAGGTCCGGATCGCCGAGAAGCTCGGCATCCCACTGGGTACCGTGAAGACCAGGACGTTCGCGGCGCTCCGCAAGCTGCGCCGCGCGCTCGAGACGGAGGACTGACGGCTTGGACCGACCGGGATCACGATCGGGACCGCAGGTGGATCCGGCGGAGCACGATCGCATCGATGAGCTGATGGCGGGATATGCCCTCCGGAGTCTCTCCGGCGAGGACGCGGCGGAGGCGGACCGATTGCTCTCCGAGCACGTGCCGGGCTGCGCGCGATGCCGAGAGACCCTCCTGGCCTTCAGCGACACCGTGGCCGACCTCGCCCTCGCCGCGGATCCGATCGCACCCCCCGAGACGCTCCTCCCCCGCCTGCATCGCGAGCTCGAACCTCGCGGCGAGCGTCCCCCCGTCGGACGCTGGGCGGGCATCGCGGCCGGCGTCGCAGTGGTCCTCGTGACCGGTGGACTCGCCATCTCGCAGGTGCTCCGCGCCGAAGGCCTACAGAACCAGAACTCCCTGTTCGCGCAGGCCCTGCGGTACTCGCAGCGTCCCGACGCCGACAGCGCCCGGTTCGTCGGGACCGACCCCGAGGCCCCGGCCCCGGTGTCGCAGGTGGCCGCACCCGATGCCGACCACTTCTTCCTGGTCGGCAGCGAAGTGCCGCCTGCTCCCGCGGGGCTCGCCTACGGGATCTGGCTCTCCGACGGCGTGGACGCCGTCTTCGCGGGGACGTTCGTGCCGGGCCCGAGCATGACGGTGGTCAAGGTGCCCTTCGACCGATCCAGGTTCGACCGCGTCCTGATCACGCTGGAGGTCGAAGGGGACGTGCCGACTGAGCCCGGCGATGCCCTTTGGGAGGCGGCCGCGTAGGCATCAGGGCACCGCGGGTTCTCCTAGAGCGAGGCGGCCCCGGTCCCCGCCACGTAGAGACCGATCACCACGATGGCGGCCGCCGACAACACGGGAACGACGCGCCGGACGGTGACCCACGCTCGACGGTCCGCGACACGGCGAGCCCGCATCACGCCGAGACCGATGGCAACGAGCGACGCGGCGAGCCCCACGCTGAATGCAAGCACGAGCCCCACCCCGTAGGCCGCACGCCCGCGCTGGATCGCGGCGAGCATCACGACCAGCGCGCTCGGTGACGGCAAGACCCCGCCCGCGAACGCGAGGGCGGCGATCCCCCGGCGCGAGAGCAGGCCGTCGGCGGGCAGGTCGTGTGCGTGCCCGGCGCCTTCGTGCTCCGTATGCCCTCCGCTCGTGCCGCTGCGCGACCGCTCGGCGCGCCAGGACCGCCACCGTCCGCGGGCGAGCACGAGGCCCAGCCCGAGGGCGACAACGCCGGAGGTGAGCCGGAGCCAGGGGTACACCGCCTCCGGCCGAAAGGCGTGCTCCAGGCCGATCACCATGAGCCCGAGCGCGATCACGGATACCGTGTGCATCGACGCCACCGAGACGCCGGCGACGATGGCCTGGCGCGCCGGAGCGCCCGATCCGACCATCGCAGCCGCCATCAGCGTCTTCCCGTGACCCGGGAGCAGCGCGTGCCAGGCGCCGAACGCGACGGCGGCCATCATCCCGAGCAGCATGAGCACCAGGCCCTCCCCGCCGATCATCGCCGCGAAGCGTCCACCGTCCACGAAGGGCCGACCGGACCCCCCTCCGGAGGACCCGAGCTCCTCCGGAACGGTTCGGTTATCGCCCGGGCGGAACCGCGCCTCCATGTCGGTCACCGCCAGCGGGCTCGACAGGAGATCATCGGGGTAGTTCCGCAGCCGATCGCTCACGCTCGCTACGGGGACGGTCGAACCGGCGAGCTCGATCTCCGCGGTCGCTCGCGCGGAGATCTCGCGCCAGCCGAGACGGTTCGGATCGTTCCGGTCCTCGAAGCGCAGGACTCCCGAGCGATCCGGCGTGGGCGCTCGGAAGGTTGCCGCGAGTCGCAATGTGGAGAGGCCGCCTTCGCCGGCGAGCTCGGTCACCGTCGACGCCTCCACCCGAAGCGGGATCCGGCGGCCCTCGATCTCCAGGACCGTCCCCCGGACGATCGTGGCCGCGGTGCGAACGGCCCACGCCCGGAGCTCCTCCTCTCCGAGTCCGTCACCATCGAGATCGATCCGTTGCTGTTCCTGGAAGGTGGGGATCTCGGCCAGGTCCAGCACGTAGTGCACGTCGACCCGCTCGGGCGCGAGAACGATCTCCGCGTAGCGGTTCACCGTGAAGTTCCCCAACGGATGCGCCAGTGCCGCGGGACCGACGACGAGCACGAGGGGGAGGACGACCAGAGCCAGGAGCCCCGCCCGTCTCATCCCGCGCTCCCGGAACGGAGGAGCCGCCCCGCATCCTGTGGCCCGAGGATCGAGAACCACGGATCGACCGCGAGCGCCCTCCGCAGCAGCGAGCGCCCGGCCTCGTGATTGCCCCGCGCGAGCTCGATCACCCCGGCGTGATAGAAGAGGAGACCATCCCGCGTCCCGAGCGAGCGGGCCCGGCGGGCGTATCGGGCGGCCTCGTCTTCTCGCCCGTTCGCGTGCAGGGCCCAGGCCATCGCGTCGGCGGCCTGGATGCTCCGCCGCTCCGCCCACGCGGCCTCCGCGGCCGCCAGGGCCCCCGCCGGGTTCCCGTGGTCGGCCTCGAACAGGGCCGTCTCGAGGTCCGCGTTCGCGCCGCTTCGCACGAGTAGCTCCAAGCCGACCCGCGCCAGGTCGTAGTGGCGCTCGGCCGCGGCCCCGTCGCCGCTGAGCCTGGACAGGTCTCCCAGGGCGATCGCGAACTCGGGCGTCGGGCTCCGTCCGACCACGTTCTCCATCAGCCGAACCGCCTTCGGCACATCGTTCCGGGCCAGGGCGACCGTCGACAGACCGAGCAGCGTTTGCACGGATGAGGGGTCGAGGCGAGCCCCGTCGCGGAACATCTCCGATGCTCGGGGCAGACGACCCTGGTTCAGATACAACAGGCCC
Organism: Actinomycetota bacterium; assembly: GCA_050998695.1. GTDB lineage: Bacteria > Actinomycetota > UBA4738 > UBA4738 > HRBIN12 > JAJNBA01. The sequence continues at coordinate 4,432 of JBPCPX010000018.1, forward strand.
AGGTGGTGGCTCGTCCACGCGGCATCCGCTGGCGTCCCGGCGTAGCCGCGAGCCTGCTGCATCGCTCGGATCGCACCCGGCAGATCGCCGAGGAGCTCCCTCGCGTAGGAGACCCGCGCGAACGACGCTGTGTCGGGCCTCGTGTCGACCATCGTCTGGAAGGAGGCGAACCCCTTCCCGTATCGACCGAGCTCGACCAACGCATCACCCACGATGCCGTGGGCGTTCGCGTCGTAGGGGTTCAGATCGCGAGCCCTGGTCCCGAGCGTGAGGGCCGCCTCGAAGTCGTGCTCCGCGGCCGCGAGTGCAGCGAGCCCGAGGAGGGCGTCTTGGTTCCCCGGCAGGATCCGCAGGGACCGGCGCAAGGCTCGATCGGCTCTCGGGTAGTACCGAGGGTCCGCCGTGATCCGCGCCTGCCGGACGTACGCCAGTCCGAGGCTCGCCCATCCATGGCCGTCCTCGGGAAACTTCTTCACCCGCTCCTGCAGAGCCTCGATCGTGCGGTCGAGCGATGCGGGATCGCCGGGCCCGAGGAACACCGAGGACGGCGCCATAGGCATCGTCCTTCCTGCGGGCGCCCGGTCTCCACGGACGAGGCCGAGACCGACGCTTCCGGCAACGAAGAGCGCCGCCGCGATCGCGACGACCGTCATGGCCCGTGCGAGTCGTCCCACCGCTCCTCCTTCTCGGTCGCAAGGGGAAAGGGGTTCGGGCATCGCCCGAACCCCTTTCCGTTCGTCCTCAGTGCGGGTCTGGGTTCGACCCGGAGTGCGGGTACGCGACGTAGGGGAACGTCGCCTGGAACGCGACGTCGTTCTCCCCGACACCGTCGGCGAGGCCGTCGGCGTCGGTGTCGTGACCGGGGATCAGGACGCCCATGACGACGCGCAGAGCGATGTCGATGACGTCGTCGGTGAGACGCCGGCCGTTGGGGAACCCGGCGTTATCCATGCCGACCGCACCGAGGGTCGAGCAGTCCGTGGTGCACGGTGCGATGTCCATGTTCAGCCGGAGCATCTCGGCCTTCCGAACGTGCGTCGGCCTGTTCAGCCCGGGCAGCCCGGTGAGGAACACCTTCACCAGGTCGGACCGCTGCACGCCGTCCTTACTCGTGTTCGTGTCCGGGACCTCAGGGAACAGATCCCCATAGACGGCCGAGATCAGGTGCGCGAGCTCGGGGTCGTTCACCTTCGGCAGGTACGCCGCGTCACCACGCGGGTTGGACCCGTTGAAGTAGTCCTTGAACCCGATCGGCACGACGACCTCGTTCACCAGCGGCATGCCGAGACGCGAGACCTGCACGAGCGGACCTCTCCACTCGAGGGAGCCATCGCTTCCCTGGATCCTGACCGAGCGCCGCTTTGCCGTGGTCCAGACGCCGATCACGCCGTCGTCCGGTCCGCGCAGCTGCGACTTCGGCACCTGCAGGACCATCGTGTTGACGTTGAAACCGTCCAGCGTGTCGTCGCCCGCCTCGGAGAAGTCGCCCCCATAGAGAAGGTCGAAGACGCGGAGGTCGAGGAAGAACGGGTCGTCGGACTGACCGACCCAGCTGGTCCTGCCTCTGCCAGCAGACCGCACGCCCGCGTCGAAGAGGTCGGCGTTGTAGCCGGGCATCGACGCGTCGCCCACGCGGGACGGCACGACCGGAGCGTCGTTCAGCAGGAGCCGGTGGTTCCCGTTCCTGATCCGGCTGAGGTCATAGGTCTGGTAGATGAGGAGGTTCTCGTCGTCCAGCGACGTCACCTCGCCGTTGTTGTAGATGAACGAGTCGGGGTTCCGGTGATGGGTCCTGAAGCGCCAGCGGTACTTGACGTCAGCGATGGCATCACCGTCGTTGTCGATGTTGATGTCGTAGTTCGTACGCTCGGCCCAGAGATAGAAGTTGGGCCCGCCCGCCGGCTCTTCGAACGGGATCCACGACCCGACCAGCGCGACCTTGTTCGGTGCGCTCTCGGGGACGAACGCGTACAGGTCCGTCGCGTCGATCTGCGGCTCGGCAGACGTCAGCGGTGCCTCACGGTGGCTCGATGCCGTGGACGACACCGGGCCAAGCCCGGCGAACGCCGCGACGGCGAGCGCCCCGGTGACTGCGAGCGCGGCGGCTCGCCTGATATTGGATGCAGACAAAGGTATCCCTCCTTAGGGGGTTCTGGGATCGTGATCATGGTGCTGACTTGCACGTCTCGGTCCGCGCCGGCCGCCTCGTCCGGGAGTCCCCGGTCGAGCGTCTGCATCCCTCCTTCCCCAAGGGCGCGGTCAGCTCTTGGTTCGCGCGCCGGGGCCGGCTGGATCACCAACCGCGATCAGTGCGCGGGGAGATCGCTCTTCCGAGGAGACGAGCGGGATTCGGTCGCCCGCAGGAAGCCGACGAACATCACGGAGACGCCCGCCAGCAGCGACAGCGAGAAGGCCGGCAGGTTCCCCACGGCCGCGAACGCCGAGCCCGCCGCGGCGGTGATGGTCGCGCCCGCCGCGACGAGCAGCGTTCCGGTGGATCGGTGGCGGAGCTCGGGACGGCCGCGCATCCGCCATGCCGACCACGCTGCGCCCAGGAGGAGGATCAGATACGAGGGGATCGAGATGAGCTGCGGCAGGCGGAAGGCGGCCGTGCCGTCGCCGAAGACCTCCTTGCCCGAGGGCAGCTGCTCCACGAGCGCGGCCGGATCCACCGGCGCTCCTCGCGTCACCGCGATCGTGTAGGCGAAGACGAACGCGAGGGCCATCCACACGACGATGTCGAGGACACGACCGCGACCCAGCAGATGTACCTCACCCGCGGCGAGCAGCGGGACGTTCAGCACGGCGCCCAGGATCCAGTACACCTCGAAGAGCGTCCGGCTCCAGCCGACGGCCGCGCCGCCCGCCACCGCGAGCGACGCGACCCCGTACATCACGAGCGCCCCGCACCACATCGCCAGGAAGATCCGCCTGCTCCGAATGAAGCGCCGGCCGAGCGCCGCCGCGAACGCGAACGCCACCAGAGCGGCGGCGAGCGGGAAGACCCACATGGGCGCCAAGGATACGCACCGCCGTCGAGCGGTCAGCCGGTAGCATCGAAGGGTGCCTCCCCCGCCCGTCCTGTTCTCCTCTGCCGCCTTCTTCGCGCGGCCGCTGTCGTGGACCTTCCGGCTCGCGGCCGAGTGCGGCTACGGCGGCGTCGAGGTCATGGTGACGAAGGACCCGGAGAGCCAGGACCCTGCGCAGATCCGTGCGCTCGCCGACGAGTTCGGGCTCACGGTCGGCGCGGTGCACGCCCCCTGCCTGCTCCTGACGAGGAAGGTCTGGGGCACGGACCCGATCGGCAAGATCGACCGCTCCGTGGAGGCGGCCGCGGACGCGAACATCCCCGTGGTGGTCGTGCACCCGCCGTACCGCTGGCAGCGCGCGTTCCGCCGCTGGCTCGCCGAGGACCTGCCCGGCCTCGAGCAGCGGACGGGGATCGCCGTGGCCGTCGAGAACATGTTCCCCTATCGGGTCGGCCGCAGGGACGTGACGCTCCATTCGAACCAGGACCTCGAGCAGTTGGAGGGATTGCCTCACCTGGTGCTCGACACCTCCCATGCGGCCGTGGCGAGACACGATCCGATCGCGGTGCGGAAGCTGTTCGGGCAACGGCTGCGGCACGTGCATCTCTCGGACAACGCGGGGAAGGGATGGGACTCCCACCTGCCGCCCGGCGAGGGTGTGCTCGACCTCGATGCGTTCCTCAAGGATCTCGCGGCTTCGGCGTTCGACGGCGCGGTGTCACTCGAGGTGGATCTCCGGGCCGCACTGGGTCACCCGGAGCAGCTCGAGGCGACGATGGTCGACATGCGCGAGCGGACCGAGCTCGCCCTCGCCTCCGCCGGGCGCGCCGCTCGATGAGCCGATAGCCTCGCCGGCGTGCGACGTCCGACCTGGATCGTGCTCATCGTGTTGTTCTCGCTGCTCCTCGGCGCCGGCATCTGGCAGCTGCAGCTCGCGGACCAGGATCGCGGTCCATTCCCCGGCCCGACCAGTCCAGGGGAGCTCCCGAGCCCGAGGCCGAGCCCGACTCCTTAGGGGCCTTCCATCACGACGACGTCGCCGGCCGCGAGGCCGAGCATCTGCGCCGCGTTCCCCTGGTTCACGACGATCGCGAGATAGCCATCCGAGTCGACGATCAGCCCGGGCTCGCGCTCGGGAAGCTCGGCGAAGGTGCCCGCACGGGGCAGGCGCCGGCCGTTCACGACCAGGACGTTGCCGACCGCGACCGCGGCGTCCTCCAGATCGCGCTCGGTGGCGTTCAGCTGCACGTTCCCGTAGCCGTCCGTCGCCGTGACGCGGGCGCCGACGGCACCGACCGCCACCATCGGACCCGGGACGTCCAGACGGACGAGGGTGGCCGGGTCGACGGCGGGGCCGAGGTCCTCGAGCGGCATGCCGGCCGCGAGGTTGGCGGCCGCGGGCGCGAAGATGTCCCTGCCGTGGAACGTCCGCGACACTGGCGCGAGCACGACCTCGGGGTTCTGGATCTCCACGGCCAACCCGACGCCTCCGAGATCTTCCCAGGCGAGCGACAGGAGCCCGTTGTCCGGGCCGACGAGCAGCGCCGCGCCCGCGGCCACCGCGATCGCGCCGCGGTCCGACCCGACGCCCGGATCCACGACGGCCACGTAGACGGCGTCCGTCGGCATGTACGGGACGGCGCGCGCGAGCTCCACGGCTCCCCTGAGGACGTCCTGACGAGCTACCGAGTGCGTGAGGTCGATGACCCGCGCGTCCGGTGCGATCTTCGCCATGACGCCGTGACAGATGCCGACGAAGCCGTCGCTCCGGCCGTAGTCCGTCAGGAAGACGATCGGACGGCTCATCCGCTCACCGACCCCGAGACGGGGAGATACCGCTCGATCCAGTTGATCATCTCGGTGCTCGCGATCCCCGCCTGGTTGCCTGTGAGGATGTCCGTCCCGTGGTCGCCCGTCGTGAGGATCACCGGGCGCTTCGGCGGCAGGCCCTCACCGTAGAACAGGTTCACAGCCTGCACCGCGTCCACGTCCTCGTGACCGGCGATGAGGAGCTTCGCGGCGCTCACCTCGGCGAGGACGTCGGCTCCCGCGTCCAGCCCTTCGACGGAGGTCGGCGCGGACAAGGTGACCACGGCGCCGATGTCCCGCCCATGGTTCGCCGCGACGATGAGCGACGCGGTCCCGCCCATGCTGGCCCCCACCAACGCGAATCGCGTGACCCCTTCGGCCCGAAGCGATCCGACCGCTCCCTCGAGGTCCTGCCAGATCGCGGGGACGTTCTTCTCGCCCTTCGAGCAACCTGCTTCCCCGCCCGGACAGTAGCCGCGGAAGTTGAACGTCATGACGCGGTAGCCGCGCTCACCCAATCGGTTCGCGAAGAAGTACCAGGCGCTCTGGTCGGAGGGGAGCATGTGCGCGAGCACGACGCCCGCGGTGCCCTCGTCGGGGCCGAACAGCCGGCCGGAGAGCGTGACGCCGTCGGTCGACTCGAAGGTGATCTCCCTCGAGTTCGCTGTCGAGCCCTGTGGGGTGTCGGCGCCGCATGCGGAGAGCAGCAGGAGTCCCACCACGAGGGTTCGGACATGGATCGGCGCAGGCACGCCGATGCTCCCCGCCGCTACTTGCCCAGCTTCAGGCGCTGGTGCCGGGTGCGCTTGAGCAGCTTCTTGTGCTTCTTCTTGCGCATCTTCTTCCGGCGCTTCTTCACGAGGGACGGCAACGATCCACGCCTTTCAGTCGGTCATTCGGTTCCGAAGAGGTTCCGGAGGTCGACCCGCTTCGCTCGGAAGCTCTCCTCCAGGCGAACAGATCCCAGTCTAAGGGCTTTGGGCGGCTCTGCGACGGGTGAGATCAGCCGGAGCCCTCCGTTGCCCGAGAGGGGCTCCAGGTAGCCGACCCCGGTGAAGCCGCCCTCGCCGTCGGAGAGACCCACCAGGAGGCGGTCGAGCTGGGAGAGGTCGAAGAGGGGCGGCAGGCTCGGCATGAACACGGTCGGGCGGACGCGGAAGCGCTGGAGTGGTTGATCGAAGTACCGACGCATCGAGTCCTCGCGCTGGGACATACGCTCATCGACCGTGGTCGGGACGACGGAGGGATGGATACCGAGGCGGACGACCTCGACGCCGAAGAACCGTTCGACGACGCCGACGATCGGCTCGAGCTCCTCGCCGCGCTGCAGCGCGACCACGAGGTCAGGCTTCAGCGTGTCAACCTTGTAGTACTTGACCTGCTGGCCGCGGATCCCCGACACCTCGCCGCCCGTGTCGACGACGACGAGGTCGGCGCCCTCGCCGTGAGCCCGCTCGTTCAGGCGATCGAGTGCCCCCACGAGCGGGAGCAGGTGATCCTGCGGCGAGGTCGAGCCGACGAAGCCGATCGCGTCGGCCGCGTGCATCCGTTCGTGAGTCAGGTCGTCGGGCTCGCGGATGTGCTTCAGCCCGACCGTCCCAGGTGGGCCGACGGTCTTCTGCGAGACGTCGGCATCGAGGTAGGCGACGGAGCGCCCCACGTGCAACGCGTACGCGGCCGTGGCTCGCGCCATCGAGCTCTTCCCGGAATCCAGCCCGCCGACGAACAAGACCGTTCGCGCTTCGCGCGCGGCCCGGTCGACGAGCCGGTCGTGCTCGTTCATCACGCCCCCCCGCCCCTTCGCGGAGGTTCGGCTTCGTGCGTGTCGGGAGCCCTCGAGGTGGCCGGCGTCAACCGGCCTCGGTGTAGCGCCCCCTCAGGTAGTCGTGGACGTCTTCCTCTCGGAAGCGGTAGC
>JBPCPX010000096.1:0-5634 GCA_050998695.1 Actinomycetota bacterium
GGGGGGGCGCTTTGGGTGGGCCCCCCGCGGCCGCGGCGCTGGTGATCCCCGGGGTCGGTCACTTCGGCCACTGCGTGCGGGCGATCCGCGAGAAGGGCCTGGACCGCGCGATCGCGGGAGCCGTCGGAACCGGCAAGCGGGTCTTCGGAGTCTGCGTGGGTATGCAGGTGCTCTACGAAGGCAGCGAGGAGGACCCGGAGATCGGGCTGGCGGTCCTGCCGGGCGGATCGCGCCGGCTTCCGGACGACGTCAAGGTGCCGCACATCGGGTGGAACGACGTCACCTGGCAACGCCCGCACCCCTACGTCGAGGGGATCGCGGACGGCACGAGGTTCTACTTCGTTCACTCGTACGCGCCGGATGCGGATCGGGACGCGGTCGGCGTGACCGAGCACGGACGGCGGTTCGCCGCGGCCGCCGCGCGGGACAACGTCTTCGCGACCCAGTTCCACCCGGAGAAGTCGGGCGAGGCGGGCCTGGCGATCTACGCGAACTTCGTGGAAGCGGTCGCCGGGTGATCGTGATCCCGGCCATCGATCTGCGAGGCGGACGAGCGGTTCGACTTCGCCGCGGGGATCCGAGCGCGGAGACCGCGTACGACGACCATCCGGTCGAGGTCGCGCGGCGGTTCCAGGAGCAGGGCGCCCGCAGGCTCCATGTGATCGATCTCGACGCCGCGCTCGGCGAAGGCGAGAACCGTGAGGCGGTCAGGGAGATCTGCCGTGCGGTCGTGGTGCCCGTTCAGGTCGGCGGGGGGATCCGTTCGCTGGAAGCGGCCGCCGCCGTGCTCGAGGACGGCGCGGCTCGCGCGATCCTCGGCACGGCGGCGGCCGCCGACCCGACGTTCGTCGAACGCGCGGTGGAGGAATTCGCCGAACGCGTCGTGGTCGCGGTCGACGTGCGCGGAGGAAAGCTCATGATCGACGGATGGCGGGAGGAAGGACCGGAGCTCGAGACGACACTCTCGGCATTGAACGATGCGGGGGCGCCGAGGTATCTCGTGACCGCGATCGCGCGCGACGGTACCCTCGACGGGCCCGACCTCACCCTGTACCGGCAGGTGCTGAAGCTCACCGACAAGCCCGTGATCGCCTCCGGAGGCGTCCGGAACGCCGAGGACGTGTGGGCGCTGCGTGACGTGGGCTGCGAGGCCACGGTCGCCGGCAAGGCGCTGTACGAGAAGACGCTGAAGCTGTCGCAGGTGACCAGGGGGTGAGGTGTCGAGGCTCGCCAAGCGGGTGATCCCGTGCCTGGACGTCGACGCCGGCCGCGTGGTGAAGGGCGTGCGGTTCCAGCAGCTTCGCGACGCGGGCGACCCGGTGCAGCTCGCTGCGCACTACGACCGGGAGGGTGCCGACGAGCTCGTGTTCCTCGATATCACCGCGACGCTCGAGGATCGCGCGGCAACGCTCGACATCGTGTCTCGGACCGCGGAGGAGGTCTTCATCCCGCTCACGGTCGGCGGAGGAGTGAAGGGCGAGGAGGACGTCCAGGCTCTGCTCGCCGCGGGCGCCGACAAGGTCAGCGTGAACAGCGCCGCGGTGATCGATCCGGTGATGCTCTCCCGCTGTGCCGACCGGTTCGGTACGCAGTGCATGGTGGTGGCGATCGACGCGAAGCGGCGCGACGGTGGATGGGAGGTCTACGTCGACGCCGGACACACGGCGACCGGACGCGATGCCGTCGGATGGGCCGCCGAGGCGACGTCCAAGCACGGCGCCGGTGAGGTGCTGCTCACGTCGATGGACCGCGACGGCACCGGTGAGGGCTACGACCTCGACCTGCTGCGCGCGATCGCCGATACCGTCGCGGTGCCGGTGATCGCCTCCGGCGGCGCCGGCGAGCCGGCGCACTTCGCGGAGGCGCTCACCGAGGGTCGCGCCGATGCCGTCCTCGCCGCATCCCGCTGGCACGACGGCGACCTCACGATCCGGGAGGTCAAGGAGCACCTGGCCTCCCGAGGGATCCCGGTGAGGCTCTGATGGATCGAGTCGACCTCGACAAACTCGTGTACGACGATCGCGGACTGATCCCGGTCGTCGTGCAGGACGTGGAGAACGGCGACGTGTTGATGCTCGCCTGGGCCAACCGGGAGTCACTCGACCGAACGCTCGACGAGCGGCGGATGGTCTATTGGAGCCGTTCCCGGCAGGAGCTCTGGCGCAAGGGAGACACGTCCGGCCACGTGCAGCACTGGGAGGAGCTCCGGGCGGACTGCGACGGCGACGTCCTCCTCGCGCGCGTCCACCAGGAGGGCGCCGCCTGCCATACGGGCGCGCGATCCTGCTTCCACCGCACTATCAGCTGACGAACGTCCCCGTCGGCACCTGCTGCGTGATGCAATGCGGTCCCCCGCCTCCGAACGAGATCAGCGCGCCGGGAACGCCGACGACCTCCCGGTCGGGGTACGCCTTCGCCAGCAGCTCGAGCGCCGGGTCGTCCTCGGGGATGTGGCCGACGGGCACGATCACGGCGCCGTTCGCGAGGTAGTGATTCATGTAGGGGATCACGATCGGCCCGATCCCCTCGAGCTCCGCCCACCCGTTGACGGGACCATCCCGCACCTCGAACGAGCGATCCCGCGCGTCCCGGGCTCCCTGAAGAACCCCTCGGTCCACGTCGAACCGCGGGGCGTTGGGGTCGTCCTTCCCCGCGGCGACGGCGAGCATCACGACGCCGGGCTGGACGAGCTGCGCCAGCCCGTCGATGTGGCCGTCGGTGTCGCGGTCCTCCACGAGGCCGTGCGGGAGCCAGATCACCGCGTCGACGCCCAGGTAGGACCGGAGACCGTCCTCGATCTCCTCGCGGCTCATCGACTCGTTCCGGTTCTGATGCAAGAGGCACTGTTCCGTCGTGAGCACCGTTCCCTCTCCGTCGACGAAGAACGATCCGCCCTCGAGGACGAACGGCGCTTCGTAGCGCCGGACGCCGAAGTGCGAAGCGAGCAGCTCCGGGAGCCGTGCGTCCTTGTCGTAGGGCAGGTACTTCTCGCCCCAGGAGTTGAATCCGAAGTGGACGAGCGCGATCTCGCCCTGCGCGTTCGTCACGAAGATCGGGCCGTTGTCGCGGAGCCAGGAATCGTCGATCGGCATCTCGAGCGCCTCGACGCCCTCCCCGCAGCGACGCCGTACGTCGGCCGCCTCGCCCGGGTTGCAGACCATCACGACTGGCTCGTATGACGCGATGGCTCGAGCCGTCGCCGCCCAATCGTCACGAGCGGCATCCTGGTGACCGGCCCACAGCGAGCGCTCCGTCGGCCATGACATCCAGGTCGCCTGATGCGGCGCGAACTCCGCCGGCATCGCGAACCCCTCGTCGCGCGGCGTCGGCGAGCCATCCATCGCGCGGAGCCTAGCCTGCGGGTATGCTCGCCGCCCACGAAGGGCGACCGATGCTCAAGCTCGTCATCCCGAAGGGCTCCCTCGAGGAGCAGACGCTCCGGCTGTTCGAAGCAGCCGACCTCCGCGTGCGCCGCGGCTCCGGCCGCGACTACCACGGCACGGTGGACGACGATCGCATCGAGCGAGTCTCGATCCTGCGTCCCCAGGAGATCCCGCTCTACGTGCAGGACGGTCTGTTCGACATGGGCATCACAGGCCAGGACTGGATCGCCGAGACCGACGCCGGCGTCGAGGTCCTGACGACGCTCTCCTACGCCCGCTCGGGAACCGGACACGGCACCCAGGTGGTGCTCGCCGTCCCGAACGAGCACTCCGCGAACAGCGCGAAGGAGATCCCGCCCGGCACGCGGATCTCGACCGAGTTCCTGAAGCTGACCGAGCGGTACTTCGACGACCTCGGCATCCCCGTGAAGGTCGTGTGGTCCTACGGGGCCACGGAAGCGAAGGTCCCCGAGATCGTGGACGCCATCGTGGACATCACCGAGACGGGCAACACGCTGCGGGCCCATGGGATGAAGATCCTCGAGACGCTCCTCACCTCGGAGCCGGTGCTGATCGCGAACCGCGACGCGCTGAAGGACCCGGCGAAGCGCGCGGCGATGGACGATCTCCAGACGTTGCTGCTGGGTGCTCTTCGCGCCGAGGGTCGTGTCCTGATCAAGCTCAACGTGAGTGAGGACCGGCTCTCGCAGGTCCTCGCGGTCGTTCCGTCGATGAAAGCCCCGACCGTTTCGCCCTTGTCCGAGGGTGGCTTCGCGATCGAGACCGTCGTCGACAAGCGGGGCGTGAACAAGCTCATCCCGGAGCTGAAGGCCGCGGGCGCCACCGACATCCTGGAGATGCCCATCTCGAAGATCGTTCCCTGAGTCCGATCGGCGAGGACCCGCTCTGCATCGGTCGACCGGATGACCGGATGCGCAACAGCCTCCGACCTGCGGCTGGGAGGCGGCTGGTAGGGTCCGGCCTTCGTGCGTCGTCGAATCCCCCCGATCGTGGCGCTCTTGCTCATCGCGCTCGCGCGCCCGGCCGCCGCAGCACCGGGAGCGCTCGATGCGTCCTTCTCCGGCAACGGCATCCAGCCGATGTTCACCGGCGGAGCCACCGCGCAAGCGGTCGCCATCGATCCGCAGGACAGGATCGTCGTCGCCGGATACACGATCGGGAGGCGGACCGACGTCGCGGTCGCTCGCGTGCGGCCGAACGGCGGGGCAGACGGCAGCTTCGGCGGCGACGGGCGCGTCAGGATCGACCTCGGCGCGAGAGATCAGGCGCTCGATGTGGCGATCGACTCGGACGGGAAGCTCGTCGTGGTCGGCAAACGAACCACTCGGCTGGGCGCGAGGTGGTTCGTCCTCCGCCTCCTCCCGGGAGGCGCCCGTGATCGCTCGTTCGGCGGCGACGGCGTCGTGGTCACCGACTTCGGCAGGCGGTACGAGCACGCGAACGCGGTCGCGATCGGATCCGGCGACCGGATCCTCGTCGGCGGCTCCGCCTCCGGTGGGCTGCACGAGAAGTGGGCGTTCGCGCGCTATCTGAACGGAGGCGCGCTGGACTCCTCCTTCGGTGGGGACGGCCGCGTCACGATGTCGCTCTCGCTCTCCGGCGAGGAAGTCCAGGACCTCGTCATCGACTCGGGCGAGATCTTCGCGGCGGGCTATGCCGAATCCGGCTTCCTTCCGAGGTTCGCGATCGCCAAGCTTCGGTCCGACGGTTCGAGGGTGGCCTCGTTCGGCAACAACGGCGTGAGGATCGTGAACGTGGGCGTCGGCGCGGACGCGGCCTTCGGACTCGCCGTCCAGGCAGACGGCAAGCCGATCCTCGCGGGCTACGCCAGCAGCGACGGGCGCGCGGACTGGGGTCTGGCTCGGCTGGCCGCCGGAGGAGGGCTCGACAGGGGCTTCGGGGGCGACGGCATCGTGACGACCGCGTTCACGCCGGCGTATGAGCTCGCGGCCTCGGTGGCGATACAGCCCGACGGCCGGATCCTCGTGGTCGGTCGTGCACGGGGGCCGAGCGGCACGGACGATCTCGCGGTCGTGCGGTACGGGACCGCCGGCGGCCTCGACGGGTCGTTCTCGGGGAACGGGAAGGCGCTCTTCAACCCCTACCGAGAGGATGACGCCGCCAGGGATGTGGTGGTCCGCGACGGCAAGATCCTCGTGGTGGGTGACTCGATCCAGAACCTCGTCCCACGGATGGTCGTGCTCCGGATCCGTATGAACTGACCGCTCGA
>JBPCPX010000118.1:0-31849 GCA_050998695.1 Actinomycetota bacterium
CGCTTCGGTCACGTCTGAAACCACGACCAGGACTCCGCCGTCGCCGGCGGGCGTCGCGGCGAACCGCAGCCATCGAGGGGGAGACGCCGTCTCGGCCTCGACCACCTCAGGTTCCCCGGACGACGCCACGGTCGCCGCCGCCTCGGCGGCAACCGCTGGGAACAGCTGCGCGATCGAGGCGGGACGCCGGATCAGCTGCCGTTCGCTGACCTCGTTCCGGTAGACGAGCTGACCGGATCCGTCGAACAGCAGTACCCCGTCGTGCATCGCATCATCGATGACGCGCCGGATGGCGTCCGAATCCAGGGCGAGCCGTTCTCGTTCGGCCAGCGCTGCCGTGGATCTCGTGAGCTCCTCACGGAGCCGCTGGGCGCGAGAACCAGCCACGAGCGCCACGATCACCGCGGCCGCGATCGCGCCCGCGATCGCGGCGCCCACCAGTGCGGCTCCATCGACCACGGCCGCAGTGTACGGCCCTCGAAGAGCTCCCCTTGAGCTGCGGGTTGTCGACGTTCACCGCACATTCATCTCCCGGCCTCCCGCGCGTCACGCGGGACACCTAACGTCCGCTATGGACCGACGAAAGGGATCAGATGAGAGGGGATGGGATGACGTTGGGCACAACGTTGGGCACGAGGCGACTTCGGATGCTCGTCAGCACGCTCCTGCTCTCGATCTCGCTGACAGCGTGCGGGGGCGGGGCCGGTGACGGAGGCAACACGGACGAGCTCTCGGGCACGATCCTCGTGTCCGGTTCGTCGACCGTGCAGCCGATCACGAGCCTCGTGGCTGAGCTCTTCCGGGAAGAGAATCGTGGCGTCGCGATCACCGTCGACGGCCCCGGCACCGGAGACGGGTTCGAGCTGTTCTGTGCGGGCCAGATCGATGTGAGCGATGCGTCCCGTTCTATCGACGAAGAGGAAGCGGCCGCATGCGACGCTGAAGGGGTCGAGTACCTCGAGCTGGAGGTTGCTCTTGACGGTGTCACCGTCATGACGAATCCCGACAATGGGGATGTCCCATGCCTCTCGACGGGCGACCTCTACGCCCTCTTCGGCCCCGAGTCGACGGGGTTCGACACCTGGAACGACGCGGCCGGTCTGGCCGCGGACGTCGGTGGGTCGGGTGACTTCCCTGACCGTTCGCTCGAGATCACCGCTCCCGGCGAGGAGTCAGGCACCTACGACGCCTTCATCGAACTGGCCGGCATCTCCGACCTGGCCGAGGAGCGAGGCGTGCCGGAGGACGAGATCGAGTCCCTCCGCGCCGACTACCAGTCCTCCCCGGACGACAACGTGATCATCCAGGCGATGGAGACCTCGCCCGCCGCGCTCGGCTTCGTCGGCTACGCGTTCGCGCAGTCCGCGGGAAAACAGGTCAAGGAGATCGCGATCGACGGCGGTGAAGGATGCGTCGCGCCCGAAACCGTGACGATCGCGGACGGGACCTACCCCCTCTCTCGTTCGCTCTACATCTACGTCAACACGGCGAAGGCGACCGAGAACGCCGCTCTCGCTGCCTTCGTGGACCACTACCTGACCTCGGACGGATTGAACATGGTCGTCGAGCGGTCCGGCTACGTACCGATCCCGGCTGAGCGCCAGGAGGCCGTGCGCTCGACCTGGGAGGCGGCTGTGGCCTAGGGCGGGCCCGACAGGCCACCCGATACGGTCGATACCGCCATGATCTCGACGCCTCCGACGAGCTCCGCGCTCCCTCCGTCTGCGCTCCTGGGTGATCCGGGCCGCCGACGGAGGGAAGCCCGCATCCGCGCGATCTTCTCGACGGCCGCAGGCATCTCGATCGCGATCAGCGTCGCGATCGTCATCGCGCTCGTAGGCCAGGCGATCGGGTTCCTCGGGAAGGTGGAGCTCTCGGCGCTCTGGACGGACGGCTGGTTCCCGCGGCGCGGCCGATTCGACGTCCTCACGATCTTCACCGGCTCGGTATTGGTGTCGCTCGTCGCCATGGTGGTCGCGACCCCTCTCGGGCTCGGCGCCGCGATGTACCTCTCCGAGTACGCGAGCTCGCGGACCCGCCGCACGCTCAAGCCCACGCTCGAGATGCTCGCGAGCATCCCGAGCGTGGTCCTGGGTTTCTTCGCCCTCGCAGTCCTGCAACCCACGATCGTGCAGAACATCTTCGGCTCGAGGAGTGCCTTCTCGCTCATGGCGGCTGGCATCGGAGTGGGGATCCTCACCGTACCGTTGATCGGGTCTGTCGCCGAGGATGCGCTTCGCGCCGTCCCCGGTGCACTCAGGGAGGCGGCCTACGGGATCGGTGCGAGACGCCGGACGGTCACGCTCCGCGTGGTGTTTCCCGCCGCTGTCTCAGGCATCGTCGCCGCGCTCATCCTCGGCCTGTCCCGGGCTCTGGGCGAGACGATGGTCGTGGCGATCGCGGCGGGCGGGACCGGTGGATCGGAGCGCACGTTCGACGTGCTCGGGCCGGGTCAGACGATGACCGGTGCGATCGCATCGCTGGCGTACGGGTCCGACCAGGTGAAAACGGCCACCGGACTGAACGCCTTCGATTCCCTCTACTGCGTGGGCTTGCTGCTGTTCGTGCTCACGTTCGGACTGAACATCGTGAGCGAGCGCTACGTCCGGCGGGTTCGCAAGGCCTACCGATGAGCAGCATCCCCGCCTCCGAGACCCGTTCATCCGTGGAGCTCGCGCTCGGCGGGCGGTCATGGGACATCCGAGGCCGTCTCTTCTCCGGCGCGCTGCTGCTGGCATTGCTTCTGTCCCTGGCGATCTTGCTCACCCTGTTGGTCACGATCTGGGAGGACGCTTGGCCGGTCCTTCGGGACCGGGGGTCAGACTTCCTGGCATCGGAGACTTCGTCGCTTCCGGAGCGCGCCGGCGTACGCCAGGGACTCGTCGGATCCCTGATCCTCATCACGCTCGTCGGTGTCGTCTCATTGCCCCTGGGGATCGCTGCGGCGATCTATCTGGAGGAGTACGCCAAGGACACGAGGTTGCGCCGGATCCTGGTCGCCAACATCCGCAACCTCGCCGGTGTTCCGTCGATCGTCTACGGGATCCTCGGCCTCGTGGTCTTCGTCCAGGCACTGCGGTCGGCCACCGGTCAGGCGAGCTACGGTCGGAGCTACCTCTCCGGCGGGCTCACGCTGGCGGTGCTCGTGATGCCGTTCGTCATCATCATCGCGATGGAGGCACTGCGCGCCGTGCCGTGGAGCATCCGGGAGGCTGCCTACGGTGTGGGGGCGACGAGATGGGAGGTGATCCGCTCGCACGTGCTTCCGTACGCGGCCCCGGGCATGTTCACGGGAGTGATCCTCGCCCTCGCGCGCGCGTTCGGGGAGACGGCGCCGCTGCTCTTGGCCGGTGCGGTCACCGGTTTCCTCGCGACGAGCCCAGGCGATCCTTTGGAGACGTTGCAGGGCCCATACACCGCGCTACCGGTGCAGGTCTTCGCGTGGTCGCGGCTGCCGGGTGAAGCCTGGGTGGGCAATACCGCGGCTGCCATCATCGTGCTGCTCGCCACCATCCTCGTCGTGAACCTGGTCGTGATCGTGCTGAGGACCCGATATGAGCGGACGTGGTGAAGTCATGGATACTACCGACGTGGTGACCGGCGGCGGCCCGGGAGCGCGTGGTGAGGGCGCAGCCCATGCCGAGGTTGTCGAGCTCGGTCGCGGGGAACACGAACGCGACGAACACGAGGTGGTCTTCGACGTGTCCGGCGTGAACGTCTGGTACGGCGCGCACCTCGCTGTGCGGGACATCTCAGTCCCCATCAGGGTCAACGAGATCACCGCGCTGATCGGCCCCTCGGGGTCGGGGAAGTCGACGGTCCTGCGATGCTTGAATCGCATGAACGATCTGGTCGAGGGCGCCCGGGTGGAAGGCGAGGTTCGGTATCACGGGGTCGATCTCTACGGCCCGAAGGTCGATCCGGTGGAGGTGCGGCGGCGGATCGGGATGGTGTTCCAGAAGCCGAACCCATTCCCCAAGTCGATCTACGACAACGTGGCCTTCGGACCGAGGATCGCGGGTTACAAAGGAGACATGGACGAGGTGGTCGAGCGCTCCCTCAGGAGGGCCGCGCTGTGGGAAGAGGTGAAGGACAAGCTCCGGGACTCCGGCCTTGCGCTTTCCGGAGGCCAGCAGCAACGCCTGTGCATCGCCCGGGCGATCGCGACGAAACCGGACGTGATCTTGATGGACGAGCCTTGCTCCTCGCTCGATCCGATCGCGACCGCTCGGATCGAGGACCTGATGCACGAGCTGGTCGCGGACTACTCGATCGTGATCGTGACTCACAACATGCAGCAGGCGGGCCGGGTCTCGGACCGCACCGCCTTCCTCACTGTCGACGTGAACGAGGACGGCACACGGACCGGGACGGTCGCGGAGTTCGACCGGACCGAGAGGATCTTCACGAATCCCTCCGACGAGCGGACCGAGGCCTACGTCACGGGGAGGTTCGGTTGAGCCGGGAGACATTCCACGAAGCCCTAGAGCGGATCGAGCTCGAGCTCCTCTCGCTCGGTGAGCTGGCGGGCGCCCAGGTCCAGCGAGCGGTCGATGCATTGGTCCGCCACGACGACGCGCTCGCCCAGCACGTGATCGATGGAGACGACGAGGTCGATGACCTCTACCTGAGGATCGACTCGAGTGTCCTTCAGCTGCTGGCACTGCAGTCCCCGGTCGCCGCCGATCTGCGTCTGATCTCCGCGATCATGCACAGTTGCCTGCATCTCGAGCGGGTCGGCGATCAGGCCGTCAACATCGCGAAGCTCTACCTGGTGTCGAAGGACCACACGGTCAGCTCGACGATGATCCAGCAGCTCGAGGAGATGGGCTCGATCGTCGGGTCGATGATCCGGACGGTGATGGAGGCGTTCGCGAAGCGAGATCTTGTGCTGTGCCTCCGGCTTCCGACGATGGACGACCCGGTCGATCGCTTGAATCGCGCCACCCACTTGGAGGCCCTGAAGCTGGCACACGATCCGAGCGGTCTCGATTGGGGTTTGCACATGAACCTCGCCGCGCGTGCGCTCGAGCGTGTGGGCGATCAAGCGGTCGACATCGCGGAGCAGGTCAGCTTCCTCATCACGGGCGAGTTCCGCGAGTTCACGGACGCATCGCACAAGGTGGAGACCGGCGGTTGAGGTGGGTTCCGCCGTGACCGACATCCTCGTCGTCGAGGACGAGGAAGCGCTGGCCGACACCATCCGCTATGGCCTCGAGCGCGAGGGCTTCAGTGTTTCGGTCGCCGCCGATGGACGGACGGCCCTGGAGCGGTTCCGCGCGGATCGCCCGGTTCTGGTCATCCTCGATCTGATGCTCCCCGAGCTGTCCGGTCTGGACGTCTGCCGGGCGATCCGCGCCGAGTCGGATGTTCCGATCGTGATCGTGACGGCGAAGGATGGAGAGGCCGACAAGGTCGCCGGCCTCGAGCTCGGAGCAGACGACTACGTCACCAAGCCATTCTCCGTCCGGGAACTCGTCAGCCGCGTGCGCGCACACCTCCGCCGGGTCGAGATGAGCGGGGCCTCGTCCGGGTCCACCGGTGCGGTCCGGGCGGGGCCGGTCGAGCTCGATACCGATCGGCATGAGGTCCGGGTCCGGGGCGATCTGATCTCGCTGCCGCCGAAGGAGTTCGCGCTCCTCGCGATGCTCCTACGATCGAAGGGACGGCTCCTGACGAGGGATCATCTGATCGCCGAGGTCTGGGGCGCCGACTACTTCGGCGATACGAAGACCCTGGACGTGCACGTGAAACGGCTACGGCAGAAGATCGAGGAAGAGCCCCATCGGCCGACGCACCTCCTGACGGTACGCGGCCTGGGCTATCGCTTCGTCGAGTGAGCTTGAGCGCCGAAGCTCCGCTGTTGCGAGGGTTGCCGTTCGCGTGATATCCACCCTGCGGCCGAAGACGGAAAGGGTCGAGGGATGCCGAAGCTGCGGTTCAGGCTCGTCCCGCGGGACGAGAGCTTCTACGAGATGTTCGTCAATCTGGCAGTCAAGGTCGAAGAGGGGGCGGTCGCCTATCAGGACCTCGTCGTGGATTACCAGGACATCACGCGGAAGGCCGATCGGTTGAAGGACCTGGAACATGAGGGCGACGAGGTCACGCACGAGATCATGAAGCGGCTGAATACTGTCTTCGTGACGCCGCTCGACCACGAGGACATCCACCGCCTCGCCTCCGGCCTTGACGACGTGCTCGACCACATCGAGGCGGCGGGGGATCTCTTCCTGCTCCACAAGATCGAGCAGCCGCTGCCCGAGATGAAGGCGCAGGCCGACATCTTGGTGCAGACCTGCAAGGTCACGCGAGAGGCACTCGAGACGCTGCCGAAGTTCAAGGAGCTCGAACGGTACTGGGTTGAGGTCAATCGTCTCGAGAACGAAGGAGACCGGATCTACCGGCGGGCCATCGCCGGGCTCTTCGGCGGTGAGTACAAGGCGATGGACGTCTTGAAGTGGCGAGACGTCATCGACGAGGCGGAAGGAGCCATCGACCAACTCGAGGACGTTTCCAACATGCTCGAGGCGATCGCCTTGAAGAACGCCTGATGGTCTGGTTCGTCCTCCTCCTGGCATATCTATTCGAGTTCGCCAATGGGTGGACCGACGCCCCGAACTCGATCGCGACCGTGGTCTCCACTCGGGTGATGCGACCGCATCACGCCGTCCTCATGGCCGGGGTGCTGAACCTCGTGGGGGCCCTGGTGGTGGGGACTGCGGTCGCCAAGACGATCGCCGAAGGCATCGTGGATCCGAACTTCGTCGGTCTCGAGACGGTCGCCGCCGCGGTACTGGGAGCCACCCTGTGGGCGCTCGCGGCCCAGTACTTCGGACTTCCGTCGAGCGAGTCACATGCGCTCATCGCCGGACTTCTCGGAGCGGGGTTCGCGGCGGGCGGACTGAAAGCGCTGGAGAGCGAGGGCACCAACAAGGCCCTCATCGGCCTAGTGACCTCGCCGGCAGGCGGGTTCCTGATGGGGCTGATCCTGATGGTGCTGATCTATCGCATCTTCGTGCGCGTCCGCCGGGCCACGGTCTCCAGGGTGTTCGGCAGGGCTCAGGTCCTCTCGGCCGCGTTCATGGCGTTCAGCCACGGGACGAACGACGCGCAGAAGACGATGGGCATCATCGCACTCACGATCGCCCTCAACGAAGCCGGGACCGCCGGGAACGTCGGTGAGCTCACTATCGCACCTTGGATCATCGTCTCGGCGGCACTCGTGATGGGCCTCGGCACCATGATCGGAGGTTGGCGGGTTGTCCGTACGTTGGGCATGCGGATGACCCACCTAGAACCCGTGCAGGGGTTCGCGGCGGAGACCGGCGCCGCCACCGTGATCACGGTAGCGGCGCGCCTTGGCATCCCTGTGTCGACGACACACGCGATCGGCTCAGGGATCATGGGCGTCGGGGCCACGAAACGATTCTCGGCCGTCCGTTGGGGGGTCGCGGGACAGGTGGTCGCGGCGTGGATCCTGACGTGGCCTTCGTGCGCCCTTCTCGGGTACGGTCTCCAGAAGGTGTTCTCGCTCTTCACCTGACCGCACCGTCGGGCAGCTGGCCGCTCAGGAAGGTGCACCTTCCGAGCTCTTCGTCAGCGAACGGATCTCCTTCGTGAGCTCCAGGATCTGTCGAGAGATGGTGATGAGCTCCTCGTTCTGTTGCTCTTCGGCCTGGACCGTTTGCCATTGATGCTCCGCGAGCACCGCGCGCTTCTCGTCGGCGCGGTTCTGACTGATCATCACGAACGTCGAGAGGAAGATCGCCTCTAGCGACACGAGCATCGTCAGGAGCCCGAACGGGAACTTCTCCACGCCGAGAGCGATCCAGAAGGCGAACCAGAGGATGTGGATGTAGACGAACGGCATCGAGCCGGCGAAGTGGGTGATGGCGTCGGCGATGCGAGCCTGCCGGTTGCGAGAGCGCTCCTCCGCCTGGCGAGCCAGGACAGGGTGAGTCCAGGTCGTCGCGCGCCGTCGCAGCATCTGTCTCCCTTCCTCTCGCTCGTCTGCCGCTGGCAAGGCTAGCCCGAACCGCGGGCCGTGTGGTCCTTCCAACAGCACCGCTCCGCTACGCTCCTCGGATGGAGGCACACCTCTTCCGGGATGGGACCCTCGAACCGAGCCCGGTACCCGTCGAGGATCTGCGTTCCGTGGTGTCCCAACTCGAAGAAGGCGAGTGGCTCTGGGTCGACGCCGTCGACCCGAGCACAGACGATCTCACGGCTCTCCAGAAGCAGCTGGACCTTCACGACCTCGCGGTCGAGGACGTCCAGCAGCGGGATCAGCGGCCGAAACTCGACCTCTACCCGGGACATGCGTTCGCGGTCTTTCGGCCGCTTTCACCCGGGCCCGAGGGCCTCACCGGATCCGAGCTCTTCCTCTTCGTGTCGCGTCGATCCCTCGTGACGCTCCGTTTCCAGCCCGTCTTCGAGATGGAGAAGGCGAAACACCGTTGGCCGATCCTGGCTGCCCTCGCGCCTGGGCCGTGCTCCGCCCTCTACGCCGTCGCCGACGAGATCGTGGACGACTATCTCGAGGTCGTGGAGGAGCTGGAAGCGCGTGCGGACGAGCTGGAAGGCGAGGTCTTCCGGTCTGAGTTCGTCGAAGCAGAGGGGGCGGCCTTGCAGCTCGAGATCCTTCGTCTCCGCCGGGACGTGGTCCGGCTCAAGCGGCATGCGATCCCGACCCGCCAGGTCATCGATCGTCTCGCCGATGACTCCGATCTCGTGACCGAGCCCCTCGTGCCGTACCTCCGGGACATCACGGACCATCTGCTCAGGACCATCGAGCTCGCCGACGGCGTGCGCGAGATCCTGACGACGATCGTGGACATCCGGATGGCGCAGTCGGCCAACCAGCTGAACGAGGTCATGAAGAAGCTCTCCGCGTGGGCCGGCATCATCCTCGTGCCGACCCTGATCGCGGGGATCTACGGGATGAACTTCGACCATATGCCGGAGCTGCACTGGACACTCGGCTACCCGTTGGCGCTCGGGATGATGGTGGCCTCTGCCGTCGGGCTCTACCGCGGGTTCCGGAAGCGGGGCTGGCTCTAGCGATGTGCCGGGCCGTCAAGGTGCTGTGCGTGGCCACCGACGACGAGGGTCTCGGAGCGCTCCGGCGCGCCACCACCGCCGCCGAATGGGAGCTCACGCCCGGTGCGATCAACGAGATCGACGCGCTCGGGATGATCGACGCGGAGCGACCGCATGCGATGGTGGTGTTCGGGAGCTACGAGACGTTGGTCTCGCTGGTCCGCGATCGGTTCCCCGCGATGCGGATCGTGACCGATCGGGACGCGCCCGGGACGAGCGCGGTGGCCTCCTCCCGTGATGATGTACGGGAGATCCTCCGTTCGCTCGCCCGCCCGGGCGGTCCGATCGTGGAAGGTTCCGGCGCTCAACCTCCCCAGGGAGACCAGCCGTAGCGCCTCACCATACGCATCGTCACGAAGATGTTGGCCCGAGCGTTGAACGCCGACCAGTTCTCGAAGCCGAAATCCTCCGCACGGTTCGGCCAGTACTTCAGCAGGTGCTGGTAGATCCCGGCTGCATCTCCGTAGGCGTTGTAGGCGCGGGGTCGATATCGGGACTCACGCCAGGCGATGTAGAGCGCCTTGCGTCGACCCACGCCGTGATACGAAGCGGCGCAGCGGATCAGCTGTTTGACGTGCCATGTGCTCTGTCGCCAGTCGATAGGGCAGATCCTCGACGAGACGGCGCGTATCTCGTCTCGCTGGACCATCGCCTGCGATGTCGTGGCGGTGGGGAAGCTCATGATGACGGCGGTCAGGATCGATGCCGCGACGAGGGCGCGGCCCTTCCGGATCATCGTGGTCATGGGCTGGATCACCCACGCGGCGGACGCGGCTGGTGGCCTCGCCCTGAACCGAGCCGGCGGATCGCTCCGCTGGGCCCTGCTCACCGCGCTAGGTCGTGGGTGTACGCATCACCTCCTGGTCTCGTCTTCTCTGTGCGACCTTCGTCGACCTCGATCCGAGCTCCCCTTCTCCCACGCATGAACGCACGCCAAACCACACCCTGGGGAGGTGGGAAGCGCGCGTCGTGCGCAGGAGGACCGGGCCACTCGGTCCGAAGCCGACAGCGACCACCCTAGCCCGACCGACCGACATCCGGCAACCTGGGGGCCTCGGGCCCCCGGGAGCCCGGCCCTCGGGCCCCCATAGGTACGATGGGCATATGGGAACGGTCTTGCTGGCGGCTCCTCGGGGATACTGTGCGGGCGTCGAACGCGCCGTGGATGCGGTCGAACGAGCCCTCGAGATGCACGGGGGCCCCGTGTACGTCCGCAAGCAGATCGTCCACAACCTCCACGTGGTGCGCGACCTGGAACGCAAAGGCGCCGTCTTCGTCGATGAGCTCGACGAGGTGCCCGCGGCGGCGGTCGTGGTTCTGTCCGCTCACGGGTCGTCGCCGACGGTTCACGCCGAGGCGGCATCTCGACGTCTGGAGCTGATCGACGCGACGTGTCCCCTGGTCACCAAGGTCCACCTGGAGGCGCGACGGTTCGCCGAGGACGACCAGACGATCCTCCTGATCGGCCACGCGGGACACGAAGAGGTCGAAGGGACGAGCGGGCAGGCGCCCGACAGGACCATCCTGGTCCAGTCCATCGAGGAGGCGGAGCTCGTGGAGGTGCCCGATCCCTCCCGGCTGTCCTACCTCACCCAAACCACCCTGTCGGTCGACGAGACGAACCAGATCGTGGGCGTCCTTCGGGGCCGGTTCCCCGAGATCCAGGGGCCCCCTCGCGAGGACATCTGCTACGCAACCCAGAATCGTCAGGACGCTGTGAAGGAGGTCGTCCGCCGGGCCGACGTCGTGCTCGTGATCGGCTCCCGGAACTCCTCCAACTCGAATCGGCTGGCCGAGGTCAGCCGGGAGAGAGGGACGCCGGCCTATCTGGTGGACGACGAGACCGAGGTCGATCCGTCCTGGCTCGACGGCGCCGACGTCGTCGGGCTCACATCCGGTGCATCGGCGCCGGAAGTGCTCGTGACCCGGATGCTCGAGTGGTTGGCCGTGAGGGGCTTCGACCGGGTGGAACAAGCGCTGATCACCGAGGAGAGCGTCCGGTTCGCGCTGCCCGCCGGCGTCCGAGCTACGACCAGGAGCTGAACTGGTCCCGGTCCTCCTCGGGCTCCTCGTAGTCGACGGAGACCAGCGTGCTGGTCGAGCGAACCCCGGGGAGCGCGTGGATCTTGTCGAGCACGATGGCGGAGGCCACCTCCCAGGGCTCCGGGATGCAGGCCATCAGATCCCAGCGGCCGCCGAGCACCGCTGCCCCCGACACCCCGCCGATCTCCGAGAGACGCTCGTAGAGTCCCGCCGCCGCTCCCACATCTGCCTCCATGTGGACGTAGCAGGCGCCGCGGATGATCTGCGGGGTCGGCAGGCCTCCGAAGCCCACCACGCCGAGACGATCCGGCGGCACGACGGGCGCGGTGAGCGTCCGTTCGACACCCTCGATCGTCTGGAGCTCCGACAGCACGCCGGTCGCGACCGTCGCGAGGTCGGGTCCGTCGATCAGGCAGAGGACGTCCCAGTTCCCGATCACCACGACCGATCGGCGGGCCGTCGCGGTGGACGTGAGCCGGTTCCGGACGGGGCCGATGCTGCCGGGACGAACCCGGAGGTAGACGAAGGCCTCCATGAGAGGAGGCTAGGCCAGCCCCCGGGGGCGAACAAGGACCGAGCGCTTCACCCCTGCGCGGGGACGGGCGCCCGCGTCAGAGCGGCGAGCTCTTCTTCGCCTTCCTCCGGGCCGACGGAGATCACCCGGTCGCCCTCCTGGAACGAGAATCCTGAGCGGGGCCGGTAGATCCACCGGGAACCGCGCTGGACCGCGAGCACGAACATGCCGGTCTCCGTCTCCACGCGGAGCTCCTTGAGCGAACGCCCCGCGGCCTGCGAGCCTCGCTCCACCACCACCTCCGAGCTCGTCTCTTCCGTCTCCTCGAGGGCGAGCTGCACGACCGGATGCAGTGGTTCTCCCTGCTCCACGTACCAGGTCATGTCGCGGGCGGCGTCGCAGACGTACTCGGAGGCGGCACCGAGGCGAAGGAGTCCGCGCAACGCGTCGGGGTCGCGAGCCTCGGGCGCCGCGCGGAGGACCCAGGACTCGAGCTCGTCGTGCAGGATGTCGGACCGTGCCTCGAGGGTGCCGACCTCGGCCGCGAGCGAACGGTTGTTGAACAGCAGTGCGGAGTACGCCAGCCCGACGGCCGCCTCGGCGAGGTCCTTCAGCTCGACGAGGATGTCCACCGCTCGGTCTAGCTCCGAGAGCGGAGGCGACTCCTCGCTCGGCGCCTCGGGGAGCGGCGGGGCGCCGGCCAGCTCGCGGACGTGATTCACCCCTTCCTCGGGACCTCGGGTCAGCAGCACGTCGCCGGCGGAGAGCACGTCCTCGGCGCCGGGATCGAACCGCCAGTCCATGCCGCTCCGGATCGCGACCACCCACATGCCCGACTCCGTCGGCAGCGACAGATCGCGGAGCGTGCGGCCGGCTGCGGGCGCGTCGTCGCGGATCTTGATCCTCGCGGTCATCTCGTCCGCGTGGCGGAGGTCTTGGCGAAGCGCGTCCGGGATCCCGAGCCGAGCGGCGACGACGCGCGCGATGTCGGAGGCCGCGTCGCCCACGCGCTCGATCGCGTGGGCGATCCACAGCACGCCGGCCATCCCCTCCGCGTCCTCGGGACTGCGGGCGGCGAGCATCGCCGTGATCCGGAGGCGGCGGAGGTGCTCGCTCATCCGCTGCTCCAGCCGCTCGACCTCCTGCGCGAGCTTCTCCTCGTTGAAGAAGACGGCCGCGTAGGCCAGGTCGACCATGAGCTCCGAGGCGTCTTTCAGCTCGACCAGGAGGTCCTTGACGTTGCGAGGTTGTTCGTCCATCACGGGAGTACTCCGGATGTTCTCATGACGAGCAGGATGGCCGCTACGCCCGCGAGGTCCAGGAGTGACGTGATGAAGGGAACACCCTGGTTGTCCGGGTCGATCCCGAAGCGCGCGGTGAGCACGGCCGTGTAGTAGCCGACCACCAGCGTGATCGGCAGCACGATCGCTCCGGCGAGCAGCGTGGCGCCGATCAGGAGGGCCGCAGACGGGTCTGGGCCCTCCGTCAGCGTGGACAGGGCCCACGCGGCGGCGCCGATCGAGGTGAACACGAGCACACCCAAGGAGATGACGATGGCGCCGTCGACGACGGCTGGGATCTCGGGTCGTCCCCGGGGGGTGATGACGCCGAGCTGCAGCTTGGAGGACAGCCGCGACGAGAGGATCCCCCCCAGTGCCCCCGCCTGCGAGACGAACGGAGGGATCAAGATCAAGACGGCCGTGGCCGCCTGGAGCTCGCCGCGATGCGCCTCGAGCAGCGCTCCCGCGAAGATGTCGAGGAGCGGGGCGAGCGCGACGACCGCCGCCATCTCCAAGAGGATCCGGCGCACCTGGAACTCCACGAGGAACGCCGCGATCAGGGCGGCGGCGGTCGCCGCCGTGCAGACCACGGCGGCGACCGCGCTCACGGTGGTGTTGCCGACGAGCAGGGTCGCGAGGAACAGGCACGGAAGCGTCACCATGTCGCCGATCGCCGTGACCATCGGTGTGGACACGGCGTCCAGGTCCCATCCCTTCCGGAACGACAGGATGGCGATCCCGACGGTGAACACGAGCGCGATCAACGACGCGAGGACGCCACCGACCACGGAGATCGTGACGAGATCCCAGAAGGAGATCACGGCCTCGTCCGCGAAGGCCGACGCCACGAGCTTCGCGACGGCGGCGAGGTAGAACGACGTCAGCAGCGCGGAGAGGATCCCGACGACGACGTTGCGGTTGAGGAGGCTGCCTCGCCGGAGGGAAGGCTCGAAGATCCCGGCCGCGACGCCGGTCCCGAAGCGGGCGCCCATCGCGCCGAAGATCGTGCCTCGCATGCCGACCGACGCGGGGATCAGCACCAGGAGCCCCGGGAGCCTCTCGAGGGTGCCGGTGATCGAGCCAAGGACGAGCCCCGCCACGAACCCGGCGCAGGTGCTCAGCACGAGTGCGACGGCTCCTTGCCGCAGGGTGCGGCGTTCCGAGCGCCAGTAGCCGAACAGTCGCCGGGCGCGGCGCGCGAGGCGGGCGGGCGCGGCGCTGAGGCGCTCAGCCATCGCAGCTCACCCCGAAGGGTTCGGTCAGGCGCCCGCCCGCCTCGCGCGCACACGAGGGTCGCCCGGCGTACCGGGTTCGGAGGAGCTCGTCGGTCGCACGGCTCCGCGGAGACATAAGGGCACCGTCATCGTCGTATCGCTGCTGGAGAAGTTCCGTCGCCGGGACGCGTCGGCGCCCCGCGCAGTATAGGCCCGAGGTTCAGGCAGGTTCGTCTTCGACCCAGTCACGGGTCACGTACAACCAGAACGCGAGCCCGGCGTACTCACCGTACGGACGGAATCGACGCTCGATCTGCTGGTCGGAGACCGGCCGCTTCCGTCCCACGAGCCGCGTGTACTTCGGTCTGGTCCAGGAATCGAGGATCAACCGTGAGTGTCGTCCCAGCATCATCATGATGTGGGCCGCCGCGTACGGTCCGACGCCCGGGAGGGCAAGCAGCGCGGTCTCCAGCTCGACATCGGAGAGCGCCGCGGGTGTCGCCGTCGCGAACGCCTCCAGATCGAGTTCGCCGTCCGCGACGGTCCTCGCCAGCCCTTTGAGATACGGGCCGCGGTACCCCGCTCTGACCACGTCTCGATAGAAGGCTTCGGGAGCGGCGGCCATGGCGGCCGCCGTCGGGAACGCGTTCGAGAGCGGCCCGTCGCCGCCGAGCGCCGGGTCGCCGAGATGCGTCACGAGCGCGTCCACCATCCGAACCGTCGCGCTCCACGCGCAGTTGGTGGTGCACACCGTTTTCACGACGTCCTCGAACACCGTGGGGGAGCGGAGCATCCGGCCGGCGCCGCGAGCGGCCCAGGCGAGATCGGGGTCTTCGGCCGCCCGGAGATAGAACGGCGACAGATCCTGATCGAGCCGCAGGACGTGCGCCGTGCCCTCGAGGACGGCGCGAAGCACCTTCGGACCGGGCCGCGGGCCGAGAACGTCCAGCCGGGCGGGGGGGACCCGTGCCCGCTTCCCCTGTGTTCGTTCTTGCACGCCCTCGGACACGCGCACCCTCCGCGGCCTGCCTCCGGGAACGCGGACCGTGAAGTCGAGGGATCGCTTCGCCTCGTCCAGCACGGTGGGCGAGAGCCCCGCGAACCCATGGGAGATCAACGTTCGCCACAGGTCGACCGGCTCGCCGCCGGGAGCGCGCAGCTCGAGCGCGAGCCTCGTCACGTGCCTGCCTGCCGTTCGCGGAACGCCCGCACCTTGGCTCTGTTCCCGCACGAAGACATCGAGCACCACTTGCCGCTCTGATTCTTCGACCGGTCGAAGAACACCGAGGAGCATCCCGGGTCGTGGCAGATCCGGAACCGTTCCCAACGCCCGTCGAGCTCGGCGAGGAACGACGCTCCCAGGATCCGACCGATCGCACCGCGGACCCCGGTGGCATCGACATGGATCGGACCGTCGTCATCGCATCCGAAGCACACGT
Organism: Actinomycetota bacterium; assembly: GCA_050998695.1. GTDB lineage: Bacteria > Actinomycetota > UBA4738 > UBA4738 > HRBIN12 > JAJNBA01. The sequence continues at coordinate 15,590 of JBPCPX010000118.1, forward strand.
GCAGGCCGGTCTGCTCGGCGGCGCGGTTGAGGAACTCGATCGCGGCCGGGTCGGCGGGCTCGCCCATGTTCTCGCGCACCTTGGACGTGAGCGCGTCTCGGACGCGAAGCGCCCACGCCAGGTCCTGGTCCTTCATCGGGTCCTTCTCCTCGACCAGGGCTCTGGAGGTGAGCCACCACCGGAGGCTCTCGTGGGTCGGAGGCAGCCCGTCCGGATTCCCCCGCTCGTGGTCGTGCAAGGACAGGAAGGCCCGCACGACCTCGAGATCACCAGGGGCCGGCGGCGTTCCGTCCTCGGCGTGGAACGGCTGCGGAACGAGCCGTGAGGTCACCATCGATCGAGTCATCCTTTCGGGAACCGTCGAATGCAGTTTGCAGGTTACCTCGGAACCACCGCCGGCGCTAGTGCCGGTGACAGGCCCATCTGCCCCGGAGCCCTCGATCCCGCACGCCTAGACTCGCCGCGTGCTTGCCTTCACCGACTGGGCGATCGAGATCTTGTCCCGAGCCGACGCAGCCGCTCGGCGTTTCAACCCCGACGTGCGCGTGCGGATCGTCCGTGAGGCCGGAGGCGGCGTCCGCTTCGAACTCACGGACGACGCGGATCCCGCCGATCACATCGTGGAGCACGAGTCCGGATTCACCTTGTTCGTTCCGGAGGGCCTGGAAGGCACCGTGGACGTCGTCGAGCCGCACGACCAGTTGATCCTCAGGCCGCCGGGAGACCCGGAACGCAGCTCGCGCACGACGCCCTGACCTGCGAGGGAGTCAACGTGCGGCCGATACACTTGCCTCCATGACGGACGCGGGTGCCCTACGGGCTGTGGGTGGAGCCGGGCCCGTGATGGTGATCGGGGGCGCGGAGGACCGCTTCCGCGACAAGGTGATCCTCGGGACGTTCGCGGAGCTGGCGGGTGGCAAGGACGGCCACGTCGTGGTGATCTCCACCGCCTCCTCGCTGGGAGAGGCCGCGATCGATGCCTACCGCGAGCTGTTCCTCGGTCTGGGGATCGGACGCGTCAGCGGGATCCGTCCCGAGGAGAGGGCCGAGGCCGACGACCCCGCGGCCGTTCAGCTCCTCTCCGAAGCCACCGGAGTGTTCCTGACCGGCGGGAACCAGTCCAGGTTGACGCAGGTGGTGGCGGGAACGCGCCTCGGCGACGCGATCTCGAACGCCCACGATCGCGGCGTCGCCCTCGCGGGCACGAGTGCCGGCGCGTCCGCCCTCGCTTCGCACATGGTCGCCTTCGGTCGGGAGGGCCCCACCCCGAAGCACCGCATGGTGCATCTGGCCGCGGGACTGGGGATCGTCCAGGGCGTCGTGATCGACCAGCACTTCGAGCAGCGAGGTCGGATCGGCCGGCTGCTGGCTCTCGTCGCGCAATCGCCGTCGCTCCTCGGCATCGGGATCGACGAGGACACCTGCGCGGTGGTGAACGGCGCACGCGAGCTGTCCGTGATCGGGCGCGGCGCGGTCACCCTCGTCGACGGCTCGCACGTGAAGACCGATGCCTATCGCGGCAAGGGCTATCGTCCCGTCATGGTGAGCGGTGCCATCCTGCACTCCCTGCCCTCGGGGTACCGGTTCGACCTGCGCGGTCGCGCGCTGCTCACGGGTCCGGACGCCGCCCTCGAGGACGGGGAGGCGTCCACGTGACGAAGGCCGCCCCGAAGCAGCGACACGCCCCCACGGCGGGAACCCGCACCAACCGCCAGGCGGTGAAGCGCCAGCCGTCGTCGGCCAAGTTGGGCAAGCCCAAGCCGGACCTGGAGATCGTCCAGACGCAGGTCTTCCGAGGTCCCAACTACTGGTCCTACGAGCCCTGCATCCGGATGCTGGTCGACCTGGGATCGCTGGAGGAATGGCCCTCCAACCAGATCCCGGGCTTCAACGAAGGCCTCCTCGCGCTGCTCCCCGGCGTCGCCGAGCACTCCTGTTCGCTCGGTCGCCGCGGCGGCTTCGGGGAACGCCTCGTCGACGGGACCTGGCTGGGACACGTCGCCGAGCACGTGGCGCTCGAGCTCCAACGGGAAACCGGTGCGCACATCTCGCGAGGCAAGACGCGGAGCGCGGGTGAGACCGGCCGGTACAACGTGATCTACGGGTACGGGGAGGAAACCGTCGGCGTCGAGGCGGGCAAGCTCGCCGTTCGCCTGGTCAACCATCTGATCAAGCCGGGGAAGGAGTTCGACTTCCTCGAGGAGCTGGAACGCCTGATCAAACTCGCCGAGCGCCGGGCGTTCGGTCCGTCGACACAGGCGATCATCGACGAAGCGGCGTCACGCGACATCCCGTGGATGCGTCTGAACGAGGCGTCCCTGATCCAGCTCGGGCAGGGCAAGTACCAAGAGCGGATCCGAGCGACGATGACGTCGATGACGTCGGCTCTCGCGGTCGACATCGCGTCGGACAAGAAGATGACGAATCGGCTGCTCGCCGCCGCGGGGTTACCGGTTCCGCGAAGCGAGGTCGTGCGCACCGCCGACGAAGCGGTCGCGGCGGCGGGAAGGATCGGGTTCCCGGTCGTCATCAAGCCGCTGGACGGTAACCACGGACGGGGGGTCGGCCTGAACCTCACGAAGGACAGGGCCGTTCGGACCGCTTTCGAGCGAGCGCTGAAGGAGTCCCGGGACGGGCGGGTCGTCGTGGAGACATTCGTCAAGGGGAACGACTACCGGGTGCTCGTGATCGGCGGACGGATGGCGGCGATCGCCGAGCGCCAGCCGGCGCACGTGATCGGCGACGGCGAGCACACCGTGCGCGAGCTCGTCGAGATCACGAACCTCGACCCTCGCCGCGGGATCGGACACGAGAAGGTGCTCACGAGGATCACGATCGACGCGAACTCGGGGCAGCTGGTACGCGCGCAGGGGTTCGGCTTCGACGACGTCCCGCCTGAGGGTGAGCGGATCCTTCTGGTGTCGACCGGCAACATGTCCACGGGTGGCATCTCCATCGATCGCACGTGGGAGGCCCACGAGGACAACGTCGAGATCGCCGAGGAGGCTGCGAGGGTCGTCGGGCTCGATGTCGCGGGGATCGACTTCTTGGCGCCCGACATCACCCTGCCGGTCCGCGAGACCGGCGGCGCCATCGTGGAGGTGAACGCCGCACCGGGATTCCGGATGCACACGCATCCGACGGAAGGGGAGCCGCAGTACGTCGCGAAACCCGTGATCGATTCGCTGTTCCCGCAGGGCACGCCGTCGCGGATCCCGATCGTCGCGGTCACCGGCTCCAACGGCAAGACCACCACCACCCGGATGATCGCCCACATCTTCCGGGGGCTGGGCAGGAAGATCGGCATGACCTCGACGGACGGGGTCTACATCGACGAGCGGCTGGTGAAGCGCGTCGATGCCTCCGGACCGAGATCGGCTCAGATGGTACTCCAGAACCCCCGGGTCGACATGGCCATCTTCGAGGTGGCGCGCGGCGGCATCCTCCGTGAAGGGCTCGGCTACGGCCGCAACGACGTAGGGGTGGTGCTGAACGTGACGGGTGATCACCTCGGACTCCGCGAGGTGGACACCCTCGAGCAGCTCGCCGCCGTGAAGCGGGTAGTCGTCGAGGCCGTCCCGAAGAGTGGCTGGGCGGTCCTGAACGCCGACGATCCGTTGGTGCTCGAGATGCGCCGACACACCGGCGGCCAGGTGATCCTGTTCTCGATGAAGGAGAAGCACGAGTTCGTGGATCGTTGGATCCGCCGAGGGCGGAAGGCCATCGTGCTGGAGCAGGGTCCGCTCGGCGAGCTGATGGTGCTCAAGGAGGGGAGGCGATCCTCGCCGATCGCCTACGTCCACATGCTGCCGGCGACCTTCGACGGCCGGGCGCGGATGATGGTCCAGAACGCGATGGCCGCGGCGGCCGCGGCGCACGCGGCGGGCGCCCACCTGCACGACATCCGGCAGGGCCTCCGTTCGTTCACGACGTCGATCTACCAAGCGCCCGGCCGTCTGAACGTGTTCGAGATGGAAGGCGTGAAGGTGATCCTTGACTACGCCCACAACGCGGCCGGGCTCGAGACCCTCGGTGAATTCGTGGATCGCCTTGCATCCGACGGCGCGCGTTCCGAGCGGCCGGGGGAGGCGTCGCGCGATGCCAACCTCGTCGTCGGCGTCGTGGCCACCGCCGGTGACCGTCGCGACGAGGACATGCGACAGCTTGGCCGGGTCGCGGCTCGCTACTTCAACATCGTGATCGTCCGGGAGGATCGCAACCCGCGCGGACGGAAGCCCGGAGAGACGGCGGAGCTCGTGGTGGAAGGCGTTCGGGAGGCCATCAACGAGGGGCACGCGCGCGCAGGCACGGTGGAGATCGTGCTCGATGAGATGGAAGCTTCCCGGAAGGCGCTGGACCGTGCGCGGCCCGGAGACGTCGTCGTCCTCTGCGTGGACTATGCGACGGAGGTCTACAAAGAGCTCGAGAAGCGACGCGGAAGCGCGACGCCGTCCGCGATGGGGGCCGCCGAGAGTGGCGTGATCGAAGCCGTTGGTGGCGACGCCGACCTGATCGACCTCTCCGGCATCACGCGATAGCTCATGGACACGCGCGAGGTGGCCGAGGAGCTCCGTGTTCGCCGCGACCAGCTCACGGCCGAGCTTGGGGTCGTCACGACCGTGGAACGTGATCCCGACGCGTCGGTATCCTTCGGGAAGCGGGTCGGAGACGGGACCACGGCGGCCGTCGAGCGACTGAACCTCGTCGGGACGGCCCGAGAGCTCGAGGCCATGCTCCGCGACGTCGATCGCGCCCTCGTGAAGCTCGAGGAAGGAACGTACGGCATCTGCGACCGCTGCGGGAAGCTCATCTCCGAGGCTCGCCTCGAGGCGCGGCCGTGGTCGGTCCTGTGCATCGACTGCGCCGCCCGGCCCTGAGCCGGCGTTCGTAGGATGGCTCCTGTGGCGATCGACCCCGTCGTGAAGGAGTTGGCCGCGCGCGCGCCTCGCGTCGGTGTCTTCCTCGACCTCGACGGGACCCTCGCGCCGATCGTCGCCCGGCCCGAGCTGGCGCGGGTCCTCCCGGAGATCCAGCCGATGCTGTCCAGGATCGCGAAGCGGCTCGAGGTGGTCGCGATCGTCTCCGGGCGGCCGTCCCCACAGATTCGCGAGCTGGTGGATGTGGACGACGTGGTCGTCGTCGGGACGCATGGGTTAGAGAACGAACCGCCGATGGCGGCCGAGGTCTTCGCCGAGACCGCGGCGGCGGCGGCGGCCGTCGGGGCGTGGGTGGAGTCGAAGGGCGCCGCCGCCGCCGTCCACTTCCGAGGCCTTGAGGACCCGGAGGCGGCCGAGGCGGCGTCGGTGGGAGCGCTCGCGGCCATCGCGGCAACCCACGGCCTGGAGATCCTGCCCGGCAAGCGCATCCTCGAGCTGACGCCCGCGGGTCGCCCACGCAAGGGTGGCGCGCTCGAGCGGATCGCGCGTGAGCGCGGTCTGCAGGGGCTTCTCTTCGCCGGGGACGACGTGGGCGACCTGGACGCGTTCGCGGCACTAGTCAGGCTCAGAGCGAACGGCATGTGGACCTGCGGCGTGGTCGCGCGGGGCAAGGAGACGCCGTCCGAGGTCGAGGGCGCGGCGGACCTGGTCGTCGACGGACCTCCCGGTGTCGCGGCCCTTCTCGGCTCGATCGCCGACGAGCTCGACCGTGGGACTTCGAGACCCTAAGGGGCCGGCGCTCGTACCTCGTCGATCGCTCTGAGCTGTCCGGCGAGCCACGTGGCCGGCGTGTGGGCCAGCGCCGACCGCTGGAGCCCTCGAGCCCGGCGGGTGCGCTCCTCCTCCGGCATCTCCAGCGCCTCATGGATCGCCTCGGCCGTCTCCGACAGGTCGAAGGGATTGATCGCGAGGGCGTGACGTCCCAGGCGACCGAAGGCGCCGGCGTTGCGAGAGAGGATCAGCGAGCCGCCGCGGGAGTTCAGCACCGGTCCCTCCATCGCTACGAGGTTCATCCCGTCGTGCACCGGGTTCACCAGCATCGCGTCGTACTGGTCGTACGCGGCGACGGCGTAGGTGAAGTTCTCCTGGACCTTCACGACGATCGGGTTCCAATCCTCTTTCCCGAACGCCGCGTTGATCCGGTCGGCCGTGGCCCTGCAGTCGGCTCCGTAGTCGCGATACGCGGGCACTTCCTCGCGGGAAGGGCTCAGCAGTGCCAGGAAGACGACACGACCACGCCATTCCGGGTGCTTCTGCAGGAGCAGCTCGAACGCGAGGAACCCGCGCAGGATGTTCTTGGACGGCTCGAGGCGATCGACGCGTAGGAGGAGCTTCCGGTCGCCGCGGATCTTCTCGACCTGAGCGCGGGCTCGCTTCGCCCGGTCGCTCGCGGCGGCCTCTCGGATCTCCTGGGCGCCGACGGCGACCGGGAACGACCTGACCTGCATCGCGCGACCGTCGACCTCGGCGCGATGCGCCCGGATGTCGACGTGGACGTCGTCGAGCTCCCGGACGGACAGCAGGAAGTTCTCGCCCCACTGCCGTCCTTGGAAGCCGACGACGTCGGCGCCCAACATGCCGCGAAGGATGGAGCGCCGCATGTCGTCGGGCAGGGTCCGGAGATACGTTCGCCCCGCGAACGGCGTGTGGGAGAAGTGAAGGATCCGCGCGTCGGGAACCAACTCTCGCAACATGCGGGGGACGAGCGTGAGGTGGTAATCCTGGATGAGGAAAACGGGGTCGTTCTTCGCCTCGACCGCCAGCGCGCGGGCGAACGCACGGTTCGCCTCGACGTAGTCGGCCCAATCCTGCTCGGTCTGCTCCCCGAAGCTTGGCGTACGCGCGATATCCCAGAGGTAGTGGTGCACGAACCACAGGACGCCGTTGGCGATGCCGTTGTAGTAGCCGTCATATACCTGCTGTGGGATGTCGACGTAGCGAACGCGCTGCGCGGCTCCCTCGACCTTGCGACCTCGCGGCGCCACCTCGCGGTCACCTTCCGTGACCGGCGCGGCCACCCATGTCGCGTCGTCCCGCTCGAGCACTCCGCCGAGCACCGTGACGAGGCCCCCCGATCCTCGATGGGGGACGAGCTTCCCGTCCTCCCCACGCTCGAAGCTCACCGGCCCTCGATTCGAGGCCACGACCAGCGCGGATTCCATCGCAGAGTGCGGTGTGGACGCCATGCAGCTCGATTCTCCCAGGCGGCGATGGGTCGCGCCGAAGTACAACGTCACCCGGACGAGAGAGGCCTGGGCGGGTGCGACCCAGCCCAGGCCTCTCGGGCTGCTTGGTATGTGAGGTCCGCGCGACGGCGCGCCGACCTATTCCTCGGCGGATCGGGGGACCTCCACCTCGGGTGCCGGGATCCCCGGCGCCTCTCGGAAGGCCACTGCCAACCCTCCGACCCAAGTTCTACGCGGTCCGGGTGACGGGGGGGAGGCCGACGAACGAACGTTGGGGGGATCTCGGGAACGCCTTCAGCCGTTCCTGGCCGCCCTCGCGGTCTTGACGAGTCGCCGAACGTCGGAGGGCCCCAAGATCTGGGCCCCTTTCGTGCGCAGCCATCGGAAGGCCTGCTCCCGCTGGGCGAGCGCCGTGATGCCCACCACGTCGCCGGGCGCAGATGCCTTGAGCATCCCTCTCAGTGCCCGGAGCTCGTCGGGATACACCTGCACGTCGTGCTTGCCCGCGCGGGCTGCTCCCCGGCGGAGCTGCGCGATCACGTCTTCTCTCGGACGACCCCGCAGGTACTTCAGTAGCTCGGCGATCACGAGATGGTCGGCGCCGAGCGCCGCGCGCACCGCGAACCCCTGCAGGATGTCGTCGGTCCGGTCTCCGGCCGTCCCGATCGCCAACCAGATCTCTCGGCCCGGCGGTCTGAGCCCCTGGAGGATCTCCACCAGACCATCCATGCCCGCCTCGTTGTGGGCGTAGTCGAGCACCAAGAGCCGGTCATCGAGGGAGAAGAGGTTGGTTCGTCCCGGGTTCTTCTTCGGATCCAGAACGAAGCTCCGAAGACCCTTCGACACGGTCCTCGACGAGAATCCCACGGCGAGTGCGGCGGCGGCCGCGGCGAGCGCGTTCTGTGTGTACATGCGTGAGAGGCCGGCGAGCGTGACGGGCACCTGATCGAGGTCGACGAGCGGGTGCACCGCGGGCCCGTCCATCCACACGATCGTCCCGTCCAGGACGGTGATCGCGCGGCCTCCGTCGGCGAGAGCTTCGCGGAGCGCGGGGTGGCGTGGATCCAGCGAGAAGAGCCATGACCGAGCCGAGGCCGATCGGCGCATCGCCAGCACGCGAGGGTCGTCCGCGTTCAACACCACCCAGCCGTCGGGCCGCGTGATGCGGGTCACCGTCGCCTTGACCTCCGCCAGTTGATCGAGCGTGGAGATCCCCTGGAGGTGCAGGTGATCGGCCGAGACGTTCGTGACGACCGCCACGTCGTTATGCATCACGCCGATGCCGCGCAGGAGGATCCCTCCCCGAGCCGTCTCCAACACGGCGACGTCCGGGTGCTGGTCGAGGGCGATGCCTGCGCCGGCGAAGCCCGAGTAGTCCCCTTCCTGGACGCGGCGATCGTTGCTGTACACGCCGTCGGTGGAGGAGAACGCGACCCGCTTGCCGGCCGTCATCACGATGTGGGCGAGGAGCCGCGTCGTGGTGGTCTTCCCGTTCGTGCCGCTCACCTGGATCACGGGGACGTCGGGATCCGGCACGGTGGGCTCGGGTCCGGGATCGGCGGTTGCCACGTCGCGAGCGACCTCCGCGATCACCCGTTGGGGTGAGCGCCGGAGGACGAGCGCCATCGCGCTCGCGACCGCGCCGGCCAGCGCCTCCGCCGAGCCTCGCCGACGCCACGGGAAGACGACGATCACGTGTCCGAACTCGGGGCCGGTCCGCCCGCGTACCCCGAGCCATCCCGTGCCCGCGGCGGCGGCGATCCGCCTCGTCAGCTGGACCGCCACGCGCGCCGTCGCGCGCACTCGCTGCTCGCTCCCGCGGGCCCCGGGATCGATCGATCGGATCCCCGCCGCATGAGCGATCGCGGCCACCTTCTCGTCGCCGGCGCGCAGCCACCCGCCGATCTCCAGCGTGAGCTTGACAGCGGGTCGAGGGAAGTACAGGTTCGGGCCCTCGAGCACCCGCAGCTCGACGGTCCGGACGGGCTCCGCCACTTCCCTATCCGCCGTCGGGACCGGCGGCGCCCGCTTCGCTGTCAGCGGCTTCGTCGATCCCTGCGGCCCCCGCCACGTCCTTCTCCGTCACACCGCCGGCGTCGTGTGTCGAGAGGGAGATCCGGACGTGGTTGTAGCGGATCTCGATGTCCGGGTGGTGACGCGCCTCCTCCGCTCGGTCCGCCACCCGGTTCACGAACGCGATGGCCGCGCGGAAGCCGGGGAACGGGAAGTCCTTGACGATCGCGTCGCCCTGGGAGGCCCATCCCTCCGTGTTCGTGAGGAAGACCTCGAGCTCCTCATCCGTGAGCTTCGCCACGTGGCGCAGCGTACGTCAGGAGGTGTCGACGGCGCGAGCCCGGCGGAGCTCCGGGTAGGCGAGCGCCACGAGTCCCGCGCCGATCACACATGCGATCCCGCCGGAGACCACGCTGAACGTGGGCGACACCAGGCGAGCGACCACGCCTGCCTCGACGTCGCCGAGTCGGGGTCCGCCCGCCACGACCAGGATGTGGATCCCGAAGAGCCGCCCCCGCAGGCGATCGGGTGCCGCGGTCTGCAGGATCGTCACCCGGAAGATGGCGCTGATGACGTCGGCCCAACCCGCGACGGCGAGCGTCGCGAGGCCGAACCACAGCGTTCCGGACCACCCGAAAGCAGCGATCGCCACCCCCCATCCCGCGACGGAGAGGATGACCGCGAGCCCCTGCCGGCGAACGCGACCCGTCCAGCCGCTCGTGAGAGCCCCGAGGAGCGCGCCCACCGCCGGGGCGGCGAACAGGAGGCCGATGGCCTCAGGCGCTCGCTCGAACTGCTCCACGATCAGGAACGGGAAGAGGGCCCGGGGAAGCCCGAAGATCATGGCGATCAGGTCGATGGCGAAGGTCGACATGATCAGGCGATTCCTCCGTGCGAACGAGAAGCCCTCTCGGATCGCTGACAGCCCCGTGTCGCGGTGATCGCCCGCCAATGGCGGCATCGGGTGCAACATGGCGGCCGCCACGAACATGCACGCGATCGAGGCGAGGTCGACCGCGTACGCGACCGTCACCCCCCACCGGGCGACCACCAGTCCCGCCATCGCCGGCCCCAACATCGCGGCGGTGTTCCAGACCACCTGGTTCAGGGCCTGTGCGGCCGGCATGAGCGGTGCTCCGAGGAGTCGCGGCGCCATCGCGGACCGGGTGGGTCCATCGATCGCGCTGGCCGCGGCAAGGACGGCGAGTCCCGCATAGATCAACCACAGGGGAGGCTCCCCTGCGAGCGCACCCCCGAGCAGGATCGTCGAGCCGGCGGCGAGACCCACCTGAGCGAACATCAAGAGCCGTCGACGATCCCAGGCATCCAGGACCGCGCCGCCGGCGAGCGTGCCGGCCACCAGTCCGGCGACGTAGGCCAACCCCGTGGCCCCCACCGCGGCCGCCGAACCCGTCAGCTCCTTGACCTGCACGAAGACCGCGACCAGCGTGAACTGGCTTCCCGCGGACGTGATCAGGAGTCCGAACCAGACCAGACGGAAGTCTCGAGACACCCGGAGGGGCGTGAGGTCGATCGTGAGGCGGCGGCGCGCCGTCGTCCTTCGCTCTGGCTGACCCGCCCCCTCCTTCACGGCAACGAAGGTAGCAACCGCATGCCGCGTTGCACGTCACCGCGCTTAGCCAGCCCCGAGGCGAGGGGATATCCTCCCGCAAAGGGAGGTATCCACGATCCCCAAGTTCCTTATCGACCGGAACTTCTCGAAGATCACCGAAGACGAGCTCGGCGAGCTCGCGAAGAACTCGAAGCGGATGGCGATCGAATGTTTCCACGACGTCGTCTGGCATCACAGCTATGTGGTGATCGACCCGGACGGCGTCGTGCACACGTTCTGCATCTACAGCGCTCCGGATGAGGCCCGCCTCCGCGCACACGCGGCGGCGTTCGGAGGGCACCATCGACGCATGGAAGCCCTGCAAGGTGTCTCGGACATCCTCGGGATCGGCCTTGTCGGAGCGGGACGTAGAACCCACGAGGTCCACGAAGAGGACCGAGATGAGCATGCGCTCCTCCCTGGCGCGTTCGGAGCGAGCAGCCCGGCGCCACACGTCGGACAGAACGCGGCGTCGGGAGGCGGCTCCCGCCCGCAATCCGGGCACGCTGGCATGGGCGAACTTAGGTGTGGCGAAGCCGGGCGCGGGAGAAGCTGACTCGGACCGTTTCAGCCGGTCGTCTCGACGAAGGCTTCCTCGAGCAGGTCGAGTCCTTCGTCGAGGAGCCCGTCGTCGATCGTGATGGGCGGGAGGAGCCGGACGACGTTGCCGTAGGTCCCCGCCGTCAGCACGATCAGGCCGCGCTCCAGAGCGGAGCGGGCCAGCGCGTTCATCGTCTCCGCGTCGAGTGGCTCCTTCGTGCCGCGGTCGGCAACGAGCTCCATCGCGCGCATGGCCCCTCGGCCGCGCACGTCGCCGATCGCCCCGAACCGCTCCTGGTAGCCGCGCAGCCGTCCCTCGATGGCCACGCCGACGTCACGGGACCGCTCGAGGAGGCCCTCGGTCTCGATCTTGTCCAGCACGGCGAGCGCCGCGGCCGCCGCGACGGGATTCCCTCCGTACGTGCCGCCGAGCCCGCCGACGTGAACGCTGTCCATCAGCTCCGTGCGACCCGTCACGGCGGAGATGGGCAGACCTCCTCCCAGAGATTTCGCGCTCAGGACGATGTCGGGGACGACGCCCTCGTCCTCGATCGCGAACCAACGGCCCGCACGGCCCATGCCCGACTGGATCTCGTCGGCGATGAAGACGATGCCGTTCGCGCCCGCGAACTCGGCGAGCCCGCTGACGAAGCCGGGCGCCGGCGCGATGAACCCGCCCTCGCCCTGGATCGGCTCGATCAGGATCGCGGCGATGTTCTCCTCGCCGATGTGCTTGTGCATCTCGTCGAGCGCGTAGGCGAGGCAGGACTCGGCGCACGTCTCTGCCGTCCCGCCGGTCGGGCACCGGTAGGGGTACGCGAACGGCAGGCGATAGATCTCGGGCGCGAACGGCCCCATGCCCTGCTTGTACGGCATCACTTTCGCCGTCAGCGACATCGCCATCAGCGTGCGCCCGTGGAACGCGTGATCGAAGACGACGATCGCAGGACGCCCCGTGTGCTTGCGCGCGATCTTCACCGCGTTCTCGACGGCTTCCGCGCCGGAATTGGCGAACATCGTCTTCTTCTCGTGATCGCCGGGCGTGAGTGCGTTCAGCCGCTCGGCGAGCTCGATGTAGGGCTCGTTCGCGGTCACGTGGAAGCACGTGTGGGTGTCGAGCTCGAGCTGTCGTTGCGCCGCGGCTACGACCTCCGGCGCGGAGTGTCCGACGTTCAACACCGAGATGCCGGTGGCGAAGTCGATCAGCCGGTTCCCGTCGACGTCCTCGACGATCGCGCCCGCCGCGCGGGCGGTCACGATCGGATGGAGGTTCGCGATACCGCGGGGAACCGCGGCGTCGCGCCGCGCGAACCACTCGCGTGACCTTGGCCCCGGGATGTCGGTGACGAGCTTCCGCTCCTGCGGGATGTCCATGACAGGTCCTCCGTCGTCCGGCTTCTCTCGCCTGCTGCCTCGCCCGGAGTATCGTGCCCGCCCACGCGGTTGTCAGCCCGCCCCCGGCGTCGCGAGACGGGCAAGGACACGGAAGTGTGCGCCGCTGCCGCGCGCGACACTTGGTCGATGCCGATCGACCTCCCTTCCGGCCCGGCAGCTCTGGACTTCTGGCTCGGCGACTGGACCTGCACCTGGGACGGCGGCGGCGGACGAAACGCGATCACGAAGGAGCTCGGCGGGCTCGTGGTGGTCGAGCGGTTCGAGTCTCTCCGCCCCGATCGCTGGTCGGGGATGAGCCTGAGCGCCTTCGACGAACGGCACGGGTGGCGCCAGACCTGGGTCGACTCGACCGGCAACTACTGGGCGTTCCGCGGGTCGCCACACGTCGAGGGGTTCTCCTTCTCCGTGACCGAGGTCGAGGACGGCCGTGCGATCGCGAAGCGGATGGTGTTCTCCGACATCGAGGAGGCCAGGTTCCGATGGCGATGGGAACGCTCAGTGGATGGCGGCGCCACCTGGGAACCGCTCTGGACCATCGATCATAAGAGGGCCACGGAGGACGGCTGAGACCCGCGATGGCAAGGAACCGGTAGCAACGGCAGGGAACCGGCACGGCTCGGCAAGGACCCGCTAGCCTTTCCGGCTCGCGGTTCCTAGCGTTGTTGCCGTGCTCCGGTACATCGCGCCCCGGCTGCTCTACTCCGTCCTCGTGCTGGTCGTCATCTCGATCCTCACGTTCCTGATCTTCGTGAAGCTGCCTTCGGGCGACCCGGCAAGGCGAGCGGCCGGCAGGAGGACGGATCCGGTGCAGATCGCGAACGCGCGGGAGGCGTTCGGTCTCGATAAGCCGTTGATCGTCCAGTACGGCCGGTTCGCGAAGGGCCTCATCCCTCTTCCGAACACCTTCCTGTCGGAAGACGTCTACTACTCGTTCTCGAACTACCTGCCGGTGCGCGAGGAGATCTGGCGCAGGCTCCCCGTCTCGGCGATCCTCGGTACCGGTGCGGCTCTCCTGTGGCTCATGGTCGGTGTCCCGCTCGGCATCGCATCAGGGGTTCGGCCGCGCTCGCTCACCGCGCGGTGGACGATGGTCATGGCGATCGTCGGGGTGTCGCTGCCTGTGTTCTGGCTCGGTCAGCTGCTGCTGTACTTCGTGTGGTTCAAGCTCCGACTCGCTCCCTCGAGCGGTCTGCAGATCGGCGCGAGCGTGTGGGGCAGCGCGCTCCAGGGGAAGTTCATCCTCCCTTGGATCACCGTCGCGGTCGGGTATGCGGCCGTGTACGCCAGGATGCTCCGGAGCAACATGATCGAGACCACGGGCGAGGACTACATCCGGACAGCCCGCGCGAAGGGACTCTCGGAACACCGCGTGGTCTACAAGCACGCGCTCCGCGGCGCGCTCACGCCGATCGTTACGATGCTCGGGATCGACTTCGCCACCATCCTGGCGGGGCTGGTCATCACCGAGACGCTCTTCGGCCTCCCCGGGCTCGGGCAGCTCGCCGTCAGTTCGATCTTCAGCAACGACTTCCCCATGGTGATGGGCGTGACCGTCATCGGTTCGATGTTCATCCTGGCAGCCAACATCGTGGTGGACGTCGCGTACGCCTTCCTCGATCCGCGCGTCCGGTACTAGGCGCGCCGCTGCCGAGAGACCTTCCTGGAAGTGTTCTCGTCGACCTCCGACCGGATGTCCCATATCCGGCGGATGTCGCATACTGGCGGTCTCACCGGCGGTGGCGCCGCCGCTCGCCGGGTATCGAAATGCTGCGGACGAAGGAGGAGACATGGCGGACGCGTACCAGATGTTCATCGACGGCGAGTGGGTGAACTCGTCGGACGGACAGACCCGGGACGTGATCAACCCGGCGACCGGAGAGGTGCTGGCCAACGTCCAGGAGGGCACCAAGGAGGACGCGGACCGCGCCGTCGCGGCCGCCAGGCGGGCCTTCGAAGGCGACTGGTTCGACTCCACGCCCAAGGATCGGCAGCTCGCGCTGCTCAAGTTCGCCGACGCGATCGAGGAGAACGCCGACGAGATCGTGAAGCTCGAAGCACAGAACGTCGGCAAGCCGTTCTCGGTCACGATGTCGGAGGAGATCCCGCCGATCGTCGACAACCTCCGATTCTTCGCGGGCGCGGCGAGGACGATGGAAGGCCGGGCGGCGGGGGAGTACATGGCCGGATTCACCAGCTACGTCCGGCGGGAGCCGATCGGCGTCGCGGGCCTGATCGCGCCGTGGAACTACCCGCTGATGATGGCGATCTGGAAGATCGGTCCCGCGCTCGCCACCGGGAATACGATCGTGCTGAAGCCCTCGGAGATGACGCCCCTGACGGCGCTCAAGCTCGCCGAGCTCACCGCCGACATCCTGCCGCCCGGCGTCTTCAACGTCGTGACCGGCGACGGCATCCCCGTCGGCGACACGATCGTGCGCCACGCCGACGTCGGGATCGTCTCCCTCACGGGTGACACGGCGACCGGCAAGCTGATCGCGGCGAACTCCGCAGAGACGCTGAAGCGGGTGCACCTGGAGCTCGGCGGCAAGGCTCCGTTCATCGTGTTCGACGACGCCGACATGGAGCAGGTCATCGAGTTCATCAAGATCGGTGGCTACTTCAATTCCGGCCAGGACTGCACGGCGTCGGCGCGGATCCTCGTCGGTTCCGGCGCCTACGAGAACGTCTTGGCGGAGCTCGTGCCGGCGGTCGAGTCGATCAAGGTGGGCGACCCGTTCTCGGATGACACCGAGATGGGCTCGATGATCTCCAAGGAGCAGCTCGATCGGGTCACCGGGTTCGTGCAACGAGCCGAAGAGGCCGGCGGAAAGGTCCTGACCGGCGGCAAGGCGATCGACCAGCAGGGCTACTGGTATACCCCCACGGTGGTCAGCGAGGTCGGCCAGGACTCGGAGATCATCCAGAAAGAGGTCTTCGGTCCGGTCGTGACGGTGCAGCGCTTCGACGACGAGGACCAGGCGCTCGCGTGGGCGAACGACGTGCCCTACGGGTTGTCGAGCTCCGTGTGGACCCGGGACGTTGGCCGCGCGCATCGGATGGCGCGCAAGCTCCAGTTCGGTTGCGTCTGGATCAACACCCACATCCCGCTCAGCCCGGAGATGCCGCACGGCGGGTACAAGCAGTCCGGTCACGGCAAGGACATGTCGGTCTACTCACTCGAGGACTACACGAACCTCAAGCACGTGATGGTCTCTCTCGACTGACCGGCCGCCGTGAGGCGCCGTTCGATGAGGCCATGAAGAGGAGATCCAGAGGAGACCCGCGATGAGCGAGATCAGACCGTTCCTGGTGAACGGGCAGTGGCGAACCGGCGAAGAGACGTTCGAGGTCAAAAGCCCCTACGACGACTCCGTGGTCGCGGAGCTCGGCGTGCCCACCGAGGCCGACGTCGAGGAAGCCGTCGCTGCCGCTGCCGCCACGTTCAAGGAAGCGTCGAGGCTCTCGGTCGCGGCTAGGGCCGGGGCGCTCGATCACATCTCGCGGCGCCTCGACGAGACGAAAGCAGAGAACGCCGAGCTGATCGCGCGAGAGGGTGGCAAGCCGCTCAAGTGGGCGA
>JBPCPX010000119.1:0-12922 GCA_050998695.1 Actinomycetota bacterium
AGCGGCACCCACGTGACGGCGTCGGCCGGCGGCGGGCCGAGCGCCGCCAGCGCCGCGGCGAGCGCCTCCCCCACCCCGCGCCAGCCGGAGAACTTCAATCGGTGGACCGAGGCTTTGGCGGGCCCCCGGTATGCGAACGCCGCGCGGGCTGACGTGATCGGCGCCGGAGGGCAGTCCCGGCATCGATCGACGCTCGTGCGTGACGGCCGGCCGCAGCGACGACACCAGGGCGGCTCCAGCGGGACGAGCTCCCCGGCGCACCTCTCGCAGAACGGCCACGGGCCTGCGCCGCATCCGGCGCAGGCCCGTGGGAAGAGCACGTCGACCACCCGATCGAGCGCCATCTCGAACACGGCGGCACGCTACGGCGCGCCGCCGACACGATCAGGGCCAAGAATCAGGGAAGGGCAACCTCGATCGGTGCGCCGGCATCCTTGACCGCGATCGTCAGGAGGCGCTGGGTCTTCAACAGCGGGTACGCGCTGACCGAGCCGGAACCGGTCTCCGCGTCGAAGGTCGACTCCAGCACCGGAACCCGAACGCCGTCGGCGGCGAGCGTGATCACCGCCTCCGCCCCCTCGTACAGCAGCTCGATCGAGTCGATCCGGCATTCGAGCTGGTCGAGCTGCACCTTGTCGCCGCCGACCACCACGGACTCTCCGAGACGCACCTGGTCGCGTCTGGTCGCGCCCCTCGACCACGGGATGGCGAACCGCGCGCCGGGACGCACCGTCTCCGGCTCCGCATCGATCGCCACGTCACACTCGATCGCGTACCAGCCGGATGAGAGCTCGGTGACCAGGAACTCGAACGGCACGAAGAGATCGCGGTTCGGCGCGACCTCCAGCGTCGCGGGCTGGACGCCCATCGACACGGAGCCGTGGCCCGCGAGCTCGACGGCGCGAGCGTCCTCGAGCCGAACCTGATGCGGGTTGCCGTCGGCCCCCCGCATCACGAACGAACCCTTGAGCGACGCCGGGAAGCGCTCGAAGTGCGCCCGGATGCTGACGGGGTCTTGCAGGGTCACGTACCCTCCTCCCAGCTACGGAGATAGGCGTCCTGCTCGGGGGTGAGGGTGTCGATGTCCACGCCCATGCCCCGCAGCTTGAGGCGAGCGACCTCCTCGTCGATCTCGGTCGGGACCGGATACACCTTCGCTTCGAGGTCGCCGTGGTTCTTCACGAGCCATTCCGTGCAGAGCGCCTGGTTGGCGAACGACATGTCCATCACCGCGGCAGGGTGGCCCTCGGCAGCGGAGAGGTTCACCAGGCGGCCCTCGCCCAGCAGGTTCAGCCGGCGGCCGTCGGCGAGCGTGTGCTCGTCGACGAAGTCGCGGATGCGACGGACCCGCCCTTCCGAGAGCGCGGCGAGGGCGTTCTTGTCGATCTCCACGTCGAAGTGCCCGGAGTTCGCAAGGATCGCGCCGTCCTTCATGCGCTCCATGTGCTCGCTGCGGATCACGCCCTTGTCGCCGGTCACCGTCACGAACACGTCGCCGACCCGGGCGGCCTCGAGCAGCGGCATGACGCGGAAGCCTTCCATCACGGCCTCGAGAGCAGCGGTCGGATCGACCTCGGTCACGATCACGTGGGCGCCCATCCCGCGCGCGCGAGACGCCACCCCGCGGCCGCACATCCCGTAGCCGCAGACCACGAACGCCCGTCCGGCGAGCAGCCGGTTGGTCGCGCGCATGATCGCGTCGATCGTCGACTGGCCCGTACCGAATCGGTTATCGAACAGATGCTTCGTGTTCGCGTCGTTCACGCTGACGATCGGGTACTTGAGGGCGCCGTCGGAGGCCATCGCGCGGAGGCGGATCACACCCGTCGTCGTCTCCTCCGTGCCACCCATGATCTCGGTGATCTGATCGACGCGTTGCTTGTGCAGGACGCTCACCATGTCCGCGCCGTCGTCCATCGTGACGTGGGGGCGGATGTCGAGGCACGCGTTGATGTGCTTGAAGAACATGTCGGTGTCCTCGCCCTTGATCGCGTAGACATCGATCCCGCTCTGCTCGACCAGCGCGGCGGCCACGTCATCCTGGGTCGAGAGCGGATTGGAGGCACAGAGCGCGACCTCCGCGCCGCCGGCGGCCAGCGTCTACATGAGGTTGGCCGTCTCCGTCGTCACGTGCAGGCACGCGGCGATGCGCACACCCTCCAGCGGCTTCTCCTTCTCGAAGCGCTCGCGGATCTGCCCGATCACCGGCATCTCGCCGGCGGCCCAGTCGATCCTCCCTCGCCCCGGGTCGGCGAGCCCGTTGTCTCTGATGTCGTATCCCATCGGTTCCTCTCGGTCAGAAGGAGTCGGCGAGGCCGGCCACCACCCGGCCGATCGCCTCCGCCGCCGTCTTCGACGCGAGCAGGACCTCCTCGTGAGAGACGGCACCCCCCGCGGTGTTCGTGACGAAGCTTAGTCCCAGCACACGCATGCCCAACGCTCGGGCCGCGACCGCCTCGGGCACCGTCGACATGCCGACGACCGTCGCGCCCATCCGTCGGAGCATCTCCGTCTCCGCCGGGGTCTCGTAGGCCGGTCCCGCCATCGCGGCATAGACGCCCTCCGTGACGGCGGTTCCGTGGTCGCGCAGGATCCCCAGCGCGGCGGCCGACAGCTCGGCGTCGTAGACCTGCGAGACGTCGACGAACGCGGGTGAGTCGTCCGGATAACGCCAGCCCGCGAGCGCGTTGGTTCCCATCAGGTTGAGGTGATCGCGGACGATCACCATCGACCCACCCGCGAGCGACGGGTCGAGACCGCCGACCGCCGCGGACAGCACCATCGTCCGGGCCCCGAGCGCGTGCGAGACCCGGGTCGTGATCGATGCGAGCGGCATCGGGTGACCCTCGTAGAAGTGGATCCGGCCCTGGAACATCGCCACTGGACGCTCTCCGATCGTCCCCAGCCAGAGTTTCCCCGCATGTCCCGGCACGGTCGGCGGCGGGAAGCCGGGTAGCTCGCCGTAGGGGATCTCGAGGGGCTCCCCCGAGCCGGCGCGCTCCCAGGCGACCGCGATCGCGTCACCGAGCCCGGAGCCCAGCACGACGCCGGCAACCGGCTGGATGTCCGTGCGCTCTCGGATCGCGCGCACGATCCTTTCCTCGATACCGTCCCCGGGCGAGGGGACCTGCGGTTCGGTCACGACACGAGGGCGGCCTTCAGCCGCTCGATCACGACGACGGGCGTGGGATCGACACCCTTGCGGATCGCCAGGTAGGCGCTCACGAAGTCCCCCAGCGCGATCAGCGAGACCAGCCGAGCGAGCGCGCTCCGGCCCGTGGCCCACACCTCATGGGTGTCGGCACCCGAGTCCGCCGCGATCCGGAGCGAGAGCGGAAAGCGCGCCGCGATCTCGGGATCCTCGGCCTCGTGGCGAAGGGCGATCACGCTGTGCGCGCGTCCGAACGGCTCGGTCCATCCGACCACCTCGTTGTGATCGAGCTCGGACATCGATGCCCACCACGCAGGCACCTTCCCGTTCTCGTTGCACTGGGTCTTCCACCGGGCTGCGGCGACGGCCCCGATGCCCTCGGCGCCCCAGATCACGGGGATCCGCTCCTCGATCTCCTCGGCCAGGCGCTTCGCCGGATTCTCACCTGCCGGCGTGTCGGGGCCGCACGAGGCGGCCCGCGCGTCGGCCTCTCCCGCCGCCTCGGCCACGTCTTCGGCTAACGGCGGGAGGAGCCCCGCCGCTTCGAGCGCGCCGAGAGCGGTCGAAGCCAACCACCCCAGCGCGGCGCGCGGCTGGAAACCGCCGGGCACACGCACGACGGGCACGCCGGCCTCCACCGCCTCGTCCACGATCGTCCCACCCGAGCTCACCACGATCGCCCGGCATCCGCGCTTGGTGGCTTCACGGAACGACGCGAGCGTCTCCGACGTGTTCCCGGAGTAGGACGAGGCGATCACGAGAGAGTGCGGTCCCGCGTGCTCAGGGAGCTCCGGCGACCGATTCACCTCGACCGGGACGCCGAGGCGGTCGCGGAACACCGACCGCAAGACGTCTCCGGCGACCGCGGACCCTCCCATGCCGCAGAAGACCACGCTGCGCACGTCGACGAGGTCCGGAAGGCCGCTCGCGGCCGCTCCGTTCGAATACCCCTCGCGGAAGTGCGCGCCGAGTGCCGCGACCGCCGCGAGCATGTCGCCCGGATCCTGGTCACGCACCGCTCGGACGTCGTCGAGGTCGATCGTCACTTCTTGCCCTTCGGCTCGGCCGCAGGCTTCGCGCCCGGCCCGCCATCCGGCTTCTCGGCCTCGTCGATCAGCATCACCGGGATCCCGTCACGGACCGGATACCGATAGCCGCAGGTGCGGCATACGATCACCTGTTCGTCCTCGTGATAGTCCACGTCACCGCGATCGTTGGGGCACACGAGGATCTCCAGCAGCTCTGCGTCGAGCGTCACGACCCGTCCCTCTCTTCCTGTCTCTCGGCCCCTCGTTGAGCCTCTCCCCTGATCAACGCGAGGAGCTCCTCGGTCTTGGCGGCGAGGACTTCCGCCGTCTTCGCCTCTACGTTCAACCGAAGCAACGGCTCGGTGTTCGAAGGCCGCACGTTGCACCACCAGTCGTCGAACTCTACCGTCAGGCCGTCGAGCCGATCCGGACTGCCGTCGCGGAGCGCCGCAGCGATCTCCTCGATCTTGGCCTGCGGATCGGCGATGCGGGAGTTGATCTCCCCGGACGAGAAGTACCGGCGGTACGGGTGCAGGACCTGCGACAAGCTCCGCTCCGACTTCGAGAGCTCACCCAGCGTGATCACGGCCGCGATCAGGCCTGAATCAGCGCCGTAGTTGTCCCGGAAGTAGTAGTGGCCCGAATGTTCGCCACCGAAGATCGCCGCCGTCTCGGCCATCACCTGCTTGATGAACGAATGGCCGACACGCGCTCGGATCGGCTCGCCGCCGTGTTCGCGGATGACCTCCGGAACGGTCCACGAGCAGATCACGTTGTGCACTACCTTGCCGCCCGGCTCTCGGTCCAGCATCGAGGCCGCGATGAGCGCCGTGAGGATGGATCCGCTCACGTCCTCCGCGCGTTCGTCCACGAGGAACACCCGATCCGCATCACCGTCGAACGCCATGCCCACGTCCGCTCCGTGTTCGAGGACCACCCTCTTCAGATCTCGCTGATTCGCGGGATCGATCGGATCCGCGGGGTGGTTCGGGAACGTGCCGTCAAGCTCGGCGTAGAGATGGTGCAGCGTGACGGGGAGCCGCTGCATGACCGCCGGCACCACGAGACCACCCATGCCGTTGGCGGTATCGACCGCGACCGTCAGCGGTCGCATCCGCTCTACATCGGTGAACGAGAGGACGTGGTCCACGTAGGCGTCCAGGACGGCTTGCCTGCGGACCGACCCGTGCCCGGTCCCGAGGATCTCGTCACCCTTCTCCGTGAGGGCCCTGATCTCGCCGAGGCCCGAGTCCTCCCCGACGGGCTTCGCGCCCGCCAGGCAGAATTTCAGCCCGTTGTACTCCTTCGGGTTGTGGCTGGCGGTGATCATGACGCCGGGCCGGTCCAGGGAGCCGCACGCGAAGTACAGGAGATCGGTCGAGGCGAGACCGAGGTCGATGACGTCGACGCCGAGCGACGTCGCCCCTTCGGTCAGCGCCGCGGCAAGTTCCGGGGAGGACAAACGACAGTCTCGCCCGACGAGGACCTCCGATGCGCCGCTCCACGCCGCGAACGCGGCGCCGATCAGTCGGACGAGGTCCGCATCCAGCTCGTCGGGGACGACACCGCGAACGTCATAGGCCTTGAAGACGCGGGAAGGGTCCACCGCCGCCCATCCTACGGAGGGGCTGCGGAGGACGTCAGGCTACGTCCGGACGACGGTGTCGATGACCTCCGCCAGTACGACCTGCTCGCCGTCGCGGTGCCACCATTTCGCCTCACAGGCGTGGCACGTCGAGAAGGAGAGGTCGCGGCCGCTCACGTTCATCGAGATCGAGATCACGTCGCCCTGATGGCATTCCGGGCAGTTGTTCGGATCGGGCATCTCAACCTCCGTTCGGGTGACCGACCGTAACAGGGCGATACGCCGGGGCTTCAGACACCTGGGAGTCATTCTTTACTCCCCCGCGCCAGAGCCGCGGGACGCCGAACGCCCTCCGGACTGGCCCGAAATAGCTAGTCAGTGGCGGTCGGCCGTGAGGCCTGCCAGCCGGGAATCGTCCACCAGCCATCCCGCCGGCGGGGTCATCGCCGCCAGGTGCCGGGTGCATAGATCGAGCAGGTGGGGATCGCGTTCGGGCCGCAGCTCGCCGATCACGATCCGGCGATCTGCGTAGCGGAGGGCGATCGTGGCGACGGGCTCGACCGGACAACTCATGCGGGCGCAATGTCGCATGCCACGAAGGCTATGCGTGGACCAGCCCGATGCAAGCACCCGCCGCGGAGTGAACCGTCCGGTTCAGCCGCCAGAATCGGGCGCGCCAGAGGTGACGCACCCAAGGTCACGCGATCGTGTCGGATCCGTCGGGAGTGTCTGGGAAGTCTCCCTCCGCGGCAGACGACGGTCGCGACCCCATGATGATGACCTTCGCCCCGACGGGTACCAGGTCGTACAGCGCCTCGACCTGCTCGTTGTGCATCCGGATGCAGCCGTGCGAGGCGTAGCGCCCGATCGAGTCCGGGGAGGTCGTCCCGTGGATCCTGATCAGACCGGGCGCCGTGATGTAGAGAGCCCGCGTGCCCATCGGGTTGCCGGGGCCGCCCGGAACCACCGCCGGCATGCTCGCACCCCAGGTGTCCAGCGCCGGGTTGTACCACGTGGGGTTCTCTCGCTTCTGATAGAGCGACCACTCGCCGACCGGTGTGACCCACCCCGGCTTCGCCGTCGCGACGTCCCAGCTGCGCGTCACCTGGAATCCCTCGTACAGATCCAGACGGTTCGTGTCCACGTGCACCACGATCGTAGGCAGCATCGATCCTTCACTGACCTTCGCGGCCACCGGATGCACGGACAGCCGGACGATCGAGGAGCCACCGTTGAGCGCCTTGGACAAGAGGCGCTGGGCACGGCGGGCGTCGAGCGCCGACCCTGCCTCGGACTCGCGGAACGTCAGCCCTCCGTCCTCCCCGATGCCGATGGATGCGTTGCGCGGCTCGACGGCAACCTTCCGCGCGGCTCGGCGAACGAACCGCTGCACACCGCTGTCTCCCTCGAGTGAAAGCTCGATGTCGACGTCGAGCGGATCGTCCTGGAATCTTCGCCAGGCCCGTTCGACCCAGGCCACGTCATCCGACGCCCTCATCGCTTCGTTGACGGCACGACCGACCCGCGCGCGCCGGCCGAGGTGTCGGGGGGTCGTGGTGAAGCGTTTTCCTTTGACGAAGATGACGATCTCGCGATCGAGATCCTCCCCGGCGCGAGCCCGCACGGCGTCGATCGCCTCGGCCCGCGTCATCTCGGAAACGTCGACTCCGGCGATCGTGATGCCGGGAAGGATCTGCGTTGCGTTGGCTTGTTCGAAGCGGTAGGCGGCGAAGGCGACCCCGCCCAGGGCGAGGACGAGGACGCCGGCTGCGAGTCCGACGATCAGCGGCCATCTTCTGCGGGCCGCGCGCCCGGTGTGACGTCCTTTGGCCATGGGGATGAGGGTTCAGCCGGGAGAGGTATCCCGGGACGGAAATGATACGTCAAGGCGCAACCCCTTCCCCCCTTCGGCACGCCTGCCCTGATGGCTCCCGCTGAGGGCCGTCGGCCCTTAGCGCTCGCGCGGCAGCGCCACGCCCATGCTCAGAGCGAACGCTTGGGCGTCTCCCGTCCCTCGCGACGTGGAGGCGGCGAGGGCGACCACGGCACCCCCCTCGGTCCGGATCAGCAGGGCCGCGCCGGGTGCGGAGGCCCAGAACTCAGGCGGCACGGCGGCCGCCGAGTGGGCGGGCACCTGCATCGTCACGGGCGCGGCCGCCGTGACCTCGATCGGCGGGAGGAGCTCGACCGTTGCGACCACGTCCGCGTCGCCATCGTTCACCACGACGGCGCCAGGCGTGGGTGAGACGCCGGATGTCGCCGGGAGGACCAACCAGGTATCCGAAGCCGTGACGACCCCCGCGGTCGCGCCGAAGTCCTCCCCCGGTCCGAGCGCGCGCAGGGCGCCCACCACCGGGGCCCCCTCCAGCGTGAAGAGCTGGATCGCCGCCGGCCCGGAGTCCACCGGGATCGCGTAGGCACCCGCCGAGGCAGGACCATGCTCCTGCTCGGTGAGCCCGCCCGCCGGGCGGGGCTGCTCCTCACTCAACACCGTGGCACCGAACCGGATCGATCGCTGCGCGGCGGAAAGCAGGATGAGCTCGGTCTGACCCGACCCCTGCATCAGGGGGAACGTCGCGCCCGTCGCCGACTCGGTCCAGCCGAGGGTGCTCCTGACCTGGGTTCCATCACCCATGCCCAGTGCCGACGCGGCGACGCGGCCAACGGACACCTCGAGCACGACCGCGACCACCGGCTCTCCTTTGATCCTCGAGTTGAGATGCAGCGAGATGCTTCGGCGAGCGGGGACGACGAGGTCGGTCCACGCAGAGTCCCGGATCGGAGCCTGGTCGGCCGTGTAGATGACGACGTCCATCACGGCGCCGGCGGCGAACGGGTTGGCGACGATCACGAACGCCTCCTCACCGAGCTGCGTCGTCCCGTCTGGGAGGTACCAGGTCCGTGCCGCGTCCGCCGTACAGGGTTCGGCGGCAACGCCCGCTTCGGTGGAGGAGACCCACCCGGCCCCGATCCAACCTCCGAAGTACTCGACATAGAGCGCCGCTCCCCTGTCCGGGGGCACCTGGTCGATCCGCAGGGTCCTTCCCGCCTCGACCTCGTGACTCTCCGGAGGGCCGGCCGGTTCCGACCCCAGCCGGGTGATCCTCGCCGTCACCGTCTCGGGGCCGGGGTTCGCCAGATACAGCTGAACCGACAGATCGGACGCACCACCGTGGGGGCAGAGCCATGCCCCCGAGGGCTCCCCGCCCCGCGCGAGCGGTGCCGGCGCTCGCGCCCCGGTCCGATCGAGCAGCACCATCGCCGCGACGAGGATCAGGACCGATGCCCCTGCGAAGACGACCTGCCCTCGGGCGGGGAGCTCGCGGGCACCGCTCACCGAGCCACCGGCTTCCGCGTGACCCAGAGCGCGGCGAGCCACAGCAGCGCGAGCAGCGCGACCTGGATGAGAGCCGGCAGCTGGCCCTCGTGCCGGATCTGCATCGCGTCCCCGGTGGCAGCGAACCTCGTCGCCCACCCGAATGCAGCCTCCGGGCGGACGGCGTGTCCCTGGAGCGCCCACTGAGCGTCGTGCTCGATGGAGAGGAAGACGGTTCCCGCGGGCGCCGCCCCGTTCCAGCCGCCGGACACGCGTTCGAGGGGAACGGCGGGAACCGGCCTCCACATCGCGATCGTGGAGGGGTCGCCCGAGCCCATGATCTCCTCCTCGGCGGGGCCGGTCGTGAGGATCGCCGCAGGTGGGATCGCCGACGCGTTCCGGTAGATCGTGAATCCGGTCGCGGGCAGGAGATCCACGTCCAGCTGCGCATCGAGCGCCTCTTCAGCAGCCGAAGGCAGCACCCCTCTCTCCGCCACCACGAAGCGGATCCCGAAGGGCGAGAGGAGAGCACCGCCGTGCCGTGTGGTTCCCCCGAGTATCCCTCCCAGCGCCCGCTCCAGGTGATCAGCGCCCGGCCCGGAGAGTGGCCGCCCGGTGTCGAGCACGCTCGCGCCGCCCCGGTCGGTGAGCGCATACCGGATCGTCGCGCCCCCTGCCTCGAGGCGTCGCTGCGGGTCACCCGCCGGCGGCGGGAGGCCGTCGCCACGATCGCCGGTGAGCCACAGGACGCGGAACGAGCCCCCGGCCGCTCCGCTCACGACCGCCCACGCGGGTGGGATCCGCTCCTCCGGCGGGCCGACGCCCCACGTGCCCGCCATGGCAGCCAACGACTGCAGCAGGAGTCCCGCACCGAGGACGAGCGCGAGCGCTGCTCCGCTGACCTGTCGGAGCCCGAAGGACTCGAACCGAAGGGAGCCGGTGAACGAGGTGAGGCCGAATCCGACCAGGCTCGCCATCGAGACCGCCGCCAGCGCGGCGTAGGCGGCAGGGTTCGCGAACCCGAGGGGCAGGTAGTTCGCCGCGGCGAGCCACGAAAGGATGAGGCCCGCCCCGCCGGCGACGGCGGCTCGCGCAGCGGGCCCACGCAGCTCGCCGCGGACGAGGCCCAGGCCCAGGGCGGCCCCGATCGGGAGGAAGGCCGCGACGGGCCATGTTCCCGGCCCCGGTCCGAGCGACAGCCGCGCCAGGCGAACCGGCTCGGTCGTGCCGACCAAAGAAGAGAGCGCGCGACCGCCGTCGGCGAGCAACGTCGGGACGAAGGGGAAGAGGAGTACCGCGGCGCCCACGGCTCCGGCCGCGGTCAGAAGGAGCCCTCGGCGCCGGGCCGGACCCGAGACCAAGCGGATCGCGATCAGGACGGCGATCGCGAGGAGGATCCCCGGGTAGCAAGCGGCACCCACCGCGATCGTGACGGCCGATCCGGCGACGAACCGGGGTCTCCCCCCGGGTGGCTCCTCGCGGGCGAAGGCGGCCTCGATACGTTCCGCCGCCGCGGGCAACACAGCGAGCGCGATGAGCAGCCCAAGCCGGCCTTCCGAGAACGCCCAGAGCGTGAGCGCTCCGAGACCGTACGCGGCGGCGGCCAGGACGGCCGGCCCCGGGCGAACGGACAAGCGGATCGTCGCGCGATACATCAGGATCGCCGCCAGGGGCGGCCCTGCGAGCAGGATGGCCAACTGCGCGAGTCGCGGATCCCCGAGCCATGCGAAGGAGATCGCTCCGAGGGCACCCACGACCGGACTCGGCGCGAGCGGCCCACCCAGGGGCGTCGACCGCACGGTCGAGGCCGATTCGGCGAACAGGTCCCCCATCCGAGCGGGGAACGCCGGGAGCGCCCCGCCCACCAGCGCCTCCGATCCGATCAGCTCACGTCCCGCGACGGCACCCACGATCACCGCCAGGAACGACCCGACGATCACGGGGTGGGTGCCCACCAACGATGCGGTCCTGTCTCGGAGTCGTCGCTGGATCGGTTCTCCTTCATCGGCCTGTTCGATCGCGCGCTGCTCCTCGAGGATCCGTTCGGCCGTCGCGAACCATCGTGGCGAGCGCAGACCGGCAGACTCCATGAAGCGCCGCAGCGCGCGATCGCGGACCCTCCGCGCCTTCTGTGCATGTCGGCGACGTGACAGGGTGCCGGGGAGATGGGCGAGGTTCCAACCCCACGCCGCCGCGATGTCGAGCGCCTCCTCGAAGCGCCGGCTGAGGGTGAGATAGATGAAGCGAAGAGCCCCCAACACGAGCGCGGCCGGCAGCGCCCACACGAGAGAGAGCAGCGAGTAGTTCTTGAGCATCGCCGCGACCGCCGCACGATCCTCCTCGTACCGGGGACTGCGCCGCGGCGTCGCTTCCCGAGACCTCTCCTCTTCCGCTCCACCGCCGAGCCGCACGCGGGCGAGCGGCGTCATCAAGATCCGGTAGCCGGCCACGCGTGTTCGCCAACAGAAGTCCAGATCCCGATGCGCCGGAGCGAGCCGCTCGTCGAACAGGTCTGAGCGCTCGAGGGCGTCGCGAGCGATCAACATCGCAGCCGAGGACACGCACAAGACCTCGAGCACCCGATCGAACTGTCCTTGGTCGATCTCGCCGGCTTGCAGCGACGAGGAGGGGTGACCGAATCGGTCCGACGAACGGCCGATGTCCCGGAGCGATCGGGGATCGTCGCGGTCGACGATCTTGGCACCGACGATCCCGACGTCCTCGACGCCGATCCCCACGGCGGCCTCCACGAGCCGGGCAACGGCGTCCTTGTCGAGCGATGCGCGAGGATCGACGATCAGCACGAAATCCGCGCCCTTGGCGACCGGACGACCGAGCGCGGCACGGACCGAGCGAGCGGATCCCAGACGCTCTTCGTTCGTCAGCACCCGCCGCGAGCCGAGCGAGCCGAGCAGCATCTCTCGAGAGGCGTCATCGGCACCGTCATCCACCGCGAGGATGCCGACGCGCGGATACGACTGGTGCGCGAGCGACAGCAGGCAATCCCGCAACCAGGGTGACGATCCCGGGCCGACCACGAGCAACGCGAGCACGCTTGGAGAAGACGTGCCGGTCGACGCGACGGTTGCGGTGGCGGGCGAGGTCATCCGGTAGGGCGCCTGGGCGCTGCGGGAGCCTAGCAGTGGGTGTTAGCAAGATCGAAGGGGGGCGTTTCCGCCCCCCTTGGTGATACGACGAACCCGGAGCTCAGCGCTTCTTGGCTGTGCTCTTCCTGCGGGCCGGCTTGCGAGCCGCCGTCTTCCTGCGCGCGGTCGCCTTCTTGCGCGTGGTCGCAGCCTTGCGGGTACCGCGCTTCCTGGTCGCAGCGGCCTTCTTGCCCGCGGCGACCCGCTTGGTCGACTTCCTCCGTGCCGGCTTGCGAGCTGCCGACTTCTTTGCGGTGCTCTTCCTGCGGGCCGGCTTGCGAGCGGCGGTCTTCTTGCGCCCCGTCGTCCGCTTCCTGGTCGCCGCAGCCTTCTTGCCGGCGGTCTTCCTGCGTGCCGTCGTCCTCTTCCGCGTGGCGGCGGCCTTCCTACCGGCGGCGGACCGCTTCGCGGCTGTCCGCTTCCGGGTCGCGGCAGACTTCTTCGCTGACGCGGACCGCTTCGCCGCGGGCCTCTTCCGTGCGGCTGTCTTCCGTGCTGCCATCCCGTCCCCCTTTCCTTCGTGGACTACGAAGGATCCTGTTTACGACGCCATCCGTTTGAGGCGCCGCCGTTCCCGTTCGCTCATCCCGCCCCACACGCCGTACCGCTCGTCGCGGCGAAGCGCGTAGTTGAGGCACTCGATCCGAACGGGACACTCCGAGCAGATGCGTTTGGCCTCCCTGGACGATCCCCCCT